>CAZZVQ010000046.1:0-34966 GCA_964657565.1 uncultured Acetobacteraceae bacterium
CCCACCCCCCCCGAAACCGTCGGCATCCCCGCGCCGGTCGCGCCGGCGCCAGTTCCGCCCGCTCCGGTCGAGGCGCTGAACACCCCGCCGCCCGAGGCAGCCCCGGCGAAACCGCCGGCGCCACTCGCGCCGCCCGCGACCCCGACCCGGTCGCCCGCCGAAATCGCGTCCCTCCTGGGCGCCAGCCTTCCCGGCATCCCGTGCAGCCTGACCCGGGTCAGTACCGGCGCCGGAAGCGTCGTCGTCAGTGGCCTCGCCGGCGCCGGCGACGCGGTCAACGCCGTCCGCAACGCCGCCGCCGTCGCCGACCCGGCCGGGGTGGATTGGAAGGTCCGCAGCGTCGACAGCCCCTATTGCGCGGCGCTGGATCTGCTGCGGGGCGTGCCGGACTCCGCGGTGGCCTCGCTGGAGCAGGAGGGCGGTGCGGCGCCGCTGGTCGACGAGCAGGTGATCGGGCTGCGGGTGACGATGCCGGCCTTCGCGGGCTATCTGCACATGGCCTACGTCCAGAGCAACGGGACCGTCTCACCGCTGGTGCCGAGCACGGATTATCCGTCGCAGACCTACCCGGCCCGCGCCTCGCTCACCTTCGGCCAGCCCCGTGGCAGTTTCGTGGGATGGCGTGCCGGCCCGCCTTTCGGCACCGACATGGTGGTCGCGGTGGCGAGCACCGCCCCGCTATTCACGCGTCCGCCCTCGGACGACCAGCCCCTGGCGGCCTACCTGTCCAACCTCGGCGCCGCGATGCAGGCCCTGCGCCGCCGCGGCGGTTCAGTGGCGGCCACGGCCACGATCATCGAGACGAAACCCGGGCCGGCGACGCCGGCGGCGCGGTGATCAGGGCCGGCGGGGCTTGGCCGCCGGGTCCGATGGCAGCGGCAGGGACGGCAACAGCGCGGCGGTGCTGTCGCGCAGCCAGCCCGGCGGCATGCCGGTGAGGAACTCGGTCCGGATCTGCTTCAACCGCTCCGCCGCGATGCCGAGCCGGTCGGGGTCGAAGAACTCCCGGCTGGCCGTTTCCATCAGGTAGGCTTGCGTCTCGTTGCGGATGACGTCCTCGAGGGCCGGGTCGTAGCCTTCCGAGGCAAGATAGGCCTGGAACGACGCGCGTTCCTTCGCCGTCAGCATGGATTGCCAGAAGGATTGCACGTAGCCGGCGTAGGCCGGGCTGGTGAAATACTCGCCGTGCGACAGCTCGTGATGCAGGATCACGGCGCGGGCCTCGGGCGTGATCCGCACCTCCGGGCTGGCGCGGACCACGGTGATCAGCGCGCCGAACCCGGCCGCTTCGGCCCCAGCGCGAAGCATCAGACGGCGCAGCTCTCGTTCTTCCCCGCTCAGCGCGACGCCGTCCCGCTCGGCCAGCTCGAAGAAGCGGCGGATGTCGCCGCCGCGGTAATCGTGGCCATAGTAGTACGTCTCGGGGGTGGCGCCGCTGGCCGTGATGGCGTCGGCGAGCTCCGTGTCGTTCAGCAGCCGGTCATGCGGCACCCCGGCTTTCTCCGCCCAGGCGGCAACGCGGTTCAGCATGCGGCCCTGCTCGCCCAGGGTGGGGAAATCCAGCACCACGATGGCCGGGTTGAGGGCGAAGCGCAGGATGGTGCGCACGGCCGGGCTTTCGCCGTCGATGTCGGCCTCGGTCGCCACCTGGATCGGCTCGGGCGGCAGCGCTGCGGGAGGCGGCGGAACGACCGCCACAGGAGCCGGAGCGGGGAGCACCACGACCGGCGGGGTGGCGGCGGCCAGAAGCGGCGGGGGCGGCGCCCGGCCCGTGATCATCCACGCGGTGACCCCCGCCGCGGCGGCGACCACGGCCACGCCGGCCACCACCCACGGCGCCCGCGCGGGGGCCGCCGCGGGACGCACGACCTGCACCGTGTCGTCGTCGTTCCCAGGTGCCTTTTGGTCCGATGGACCGGGGGGGCGGAGCCGGAGGCGCCGCTCAGGCACCGAGATTGATGACTTGGACGCGCCGGTTCCGCGGCTCCGCCGTGTTCGCCGGCGTCTGCACCAGCAGCCCGTCCTCGCCCATGCCCACCGGATCCAGCCGCGACCGGTCGATCCCGAAGCGCGACATCAGGAAGGTGACGACCGTCTCGGCCCGGCGCTCGGACAGCGCCTTGTTGGTATCGGCGGAGCCGACCGTGTCGGTGTGGCCCTCGATGCGGAAGCGGTAGGTGCTCAGCGTGTTGCTCGACAGCGCCTTGCCCAGCTCGGTCAGCGTCTTCATCGCCTGCGGCGTCAGCTCGGCCGAGCCGTTGGGGAACTGGACCGTGAGGCTGACCGAGGGCATGGCGGCCGGCGTGGCGGCGGGCGCGGCCGAGGTGGCGCTCGTGCTAGCGGGCTGGGTGCCTGGCCGGTGCGGGGCGGCGGCGGGCGCCGAGGCCGCGGGCGCCGGCGCGCTCGGGGCTACAGGGCGGATGCCGCGGGTGGTGCCCAGCATGCCGCCGCTCGGCTGCAGGGAGCGCATGATCTGATCGGCCGACGGATTGCCCTGCGCGCGGGCCGGCGACAGGCCGGCGAGCGGGAGAGCGGCCGAGACCGACGCGGCCAGCATCAGCGAACGACAAGACTTCATGGGGCGAAATTCCTGTAATGCTCGGCACCGTTGATACACCGTTTCGTGTTCGTTTGTCTGCCGCACAAATCGCCCAAATGTCAGCCGGCGCCCTCTTCCTTCGTCAGCGCATCCAGCGCCTGCGCCAGCCCGCGCGCGGAGAACGGCACGCCGGCGGGGCGGCCGGCGGCATCCATGAACACGATGCGGCCCGGGTCGGTCCATCCGCGCAATTTGGTCACCATTTCGGGGGCCAACGGGGCGTCGGCGATGCAGCCGATCGGCACGCAGCGTCGCCAGGACAGCGCCACGACCGGCGGCGTGTCGCCCTCGCTGCCGGCCAGCAGGCCGGGCCCCGACTGGAGCGAGACATTCGGCGGGACGAGCAGCGTGAGCTGCAGCTTCTGGCCCGCCACCGGCCGACCGACCGCGATCTGCGCCACGGGACGGTCGTTCTGCTGGATGTTCTGCACCACCTCGCAGAATTTGGGCCCCGACCCGGTCTGCGTGCAGCGCAGCGTCCAATCCGCGAACGAGGCGGTGGTTTGCTGCGGCGTGGCCGGCACGGGCGTGGTGGCTTGGGCGGTGCGGGGCGGCGGACGCGCGGTTTGCGCCTCGGTCCGGATCGGCAGGGCAGCCAGCGCCACGGCCGCGATCCGGATCAAGGTGGCCCGCGTGGCCGGGTCATGTCGCATGTGGGGGTCACCGGGGTTGTCGGGCCGAACATCGCCTCGCCGCGGGACCGGCGTCAAGGCGACCCGGCGAGCTCCTTGATATGGCGCAAATCCGCGACGAAGGCGGCGTATTCGCGATCCTTGGCCGCCTGGTCCGGCAGGCGCAGCAGGTACGAGGGATGCACGGTGACGAAGCCTTGGGTGTTGCCGGAGAGCGGTATCGGCCGGCCGCGTTCGCGCGAGATGGTCACGGTGCGGCCCAGGACGGCGTGGGCGGCGGACGCGCCGAGCATGACGGTGAGCGCTGGCTGGACGGTGCCGCGCTCGATCTCCAGCCAGAATTTGCAGGCGGTGATCTCCGACGTACCGGGCTTGGCGTGGATGCGGCGCTTGCCGCGGGGCTCGAATTTGAAGTGCTTGACGGCGTTGGTGACGTAGATCTGGGTGCGGTCGAGGCCGGCTTCGGCCATGGCGCGGTCGAGCAGCTGGCCGGCGGGGCCGACGAAGGGGCGGCCGGCGAGGTCTTCCTGATCGCCGGGCTGCTCGCCGATCATCATGATGCGGGCGTCGGACGGACCTTCGCCGAACACGACCTGGGTGGCGGGTTTCCAGAGGTCGCAGCGGCGGCAGGCTTCGGCGTCTTGGGCCGCGGTGGCGAGGGGGGGTTCTGCGGGACCACCCTCACCCAACCCTCTCCCGGGGGGAGAGGGCTTTGGCGGCCGGGGCGGGGAGATGACGGGCTGATCGACCATGGCGTCGACGCGGGCGTTGGCGGTGCGGATGAGGTCGGGGATGGCGGCGGCCTCGGGCAGGTTCTTCCAATATTTGCGCGGCATCTCGGAGGTCATGGCGCCGATCTTGAGGCGGGCCGGGTTGAAGATAGAGCTGTAGTAGGCGCGCCAATAGGCTTCGAGCCGGTCGTCGTCGGGGATGTCGGCGCGGCTGGCGCCGGGAGCGAATTCGAGCGCTTCGCCGGTCCAATGGACGCTGCGGTAGGGCGTCAGGATCGACCAGACCATGGTGGCGAAACGGCGGACGAAGAAGGCGGCGTTGGCCTCGACGATGTAGTGGTCGGGCTCGAACCAGCTGACGTATTTCAGGCCGCTGTCGTCCGGAACTTCGCGGAAGCGGACGAAGGCGCGCATCTTGTGGGTGTCGCGGCGGACGGATTTGGCGAGCTCCTGGACCGCATGGACGTCCGGATCGGTGGTGATCTCGAGCAGGTGCTTCTCGCCGCGGTTGGCGCGCCAGATCAGGCGATAGAGGCGGGCGAAGCGCTCGGGGTCGCTGTGCTGGATCACGGTCTCGGCCAGCGAGACGAGCGAACGCGGCACCGTGAAGCTGCCGGATGCCGGGGGCGGGGCCGGGCGCTCGCCCTCGGCGAACAGGTCGTCGGGGGTGCCGACGGACCAGACGACATCCTCGGGCGGAGTGCCCTCTAGCGCCAGGGTGCGGGCGGCGGCGCGCCAGCCGTCCCAGTCGACTTGGTGGGCGAGGACGACCGACTTCACGCGTGATCGTCACCCACGGACTTGATCCGTGGGTCCAAGGTGGAGGGAGCGCGGGCTCGATGGCCTGGGTCCCCGGGTCAAGCCCGGGGATGACGAAGCGTGGGTCAAGCCCGGGGATGACGACGTTTGGGTCACGCGAACAGGTCGGTCTGGACCGGTTTGGGGGTGAGGCGCTGCTGCAGGGCGGGGCTGTCGAGCTGGGCGCCGGGCTGGTGGTCGGCGGTGATGATGAACGGGGCGACCTTGCCGAGCGGCAAGCGGAGCCGGGCGAGGTCGTCCATGCGCAAGCGCCGGTGGCGGCGGGCCTGGATGATACGGTCGACCGATTTGACGCCCATGCCGGGCACCCGCAGCAGCTGCTCGCGGGTGGCGCGGTTCACGTCCATGGGGAATTGCTCGCGGTGCTGCAGCGCCCAGGCCAGCTTCGGGTCCATGGACAAATCCATGTTGCCGGTCGCATCGAGCGCGAGCTCCTTGGCGTCGAATTCGTAGAACCGCATCAGCCAGTCGGCCTGGTAGAGCCGGTGCTCGCGCAAGAGCGGCGCCTTGGCCGGCGGCAGTATGGCGGAGGCGTCGGGAATGGGACTGAACGCGGAAAAATAGACGCGGCGCAGACCGTAATTGCCGTACAGGTTAGTAGAAAGGTCGAGGATATCGCGGTCAGAGCTGGCATCGGCGCCGATGATCAACTGCGTGCTCTGGCCGGCCGGGGCGAAGCGGGGCCCCTTCCGCTCGGCCTTCGCTTCGTCGATGCGGAGGCGCATGCGGCCCATGGAGCGGCGAATGCCGGCCATGTCCTTCTCCGGCGCGAGACGCTCCAGGCTGTTCTCGGTCGGCAGCTCGACGTTGATGCTGAGCCGGTCGGCATAGCGGCCCGCCTCGGCCAGCAGCTCGGGCGAGGCGTCCGGAATGGTCTTGAGATGGATGTAGCCGCGGAAGCCGTGCTCCTCGCGCAGCAGCTTGGCCACGCGCACCACCTGCTCCATCGTATAATCCGGGCTGCGGATGATGCCCGAGCTGAGGAACAGGCCCTCGATGCAGTTGCGGCGGTAGAAGCCGAGCGTGAGGGTGACGACTTCCTCGGGGGTGAAGCGGGCGCGGCGGACGTTGCTGCTGCGGCGGTTGATGCAATAGAGGCAATCGTACACGCAGGAATTGGTCAGCAGGATCTTGAGCAGGCTGATGCAGCGGCCGTCCGGCGCGTAGGCGTGGCAGATGCCCATGCCCTCCGTCGAGCCGACGCCGTTCTTCTCGCCGATCGACGAGCGCTTGGCGGTGCCGGACGAGGCGCATGAGGCGTCGTATTTCGCCGCATCGGCCAGGATCTCGAGCTTCTGAAGCAAATCCATCACGCGATTATGTTTAGCCGCTGTGCCCTTGTGCAAGTGGTCACGTCTGCGACGGCGCCGGCAACTCGGCACCCGGCGGAGCGCTAGGCCCACGGGTACCGGACCGACGGCTAAAGGACGCGACGATGAAATTCATGATCAACGGCCAGGCGCGGGAGGCCGACCCGGATATCCGCACCACAGTCCTCGATCTGCTGCGCGAGCATCTGGGCCTCACCGGCAGCAAGAAGGGGTGCGACCACGGCCAGTGCGGCTCCTGCACCGTCTTGATCAACGGGCGCCGGGTCAATAGCTGCCTGACGCTGGCGGTGATGCACCAGCAGGACGAGATCACCACGATCGAGGGCCTCGGCACGGTCGGCAATCTGCATCCGTTGCAGGACGCCTTCGTCCGGCATGACGGCTATCAGTGCGGCTACTGCACGCCCGGGCAGATCTGCTCGGCCGTCGGCATGCTCGACGAAGTGGCCAAGGGCTGGCCGAGCTACGTCACCGAGGATCTCGACCACGCCGAACTGTCCAACGCGGAGATCAGCGAGCGGATGAGCGGCAACATCTGTCGCTGCGCCGCCTACCCCAACATCGTGGACGCCATACGCGAAGTCGCCGGGGCGGAGGCATGAGGAATTTCGCCTACGAGCAGGCCGACAGCCCGGCGGCTGCCGTCCGCGGCGCGACGCCGCCGCACGCGCGCTTCATCGCGGGCGGCACCAATCTGCTCGACCTCATGAAGATCCAGGTCGAAACGCCGGACCGCCTGATCGACGTCAGCCGCCTCGCCTTGGCCGATATCGAGGACATCGACGGCGGCGGCCTGCGCATCGGCGCGCTGGTGCCGAACAGCGATCTCGCGGCCGACAAGCGGGTAAGGTCGCGCTTCGAAGTGCTGAGCCGGGCCCTGCTGGCGGGCGCCACCGGGCAGTTGCGCAACAAGGCGACCACGGGCGGCAATCTGCTGCAACGCACGCGCTGCTATTATTTCTACAACACCGCCAGCCCCTGCAACAAACGCGAGCCCGGCACCGGCTGCGGCGCGATTGGCGGCTCGAACCGCATCCACGCCATCCTCGGCACCAGCGAGCACTGCATCGCCACCCATCCGGGCGACATGCCGGTGGCCATGCGCGCGCTGGACGCGACGATCATCACGCTCAAGCCCGATGGCGACAGCCGCCGTATCCCGATCCACGAATTCTACCGCCTGCCCGGCAGCACGCCGGAGATCGAGACCGTGCTCGAGCGGGGCGAACTCATCACCCATGTGGAGCTGCCGCCCACCCCGGACGGCGCCCGGCAGCAATACCGCAAGGTGCGGGACCGCGCCTCCTACGCCTTCGCGCTGGTCTCGGTGGCCGGCATCGTGAGCATGCAGGGCGGCAAGATCGCCTCGGCGGCGCTGGCCTTCGGCGGCCTGGCGCCTCTGCCGTGGCGCAGTAGCGTCGTCGAGCAGGCGCTGATCGGCCAGCCCCCGTCGGACACGCTGTTCGCCGAGGCCGCCGACCTGCTGCTGGCCGACGCCAAGGGCCAAGGCAGCAACGATTTCAAGATACCGCTCGCCCGCCGCACGCTGACCGCGTGCCTGCGCGACCTGACGGGAGCATAGCCATGTTCGGCTTCGGAAAGAGCGACGACGTCACCCTCACGATGGACCGGCCGATCCCGGAAAGCCTGCTTGACCACACCGTCCAGGATGTGCTCGGCAAGCCGCTCGACCGGGTCGACGGGCCCAAGAAAGTGTCGGGCGCGGCGACCTATGCCGCCGAATACCAGCTGGAGAACGTCGCCTACGGCGTGCTGGTCAGCGCGACGGTCGGCAAGGGCAAGGTGCGCTCGATCGACACGGCGGCGGCCAAGGCGATGGCGGGGGTGATCGATGTCGTCATCGACTTCGACACCTTCACCCGGGTCCCGCAGCAGGGCGGCGAGACGTCGGCGCCGACGCAGGGCGTCAAGACGATCGAATATTTCGGCCAGATCATCGCCATCGTCGTCGCCGAGAGCTTCGAGGCGGCACGCGACGCGGCCCTGCAGCTCGGCATCGTCTACGACCGCGGCGAAGGCGTGTTCGGCTTCTCCACCGACGCCAAGCACGACAAGAAGCTGCCCGACAACAATACCCCCGCGCAGTTCGAGCAGGGCGACATCGACAAGGCGATGCGCCAGGCCGAAATGTCGATCGACGCGACCTACACGACCCCGAGCCAGAACTCCGCCGCCATGGAGCTGCATGCCTCCCTGGCCACGTGGGACGATAACGGGCTGACCCTCTACGGCTCCTACCAGATGCCGACTTCGGACGGCCAACAACTGGCCGGCGCCCTCGGGCTGTCCGAGAAGAAGGTGCGGATCATCTCCCGCTTCATCGGCGGCGGCTTCGGCTCCAAGCTCGGCATCGCGCCCGAGAGCGTGGCGGCCGCGCTGGCCTCCAAGAAGCTCGGGCGCCCGGTCAAGGCGGTGATGCTGCGCCAGCAGGTGTTCGAGGCGACCGTGCGCCGCTCCAACACGTCGCAGCGCCTGCGCCTGGCGGCCACGGCCGACGGTAAGCTCACCGGCATCGGCCACGAGACGGTCGCCTCCAACCTGGCGGACGACGACTATTTCGAGCCCGCCGGCCTCTCGACGCACTTCCTCTACGCCGGCAAGCACCGGAAGATCACGCATGACCTGGTCCGCGTGAACTGGCTGCTGTCGGGCTCCATGCGCGCGCCCGGCGAGGCGGTCGGCCTGCTTGGGTTGGAATGCGCGATGGACGAGCTGGCCGAGAAGCTCGGGATGGATCCGATCGAGCTGCGCCGGGTCAACGAGCCGAGCGAGGATCCGGAGAAGGGCGTGCCGTTCTCCTCCCGCCGGCTCCTCGACGCGCTGGATGACGGTGCCAAGCGGTTCGGCTGGCACAGCCGCGGCAAGCCCGGCGAGCGGCGGGAGGGCGAGTGGCTCGTCGGCATGGGGGTTGCCTCCGCGGCCCGCGCCAACCTGCTCATGCAGAGCTCGGCCCACGTGGCGATCCACGCCGATGGCAGCGTGACGGTCTCGTGCGCCATGACCGACATCGGCACCGGCAGCTACACGATCCTCGCCCAGGTCGCCGCTGAGATGCTCGGCGTTCCGATGGCGCGGGTCACGGTGGAGCTGGGCGACACCAACGACGCGCCGTCCGGCGGCTCCGGCGGCTCGTGGGGCGCCTGCTCCTCGGGTTCGGCGATCTACATCGCCTGCGAGCACCTGCGCGGCAAGCTGGCCAAGGCGATGGGCGTGGACGAGAAGGCGCTGACGCTCAAGGACGGCCAGGCGATCGGCGACAACCTCACCGTCGCCCTTGCCGAACTGGTGGGCGACGGCATTGAAGCCACCGGCACCATCAAGCCCGGCAAGCAGAAGAGCGAAGTCAACCAGGCCTCCTACGGCGCGCATTTTGCCGAGGTGGCGGTCAATGCGGTCACCGGCGAGACGCGGGTGCGGCGCATGCTCGGCGTGTTCGCGGCCGGGCGGATCCTGAACGAGAAGACCGCCCGCTCGCAGTGCCTGGGCGGCATGACGTTCGGCATCGGCGGGGCGCTGACCGAGGAGCTGATCCACGACCCCCGCACCGGCCAGGTCGTCAACCACGACCTCGCCGAATACCATGTGCCGGTCAACGCCGACGTGCCGCAGCTGGAGGTCGTATTCCTGCCGGAGCGGGACATCCACGCCAATCCGATCCACGCCAAGGGCATCGGCGAGCTCGGCATCTGCGGCGCCGGCGCGGCGATCGCGAACGCGATCTACAACGCGACCGGGATCCGGGTCCGCGACTTCCCGATCACGCTCGACAAGCTGCTCGGCGAACTTCCAGCCTATTAGAGCCTGACGACGGCGGGTACGGTGCTGGGATGATCGATCCCACGCCGTACACCCGCCTCGAGTCCGCCGGCGCCTCCAGCTTCTCCGTCGATGGGAATACCCTGTTCCATCTGCGGGGTGCAGGGCAGCAGCAAATATGGTCGCTCGACCTGCGCACCGGCGCGGCGCACCGGCTCACCGACCACGACGAGAAAGTCGCATTCCTGCGCCGGGCGCCGGCCGACGACCGTCTGCTCTACGGCATCGATGCCGGCGGCGATGAGCGGCAGCAGCTCTGGCTGCTCGACGGCGGCGAGCGGCGGGCGCTGACCGCGGCCCCCGAGGTGATCCATGGTGCCGGCGCCTGGAGCAAGGACGGCACCCGGTTCAGCCTGACGGCCAACGACCGCGACCCGGCGCATTACGACATCCTGCTGCAGGACATCGCCACGGGCGCGCGGCAGCGCGTGCATGAAGGCCGGCACGAGGTGACGGCAGGGCCGTTCCACGCCGACGGGCGGCGGATGATCGCGGTCGAGGAGCGGGCGACGACCGATCAGCGTCCGTTCGTGGTGCAGCTCGACGGCGGGGCGGAGTTCGTTCCGCGGACTCGGGCGGGGCGGTTCAGCGCGCTGCGCTGGGACGGCGACGGGTGGCTCGGGCTCTCCGACGCGCATGGCGGCGACCTGACGTGGTTGTGCCGCATCGACCCGGCCACCGGCACCGCCGACATCGAGTTCGGGCCGGCCGATCGCGAGGTCGAGGCCTGGGCGCTGGCGGCGACGGGCGGCTTGCTCGCGACGATCGAGAACGACCGGGGCTACGGCGTGCTGCGGGTCGGGCCCCGCGGGGGCGAGCGGCCGGCGGTGGCCGGTTTCGAGGCCGGCGTGGCAACCGACCCTGCCTGGTCGGCGGACGGGCGGCGCCTGGCCTTCGCGTGGAGCGCGCCGGAGCGGCCGGCCGGGCTGTATGTGTGGGAGGACGGGGAAGTGCGGGCGGTCTGGACGCCGGCGCTCGAGCTGCCCACGTGGCCGTTCGACCTGGTGCAGTGGGAGAGTTTCGACGGCAGGGTGATCCCGGGCTGGCTCGGGGTGCCGCCGGGACCGGCGCCCGCGACGGGGTGGCCGGCGGTGGTGTGGGTGCATGGGGGACCGGCGGGCCAGGCGCGGGCCGGGTTCCGGGCGGACATGCAGGCGCTGCTCGCGCAGGGCTATGCCGTGCTGATGCCGAACGTGCGCGGCAGCAGCGGCTACGGCCGGGCTTGGCTGGACGCCGACGACCGCGAGCAGCGGCTGGACTCGGTGCACGATCTGGCGGCCGGGCGCGCGTGGCTGGCCGGGCGGCCGGAGATCGATGCGGCGCGGATCGCGGTCATGGGGCAGTCCTATGGCGGCTACATGGTGAATGCCGCGGTGACGGAATACCCCGAGCTCTGGTGCGCGGCGGTCAATGTCTATGGGATCGCCGATTTCGTGACCTTGTTGGAGGGGACCGGGCCGTGGCGGCGGGCGCATCGCAGCGAGGAGTATGGCGACATGCTCCGCCATCGCGCGCTGTTCGACCGCATCTCGCCAATCCGGCATGTCGACCGCGTCCGGGTGCCGATGCTGCTCCTGCACGGGGAGCGCGATCCGCGGGTGCCGTTCGGCGAGAGCGTGCAGATGGAGGCGGCGCTGCGCGCGCGGGGCGTGCCGACCCGGTTCGAGACCTTCGATTACGCCGGGCACGGGTTCATCCGGGCCGACGACAAGGTGCGGATGTATCGGGCCGTGGGAGAGTGGCTGCGCGCCCACGTTTGACGCGCGAGCGCGGGGGCTGCCACGGGCGGCGTTCGGACCTATGGTGGCGCGTGTGAGTGAAGTCCAACCAAGGCCAGCGATTGCGCGATACGGGGCGCGCTTGTGGGGGAGTGGCCCGCTGCTGCTGGCGCTGGCGATGCTGTTCTGGGCC
Source organism: uncultured Acetobacteraceae bacterium (assembly GCA_964657565.1). GTDB lineage: Bacteria > Pseudomonadota > Alphaproteobacteria > Acetobacterales > Acetobacteraceae > JAVVHH01. Next base: position 11,861 of record CAZZVQ010000046.1, read on the forward strand.
GGCAGCATCGTCAGCGGACGGGCCGCGGCGGCGCTGGTGCCGCCATCGCTGTTCACCCTGCTGCGCTGGGGCGGCGCGCTGGTGATCGTGGCGCCGCTGGCCTGGCCACACCTCCGGCGGGACAGCGCGGCGCTATGGCGGGGGTGGCCGGTCGTGGCAGCGCTGGCACTGCTGGGCGTCGATGCGTTCAACAACCTCATGTACCGGGGGCTGCACAGCACGACGGCGATCAATGCGCTGCTGCTGCAATCCGTGACGCCGCTGTTCGTCATCGTGGCGCTGTTCCTGATGTTCCGCGAGCGACCGACGGCGCGGCAGTTGGTCGCGATCATGGTGTCGCTGGCCGGCGTGGCGAGCATCGCCGGCAAGGGGTCGTTCACCGTGTTGCGCTCGCTGGACGTCAACCCGGGCGATGCGATCGTGACGGTCGCGGTGGTGTGCTACGCGCTGTATTCGGCGCTGCTGCGGCTCAAGCCGGCGGTGCATCCGCTCAGCCTGCTGGCGGCGAGCTTCGCGGTGGGGGTGGTGTTCCTGGTGCCGCTGGCGGTGGTCGAGGCCCAGGCAGGGGCGCGGTTCATCATGACGCCGGTCTCGGCGTTCGCGATCGCGTATGCCTGCGTGTTCCCGGCGTTCCTGGCCTATCTGTTCTACAATCGAGGGGTCGAGCTGGTCGGCCCGGCGCGGGCGGGACAGTACGTGCACCTGATGCCGGCGTTCGGCGTGGTGCTGGCGGTGCTGTTCCTGGGCGAGACGCTGCATCCGTATCATGTCGCCGGCATCGGGCTGATCGGGGCGGGGCTGTGGCTGGCCCGGTGGTGATGGTGTCCGCATGAAGGTGTTGGGGCTGACGGGCGGGATCGGCATGGGCAAGTCGAACGCGGCGACGGTGCTGCGGGGGGCCGGGTTGCCGGTATTCGACGCGGACGCGGCCGTGCATCGGCTGCAGGCACGCGGGGGCGCCGCGGTGCGGGCGATCGAGACCGCGTTTCCCGGCAGCGTGCGGAGCGGGGCGGTGGACCGGGGAGCGCTGCGCCAGGCGGTGCTGGGCGACGAGGCGGCGCTCAAGCGGCTGGAGCGGATCGTGCACCCGCTGGTCCGGCAGGCGGAGCGGCGCTTCCTGGCGCGGGCGCGGCGGGCCGGGCGCCGGCTGGCCGTGCTGGACATCCCGTTGCTGCTGGAGACCGGGGGCGAGCGCCGGGTCGACCATGTGGTGGTGGTGAGTGCGCCCGCGGGGGTGCAGCGCGCGCGGGTGCGGCGGCGGGGCACGATGTCGGCGGCGCAGATTGCGGCGGTGATCGGTCGGCAGATGCCGGACCGCGAGAAGCGGCGGCGGGCGGATACGGTGATTCGGACCGGGCTGTCGCGATACCATGCCCAGGTGCAGTTGCGACGCCTGGTCCGGTCGCTGCTGGCATGATCGAGCCGGAGACGCGCATATCTGAGACGCCTGGGCCGGAGACATTGGCGTTCATCGGCACCAACGACCTGTCGGGCTCGCTGCGCGGCGTCGCGGTGCCGTGGGCGGAGCTGCAGCGGCTGATGGCGCGGGGCGTGGTGCTGCCGGGTCACCTGCCGCTGCGGCACCCGGCGGACCCGGTGGTCTCCGCCGCGCCGGACCTGCTGCTGCTGCCGGACCCGGCGACGCGGGCCTATGTGCCGGCGCCAGGGGCACCGGATGTGGTGCTGCTCCTGGGCGACGTCTTGGAACTGGACGGCGCGCCGTGGGCGTGTTGCCCGCGCTATTTCCTGCGCCGGGCGCTGGCGGCGTTGCATGCGGAGTTCGGGCTGACGGTTCGGGCCGGGTTCGGGCAGCGCTTCATCTTGCCCGATGCGGTCGGCGATGAAGGGCGGACGCTGCGGGCGCTGCGACGGCAGGCGCCGCTGCTGGGACGGTTGCTGGCGGCGATGCGGGCGAACGCGATCGTGCCGGATTGCATGCAGCCCGGCGATGCGCCCGGCGAATTCGAGGTCGCGGCGGCAGCTGCGGTGGGGATCGCGGCCGCCGATCAGGCGGTGATCGTGCGCGAGCTGATCGAGGCGTTCGCGGCCGGCAACGGTGTCCGGCTGGGACGGGTGCGGATCGGCGTCGCCCTGTTGGACGGGTTCGGGCAGCCGGCGATGGCCGATCGCAGCGGCGAGCATGGCCTGTCGGACGAGGCGGAACACTGGGCGGCTGGGGTGGTGCATCATCTACCGGCGTTGGCGGCGGTCGTGGCGCCGTGGGCCGGGCTGTATCCGGCCGGCAAGCTGCGGACCGAGTTGTCGGTCGAGGGGCGGCCGGGCCCGCTCCGGCTGCACAGCGACATCGGCGATGACGGCGTGGGCGTGCCGGCCCGGATCGAGCTGGATTACGGGGATGCGGGAGCCTCGCCCTATCTCGCGCTTGGGGCGCTGGTATGGGCCGGGCTGGACGGATTGCGGCAGCATCGGCGGCTGTTCGAGCAGACGCCGGTGGGGATGCCGGCCTCCTTGGCAGCGGCGCTGGACGTGTTCCAGGAGAGCGTCTTCGCGGCGGAGTGGTTCGGCATGGAGTTCCGCGAGCAATTTCTGCGCTACGGGCGCGCGGTCACCAGGACGTCACCCTGAGCGGCCTCCCCGCCGGCGACAGCGTCACGGTTCGGGGCCAAGTGAACGCGCTGATACTGGACGACGACGGCTATGGGCAGGTCAGCAGCAACGGCGCGCTGGGCATCTTTCGCTTCTTCGATACCGTGAATGGCACGCATTTTTACTCCGAGAGCGAGGCGGAGCGGAATACGGTGATCCAGACGCGGCCGGAGCTGGTCTACGAAGGGGTGCAGCTGACCGCCGTGGCCTCGCCGTCGACGATACGGCCGCCCTGCCGGTGTATCGCTTCTTCGACCTCACGGAGGGGACGCATTTCTACTCGATCAACCCAACCGAGCGAGACACCATCTTGGCGACCCGGCCGGATTTGCACGACGAGGGAATCGGCTTCTACGCGCCGGGTGCGTGAGCCATGACGGACCCGGAGGTGGCGGCGAAACTCGAACGGCTGGCGGCGCTGGAAGCGGCCACGTCGTCGTTACGGCATGACATCCGCGGGATGCTCTCGCCGGTGCTGCTCGTGGCGGACCGGTTGCTCGCGCATTCCGACCCCGTCGTCGTGCGGGTCGGCGAGACGATCGTCAAATCCGTGCGCCGGGTCGAGGCCCGGCTGAAGGAGACGAAGGCGACGTAACGCCGGTCTACGCGGCTTCCTCGGTTTCCGGCATCGGCGGCACCGGGATCGCCTGGCCGTCACGGGCGAGGCGATCGTTGGCGGCGGAGACCGCGGCGTTCAAGTCCGTCTGGCTGCACAGGCCGAGGATCACCGGATCACGCGGCTTGATGTTGGCGCTGTTCCAGTGGGTCCGCTCGCGGACTTTCTGGATGGTGTCCTTGGTCGTCCCGAGCAGCTTGATGACCTGGGCCTCGGTCAGCTGCGGGAAGTTGCGCAGGACGAAGGCGATGGCGTCGGGCCGGTCATTGCGCTTGGCCACCGGCGTGTAGCGGGCGCCACGCTTGACCTTCGAGGCGTTGGCCGGCGGCATCAGCTTGAGGCGGGCGTCGGCGCTTTTCTCGCAGCGCTTGATTTCGTCGTTGGTGACCTGCTGGTTCGCCACCGGGTCGTAGCCGACGATGCCCTGCGCAACTTCCCCGTCGGCGATGGCTTGAACCTCGAGCGGGTGCATACCGCAGAAATCGGCGATCTGGGTGAAGGTGAGGGCGGTCTTCTCGATCAGCCACACGGCGGTGGCTTTCGGCATCAACGGGAGACTCATCGCATTACTGTCCTTCGCCGGTCGCCGGAGAGGGTCGCGGCCAGCGGTTCAATTTCGAGGGAGTGCGGATATGGGGCTGCGGCGTGGTAGCGGTCAAGCCCGTGACGCTGGGTATGGTGCGTTCGAACCGGCACGAGGGCACTATGGCAATGGAAGAGGACGAAATTCGGCCACGGTTGGCGCCGTTGATGTTGGATCGGATGGGGATCGCGGAGCTGGAGGGCTACATCGCCGAGTTGCGGGCCGAGATCGCGCGGGCGGACGCGCAGATCGCCGCCAAGCGCGGCCATCGCAGCGCGGCGGATAGTTTGTTTAAATTTTGAGAGTGAGGGCCGGGTCATGACCCGGCCCTCGGTCTAGCGAATTAGGCTGCCGATTTAAGCTGCCTTGGCAGTCTCGTTCGCGCTGTCGTTGGCGATGACCGGCTGCGGCGCCTGGACCGATCCGATCGCGATGCGGCGGGGCTTCAGCGCCTCCGGCACCACGCGCTTCAGTCCGACATGCAGCAGGCCGTTCTTGAGGTCCGCGTTCTCGACGACGATGTGGTCGGCGAGCACGAAGCGGCGCTCGAACGCCCGGCCCGCGATGCCGCGGTAGAGCAGCTCGGACTTGTCGTCCTCGGCCTTCACCCGCCCGGCGATCACGAGCGTGTTCTCGCGGACGACGAGTTCCAGCTCGTCTTCGCTGAACCCGGCGACAGCCATCGTCAAGCGATAGCTATCCTCACCGGTGCGCTCGATGTTGTAGGGCGGGTAGCTTTGGGCGCTGGCCGCATCCTGCGCGTTGCTGGCCAGACGGGCCATGCGGTCGAAGCCGATGGCGGTACGGAAAAGCGGGGAGAAATCGAGAGTCGTCACGGTAAACCTCCAAGAAGCAAGGTCGATGTTAGGCCGCTCATACGAGCCGACCGGGGTCGTCTTCAAAGCCCCTAGCGGGCGCCTCGAACACTACGGAAATAGAAAAGGCCGCCCCTCGGTTCAAGGGACGGCCTTTAACAAAATCGCGAACTCGGGCTACTTCTTGAGGCCGATCCCGGCGAACTTCCTGTTGAACTTCGCCACCTGGCCGCCGGTGTCCATGATCCGCTGCACGCCGGTCCAGGCCGGGTGCGACTTCGGGTCGATGTCCAGACGGATGGTGTCGCCGGCCTTGCCGGCGCACGTCTTGGTCTTGAACTGCGAGCCGTCGGTCATGATGACGGTGATCTCATGGTATTCGGGGTGGATGCCGGGCTTCATCGGAGTGTCCTGTGCGTGGCCGCCGATACCGACCGGCAGCGAAGCCGCCGTCTATAAGAGAGACGCGCGGTCGGGGCAAGCTTAACCCTGTCCAGTGAAAATCCCGCGCTGTCGTCACCCACGGGCTTGACCCGTGGGTCCACCGTGCCGCAAGCGCGGGCTTAACGTCCTGGATCCCCGGGTCAAGCCCGGGGATGACGAATCAGATGTCAGCGCGCGCGTATTGCGGCACCAGCTCCGGCTTGACGCCGAGTTCCTTGGCGGCGTGGAGCGGCCAGGCCGGGTCGGCGAGGACGGCGCGGCCGATGAAGACCAGGTCGGCGCGCTCGTTGGCCACGATTTCGGCCGCCATCTCGGGGGCGCGGATCAGGCCCACCGCGCCGGTCTTGATCCCGGTCGCGGCGCGGATGCGGTCGGCGAACGGGACCTGGTAGCCCGGGTGCAGCGACGGGATGCGCATCGTGGACTCGATCCCGCCCGAGGAGCAGTCGATCAGGTCGACCTGGCCGCCCGATTTGAGCCAGCCGCACAGCTCGGTCACCTCCTCGAGCGTCAGGCCGCCCGGGGTGTAGTCGGTGCAGGAGAGGCGGACGAACAGCGGCAGGTCGTCAGGCCAAACGCCGCGCGTCGCCTCGACCACTTCCATCAGCAGGCGCGAACGCCCGCGCAGGTCGCCGCCGTAGCCGTCGTTGCGGGTGTTGCTCAGCGGCGAGAGGAAGGAGTGGATCAGGTAGCCGTGCGCGCCATGCAACTCGATGACCTTGAACCCGGCCTCGAGCGAGAGGCGGGCGGTCTCGGCGAACTGGTCGATGACGGTGTGGATGTCGGCCTCGCTCATCGCGTGCGGCTCGACGCCGTCATCGTGGAACGCGATCGCGCTCGGCCCCCACGGCACCCAGCCGCCAGCCTCCGGGCGCAGCGCCTTGCCGCCCTCCCACGGGCGCTGGCTGCTGGCCTTGCGGCCGGCATGCGCGACCTGGATGCCCGCGACGCCGCCGCCGTATTCGATCAGCGACACCATCCGGCGGGCGAAATCCCGCTGCGCCTCGGTCCATAGGCCCAAGCAGCCCGGCGTGATCCTCCCCAGCGCCGAGACATGCGTCGCCTCGGTGAACACGATGCCCGGGCCGCCCATCGCCTTGGCGCCGAGATTCTGGATGTGCCAGTCGGTGCCGAGACCGTCCTCGGCGGTGTACTGGCACATCGGCGAGATCGCGATGCGGTTCTTGGCGGTGATGCCGCGGAGGGTGATCGGCTGGAAGAGCAGGGGAGTTCGCATAGCGATTCCTTGCCCCGTTCGGCGCCGCGCGTCTACTCTCTGGCCGAGCCCCCAAGGAATACCCTCATTTCTTTGACTGAAACCGGCCTCGTGCGGGAGCTGCTCGGCCTCCGCGAATTCCGTTTCTTCCTCGCCGCCAACGTCGCCGAACGCTTCGCCGCCGCTGCCATGACGGTGCTGCTCGGCTTCCAGATCTTCGAGATCACCGGCCAGACCCTGTTCGTCGGGCTGCTCGGGCTGGTCGAGGCGATCCCTGGCGTCACCCTGGTCCTGCTCGGCGGCGACTTCGCCGACCGGCATGACCGCCGGTCCATCATGCTGCGCACCACGACGCTGCTGGCCGGCTTGGCCCTGGTGCTGGCGGCCGTAGCCCGCCTCGACCCGGCCGCGACCTTGCCGGCGCTGTTCATCGTCGCCTTCTTCGCCGCCACGGTCCGCGCGTTCGAGAGCCCGGCGGCCACCGGGCTCGAAGCCCGGGTGGTGCCGCTGCATCTGGTGTTCCGCGGCGTGCCGCTGCTGGCGACGTCGGCCCGCACCGCCGACGTGCTGGGCCCCGTCGTGGTCGGCTTCGCCTGGGCATGGGCCGGGCCGGTGGCGACCTATGCCGGGTTGGCGGCGCTGTTCCTGCTGGCCTCGATCCTGCTGCGGGTCGGCGTCGGCGCCAAGCCGCCGGTGCCGTACGAGGGGAGCGCCCTCAGCGTCGCGGCGCGCGTCCTGGAAGGGATCGGCTACGTGTTCCGCCACCAGGTGCTCTGGGCCTCGATGGCGCTCGACCTGTTCGCGGTGTTCTTCGGCGGAGTCACCGCCCTGCTGCCGTATTTCGCGACCGAGATGCTCGGCGTCGGGGCCGCGGGGTTCGGCCTGATGCGCTCGTCCATCGCGGCCGGCAGCCTGCTGGCGGCGCTGCTCTGCACGCGACTGCTGCCGCGCCGCCGGGCGGGGCGGGTGCTGCATGCGACCATCGCCTGCTTCGGCCTCTGCATCATCGTGTTCGGCCTGTCGCACAGCTTCGCGCTGTCGCTCGTGGCGCTGTTCTTCGCCGGGCTGTGCGACGGCACCAGCATGGTGATCCGCAGCGCCATCCTGCGGCTCGCCTCGCCCGAGGCCCTGCGCGGCCGCATCGCGGCGGTCAAATCGGTGTTCGTGGGGTCGTCGAACGAACTGGGCGCGCTGGAGAGCGGCCTGGTCTCGGCCGCCATCGGCGCCGTCCCGACCGTGCTCGTCGGCGGCGCCATCACGCTCGCCGTGGTCCTCTTCATCGCCTGGCGCGCGCCGGCGCTCCGCCGTCTCGACCTCGACCGGCTCGCGGCCGCGTAAGCTTCAGATCACCCGTTCGCCGCTGCGCCACACCTGGCGTACGACCGGTACGCCCTCATGCACCCGGACCCGCACCAGGTCCCCGCGCAGACCCGGCGCGATCCGTCCGCGATCCGTCAGCCCGGCCATGTCGGCCGGCGCCGCCGTCACCATGGCGACCCCCTCCGGCAGCGTGATCCCGGTCTGCTCGACGCAGGCGAACGCGGCCTCGACCAGGCTGGCCGGCACGTAGTCGCTGGCCAGCCCGTCGACGGCGCGCTCGCGCACCAGCTCGGCCGCCGACACGTTGCCGGAATGCGACCCGCCGCGCACGATGTTCGGCGCCCCCGCGATCACCTGCATGCCCCGCGCCCGCGCCGCCTTGGCCGCGATCATCGAGACGGGGAACTCGCTGATGCGGATGCCGTCGCGATGGTTCTCCTCGATCTCCGCCTCGGTCCGGTCGTCATGGCTCGCCAGCACCACGCCCGATCCGGCCATCCGCTGCAGCAACCGCTGCCGGTTCACATCGCGCATCCGCGCCCGTTGCGCCTGCAACTCGTTGATCCGCCGCTCGATCGTCTCCGCCGCGATGCCCTCGCGGCGGCGCATTGCCCGATACCGGTCGAGATCCGCGTACTGCCCCACGCCCGGCGAGTGATCCATCAGGCTCACCATGCGCACCAGCCGATGATCGGCGACCGGCTCCAGCAGGTCCAGCACGTCGTCGGCCGGCATCTCGCAGCGCAGATGCAGGAAATGCTCCGATTTCAACAAGCCGGTGCCGTCGAGCGCATCGAGGTCGCGCACCCCGTCATGGAAGGTCTTGATGCGGTCCTTGTCGAAGCCGAGATCGCCCAGGCACAGCGCGTCCAGCACCGTCGTCACGCCGCAGACGGCGCATTGCGCGTCATGCGTCAGCATCGCCGAGCGCGACGGCCAGCGCGCGTTGCTGCGCGGCTGCACTTGCCGCTCGAGGTTGTCGGTATGAACGTCGACGATGCCGGGCATCAGGATGTCGCCGTCGAGGTCGAACGCTCCGGGGGCGGCGCTGCGCCCGGGCTGGACCTGCACGATTTCGAGCCCGTCCATCACCACGGTCCCGTCCACGATCTCGTGGTCGAGAACCAGCCGCGCATTGGTCAGAATGATCATGCGGCGATGCTTAGGGGAGAGATGGTCAACACGCTATCCGCCACGGCGTCGCGGACTGCGCTGTCATGGAAAATTCCGGCAAGGGCCGCGCCGCGTGCCTTGGCTTCGGCGATCAGGCCGATCACCACGTCGCGGTTCGCCGCATCCAGCGAGGCGGTCGGCTCGTCCAGCAGCAGGATCGGGTGGCCGCCGATGAACCCCCGCGCCAGATTGACCCGCTGCTGCTCGCCGCCGGAGAACGTCGCCGGCGGCAAGCCGTGCAGCCGCCGCGGGATGTTCAGCCGCAGCAGCAGCGCCTCCGCGGTTGCCCGCCCGTCCTGCTCCGGCGACGCTTCCGCGACGATCTGCAGCGCCGACACCCGCGGCACCACGCGCAGGAACTGGCTCACATAGCCGAGCGTTTCCCGTCGCACCTCCAGCACCAGCCGCGGATCGCCGCCGGCGATGTCGACCCACTCGCCGCGATGGCGCACCCGGATCGCGCCGCCATCGATCCGGTAGCTGCCATACAGCGCCCGCATCAGCGTCGACTTCCCCGCCCCAGACGGCCCCGCCAGCACCGTGCACGACCCCGCCGCGAGCGACACGTCGACGCCGTCGAGCACCGGGATCCGCACCCCGCCCTGCAGGTGCAGGACGAACGCCTTGGTCAGTCCGAGTCCTTCGAGCATGATCATGCCTGCAGCACCGAACTGACCAGCAGCTGCGTATACGGATGCTGCGGATCCTCCAGCACCTGGTCGGTCAACCCGGTCTCCACGACCCGGCCCCGCTGCATCACCACGATCCGCCCGGCCAGCAGCCGCGCCACCGCGATGTCGTGCGTCACCAGCACCACCGCGATCCCCAGCCGCGCCACCAGGGTGCGCACCAGGTCGAGCAGCCGCGCCTGCACCGAGACGTCGAGCCCGCCGGTCGGCTCGTCCATGAACACCAGCCGCGGGTGCGTGACCAGCGTCCGCGCGATCTGCAGCCGCTGCAGCATGCCGCCCGAGAAGGTGACCGGCAGGTCGTCGATGCGGGCCGGGTCGATCTCCACCTGGCGCAGCCAGTCGGCCGCGGTGGCGCGGATCGACCCGTAATGCCGTTCGCCGGCCGCCATCAGCCGCTCGCCAACATTGCCGCCGGCCGACACCCGCATGCGCAGGCTATCGCGCGGGTTCTGCTGCACGAAGCCCCAATCCGACCGGTGCAGCGCCCGCAGCGCCGGCGCGCCCATGGCCAGCAGGTCGTGCGCCGCCCCCGCCGGATCGCGATAGGTGATCACCCCCGCATCCGGCCTGACCCGGCCTGCGAGCACGTTGAGCAGCGTCGTCTTGCCTGACCCGGACTCGCCCACGATCGCCAGCACTTCGCCGGGCCACAGCTCGACGCCCACGTCGTCCAGCGCGGTGATGGCGCCGAAGCGGAGGTCGAGGCCACGCGCCTGCAACAGGCTCCCTGATGGATCACTCACCCCGCCGCTCCCCGCAGTAATCCGTGTCCGAACAGACGAACATCCGCGTCCCCCGATCGTCCGTCACCACCTCGTCCAGATAGCTCTCGCCCGACCCGCACAGCGCGCAGGAGGCCGGCGCGCGGCGGGGCTGGAACGGGTGGTCCTCGAAATCCAGCGAGCGTACTGCCGTGTAGGGCGGCACCGCGTAGATGCGCTTCTCCCGCCCGGCGCCGAACAATTGCAGCGCCGGCATCCGGTCGAGCTTCGGGTTGTCGAAGGCCGGGATCGGCGATGGCGACATCAGGTAGCGCTCGTTGACCATCACCGGGAAGTCGTAGCTCGTCGCCACATGGCCGTAGCGGGTGATGTCCTCGTAGAGCTTGACGTGCATCGGACCGTATTCGGCCAGCGCGTGCATCCGCTTGGTCTCGGCCCGGCTCGGCTCGAGCTTGCTCATCGGCTCCGGCATGGGCACCTGGTAGACGATGATCTGATCCTCCCGCAGCGGCGTCTCGGGGATGCGGTGCCGGGTCTGGATCACGGTGGCCTCCGCCGTGCGCGTCGTGGTGCGCACGCCGGCGGTGCGGCCGAAGAAGCGCCGGATGCTCACCGCATTCGTGGTGTCGTCCGCGCCCTGGTCGATCACCTTCAGCACGTCGTCCGGCCCCAGCACCGCCGCCGTCACCTGGATGCCGCCGGTGCCCCACCCATACGGCAGCGGCATCTCGCGGCTGCCGAACGGCACCTGGTGGCCGGGGATCGCGATGCCTTTCAGGATCGCGCGGCGGATCATCCGCTTGGTCTGCTCGTCCAGATAGGCGAAATTATAGCCCGCGTTCATTCCGCCGCCTCCGCGAGCGGCATCTCCGCCTCCCGCCGCATCTGCCGGATCGTCTCCAGCTCGCTCTGGAAATCCACGTAGTGGGGCAGCTTCAGGTGCTCGACGAACCCGGTGGCCTCCACGTTGTCGCAGTGCGAGAGCACGAATTCGACCTTCTGCGCCGGCGCATCCGCGGTCTCGCCGAGTTCCTCGGCGCGCATCGCCCGGTCGACCAGCGCCATCCCCATCGCTCGCCGCTCCGCATGGCCGAAGCAGAGCCCATACCCCCGGGTGAATTGCGGCGGCACCAGTTTCGAACCGGCGAACTGGTTCACCATCTGGCACTCGGTCAGCACCACGTCTCCGATGCTGATCGGGAAACCCAGCTCCGGCGGCTCCAGCACCACCTCGCACGAGCCCATCCGCATCTCGCCCACGAACGGATGCGAGCCGCCCCAGCCCCGCTGCGTCGAGTAACCCATCGCGAGCAGGAAGCCTTCGTCGCCCCGGGCCAGCGCCTGCAACCGCGCATCCCGGCCGGCCGGAAACGCCAGCGGCTCGCGCGTCAGGTCCGCGGGCGTGCCGTCCGGCGCGGCATCGGGTTCGACGAGACCTTCCTGTCCGAGGATCGAGAAGGCCGGCGGCATCGTCGCCGCCGCGGCGTCGACTTCGGCCGGCGCTTCGGGCGCCGCGGGCTCGAAATCCAGCAGCCGATGCGTGTAATCGGTGGTCGGCCCCAGCACCTGGCCGCCGGGCAGATCCTTGAAGATCGCCGAGACGCGCCGCCGGACCGCCATCTCCGCCGTCTCGATCGGACGCGCCGCGCCGAAGCGCGGCAGGGTGGTCCGATAGGCGCGGATCAGGAACGCGGCCTCGATCAGGTCGCCCTGGGCCTGACGGATCGCCAGTGCCGCCAGGCTGCGGTCATACAGCGAGCCCTCGCCCATGACCCGGTCCACCGCCCGCCCGAGCTGTCCTTCGATCTGCTCCACCTCGAGCGTTGCAACCGCCGGGTCGCCGCGCCGCTCATGCGCCAGCCACGCATGCGCCGCGTCGATCGCGCGTTCCCCACCCTTGACCGCGACATACGCCATCAGCTGATCCCCACTGTGCGCGGCAACGCCGCGATCTCGTCCCCGGCGCACAGGACCACGTCGATCCCGCGCGGGAACAGCCGCGCGTTCGAGCGCCAGAACGCGACGAATCCCCCCGGCAGGCCGTCGACCTGCAACAAGCCTTCCGCGGCCAAGCCCGGCCCGCGCAAGCGGAGCGTCTGGCCACCGCCGAAGCCGGTCACCTGCACGATCACGGTCGCCGACCCCTCCGGCTCCTCATCGCTTCCGGTGTGAAACTGGCCGAGGGGGACCGCGCCGAGCATCACGGCGAACTGGGCTGAAGCTGCCTCGGCCCGGTGCGCCCCGCAATGGAAGCTGACCCACTCCCATGCCGCCGCTGCCGCATCGTCCAGCCAGAGCGGGGTCTCGCCATCGACCAGAGTCAGGAGAACCGCCGCCGTCGCGCGGGCGAGGGGGGCCGGTGGCGTGGCTGGCCCGGCGACGCGGTGGATGCGGCCGGGTCGGGCCATGGCGTCCATGACGGCGCGGAACACGGCTTGGCTGTCGCGCACCGGGTCGGCGAAGCCGGGGTGGAGGTCGATCATGTGCGCATCGTCGCCATGGTGAAGAACTGCACCTGCGTCGCCGCGGCGCGTCGGGCCTGCTGCGCTCGTGCCGCGGCCTGCGCGTCGGCCAGCGACAGGACGAGCTCGTGGAGCGCTGGATGGAGGGCCGGGTCTTGCAGGCCGGCGTCGATCGCGGCGGCAAGTTCGGCATGCCGGAGGTCGCGGCCGAGGCAATAGGCGTGTCCGAGATGGCCCGACGCGCTTCGCACCGTGCAGCGCACCACCGTCGCTTCGCCCATGTTGAACGGGGCCCCACTGCCGCCTGCGCGTCCGCGCAGCATCACCGATCCGGGCTCCGGGCCGCGGATCAGCGCGTAGTCAGGCAGCAGCCCGGCGCTCGCCTGGTCCAGTGCGGCGGTATCGGCCCTCGCCAATACGGCCATCCACTGTTGCCGCTCGGAAGTCTGTGGGTCCGGCACTGGCGGTCTCCAATCTTGTCTAGACAACTAGCGGCGGCGTTCTTTAGGGTCAAGCGGTGAGTGAAGACAGTTTAGGGACATCGCCTGGCCGCGCGCCGCCGCTCTGGCGCCAGATCGCGGCGACGCTCGGGCGGGAGATCGAGGCCGATCGCCTGGCGCCGGGCACGCGGCTGCCGACGGAGGCGGAGTTCTCCGCCCGCTTCGGCGTGAACCGTCACACGATCCGCCGAGCGCTCGACACGCTGGTCCGCAGCGGGCAGGTCCGGGTCGAGCAGGGCAAGGGCGCGTTCGTCGCCGACGACCTGCTGGACTACGAGATTTCGACCCGGACGCGGTTCTCCGAGCGGATCCGGCGGCAGAACCGGGTCCCGGACGGCCATGTACTGCGGTTACGCCAGCTCGGCGCCAGTGCCGCGGTGGCGGCGGCGCTCGATCTGCCGGAGGGGGCGGCGGTGATCCTGCTGGAGCGGGTCGGGCTCGCGGACGGGGTGCCGATCTCGTTAAGCGACCACTATTTTCCGGCCGAACGCCTGCCGGGCATCGGCGAGGCGTTGCGCACGATCGGGTCGATCACCGATGCGCTCCGGGCCGCCGGGGTGGACGACTATTTCCGGCGCTCGACGCGGGTGACGGCGCGGATGCCGACGGCGGCGGAAGCCGACCAGCTGGAAGTCCCGCGCACCCGGCCGCTGCTGGTGTGCGAGAACCTCAACGTCGACCGCGATGGGCGAGCCATCGAGTTCAGCCTCACGCGCCACCCGAGCAGCCGTGTACAACTCGTCTTCGAACCATGAGGACGGGCCGAAGCAACGATGGTTGAGATAGTGTCGGAGCGGCTATGCGCCGAGGTGGAGGGCGAGATCGTCGTCTTCCTGATCGGCATGCGGATCAACCGGCCGTGGAAAATCTGGAAATGGTGGCCGGTGCTGCGCGCGATGCCGTTGATGCTCAAGGAGCTTGCCGCCCGGCCTGAGATCGGGTTGCTCGCCTCGCGCCCGCTGCTCGGCATCCGCAGCCCCGCAGTCCTGCAGTATTGGCGGAGTGCCGAGCATCTCCGGGCCTACGCTCACGCCGCCGACCATAGCCATTTCCCGGCATGGCAAGCCTTCAACCGGGCGGTGGGCACCAGCGGAGACGTCGGCATCTGGCACGAGACCTATGTCGTTGCGCCCGGCTCCTCGGAAGCCATCTACGTCAACATGCCACGCTTCGGGTTGGGACAAGCGGGCGCGGTGTTTCCCGCGAGGGGCAAACGCGCCACGGCGGCCAAACGACTGGGCCGCCGCGGCTGAGCGCTACTCGGCGGCTTGCGCCGCCGGCGTCATCGCCTTCTGCACCCGCGAGCTCTGGCGATGCTTGGCCGGCATCAACCACGTCTGCAGCCGGTCGAGGTAGAGATAGACCACCGGGGTCGTATACAGCGTCAGAATCTGGCTTAGCGCCAAGCCGCCGACCATCGCGAAGCCCAGCGGCCGCCGCAGCTCCGACCCGGCGCCGGTGCCCAGCATCAGCGGGAGACCCGACAGCAGCGCCGCCATGGTCGTCATCAGGATCGGCCGGAACCGCAGCAGGCACGCCTCGCGGATGGCGTCGTACGGACTCTTGCCTCCCTCGCGCTCGGCGTGGATGGCGAAGTCCACCATCATGATGCCGTTCTTCTTGACGATGCCGATCAGCAGGATGATGCCGACGATGGCGATCACGGTCAGGTCGAACTTGAACGCCAGCAGGAACAGCAGCGCGCCCACGCCGGCCGAGGGCAGCGTGGACAAGATCGTGAGCGGCAGGATGTAGCTCTCATAGAGGATGCCGAGGATGATGTAGACCGCGATCAACGCGGCCGCGATCAGGTACGGTTGCGAGGCGAGCGACGACTGGAAGGCCTGCGCCGTGCCTTGGAACGCGCCGGTCACCGTGGCTGGCACGCCCAGTTCGGCCTGCGCCTTCTGGATCGAGGTCACGGAGTCGCCGAGCGAGACGCCAGGTTTCAGATTGTAGGAGATCGTGACCGACGGGAACTGGCTCTGGTGGTTGACCACCAGCGGCTGCACCGGCGCCGTGCTCTCGCGGACGATCGTGGATAGCGGGACCAGCGCGCCGGAGGCGGACTTCACGTAGAGCTTGCGCAGCGTGTCGAGCATGCCCTGCTGCTTCGGCGTGACTTCCAGGATGACGTAGTAGGCCTTCAGACCGGTGAAATACTGCGCCACCTGGCGCTGCCCGAAAGCGTCATACAGCGTGGAGTCGATCGTCGCCGGCTGGATGCCGTAGCGGGCCGCCTCTTCCTTGTCGTACGTCAGCGTCACCGTCAGCCCGGTGCCGGCAGCGTCCGACGTCACGTCGGCCAGTTCCGGGAGCTGCCGCAGCTTATCGAGCACCCGGGGCGCCCATGCGTTCAACTCGTCGCCATCGGGATCGGACAGCGTGTATTGATATTGGGTGCGCGACAGGCGCCCGCCGACGCTGATGTCCTGCGCCGGCTGCATGAACAAGCGGATGCCCTGCAGCGACTGCGCCTTGCTGCTCAGCCGGCCGATGATCTGGCTGGCGGTGTCGGAGCGGTCGCTCCATGGCTTGAGCTGGATATACATCCGCCCGTTGTTCTGCGTCTGCCCGCCCGAGCCGGCGCCCACCGACGCGGTCAGACCGGCGACAGCGGGGTCATCGAGGACGAGTTGGTTGACCTGTTTCTGCAGGTTTGCCATGGCGCTGAACGACACGTCCTGCGCGGCGTCGGTCACGCCGATGATGATGCCGGTGTCCTGGGCCGGAAAGAAGCCCTTGGGGATGACGTAGAACAGCGCCGCCGTGGCGGCCACGACGCCGAAGAACACCATCAGCGTGATGAACCGGAACCGCAGCGCGATGTCGAGCGTGCGTTCGTAGAAGCCCACCATGGCGTCGAACATGCCCTCGACGAACCGGTAGATCCGGCCGTGCTTGCGCCCATGCTCCGAAACCAGGAACCGCGACGCCATCATCGGCGTCAGCGTCAGCGAGACCACGGCCGACGCTAGGATGGTGATGGACACCACGATGGCGAACTCGCGGAACAGCCGTCCGACGATGCCGCCCATCAGGAGCAGCGGGATGAACACCGCGATCAAGCTGATACTGATCGAGACGATGGTGAAGCCGATCTCGCCGGAGCCCTTGAGGGCGGCGTCGTAGGGCTTCATCCCCTCTTCGATGTGGCGGACGATGTTCTCGAGCATGACGATCGCGTCGTCGACCACGAAGCCGACCGCGATCGTGAGCCCCATCAGGCTCAAATTGTCGAGGCTGTAGCCCAGGACATACATCGCCCCGAGCGTCCCGACGAGCGCGACCGGGATGGTGACGCTCGGGATGATGGTGGCCCAGACGCTGCGGAGGAAGACGAAGATCACGGCCACGACGAGCCCGATCGACAGCATCAGCGTGAACTCGACGTCGTCGACCGAGGCGCGGATCGTCTGCGTGCGGTCCGAGACGAGCTCGACCTTGATGTCGGGCGGGATGCTCTTCAACAGGCGCGGCAGCTTGGACTGGACGGCGTCGACCGTGCTGATGACGTTGGCGCCGGGCTGCTTGAAGACGAGGAGGAGCACGGCGGGCTTGTTGTCCTGCCATGCCGCGACCTTGGCGTTCTGCGGGCCGTCGACGGCCTGGCCGATGTCGCGCACCCGTACCGGGCCGTTGCCGCGGTAGGCGATGATGGCGTTGCTGTATTCATTGGCCTTGGTCCGCTGATCGTTGGCGTAGATCGCGTAGGACTGGTCGGGGCCGTCGATCAGGCCCTTCGGCGCGTTCGCCGTGGACGAGCTCAGGACGGTACGAACGTCCTCCAGCGTCAGACCGAGGGAGGCGATCTTGCCCGGGTCGACCTGGACCCGCACCGCCGGCGTCTGCTGGCCGCCGACGAGGACCTGCGAAACGCCGGTCACCTGGCTGAGCTGCTGGGCGAGGATGTTCTCGGCGTAGTTGTCCACGTCCGTCAGCGGGAGGACGTCGGACGTGACGCCCATGATCAGGATCGGGGCGTCGGCCGGATTGGTCTTGCGCACCGTCGGTGGATTGGGGAGATCCTTCGGCAGCTGCCCGCCCGCCGCGTTGATGGCGGCCAGGACGTCGGTCGAGGCGGCGTCGATGCTGCGCGCGAGGTCGAACTGCATGGTGATCTGGGTCGAGCCGGAGACGTTCACCGACGTCATCTGCGACAGACCGGGGATCTGGCCGAACTGCGTCTCGAGCGGGGTCGCCACGGCGGTCGCCATGGTCTGCGGGCTGGCACCGGGGTAGTTGGCGGTGACGGACAGGGTCGGGAATTCGACGGACGGCAGCGGGGCGACGGGCAGGAACGGGTACGCCGCGAGGCCGGCCAGGAAGATGGCGGCGATGATCAGCGACGTCGCGATGGGCCGCTTGATGAAGGGGGCCGAGACGTTCATCGGGCGGCGCTCCGCTGGGGCGCCGGATCGGCGCCGTGATCCTTGAACGAGACCTTGGTGCCGTTGCCGATCCGGGACTGCCCGGCCGTCACGATCGTGGCGCCGCTGGATAGACCATCCGAGACCACCGCCTGCTTGCCGTTGTCATAGACCACTTTCACGTTCTGCCGCTTCACTGTCTTGTTGGCGTCGACTTCGAAAACGAACAGTCCCTCCTGGCCGTTTTGCACGGCGATGTGAGGGATCGTGACTCCGGTGGCCGTGCCGACCTGCAGGCGGATGTTCACGAACTGGCCGGGCGTGAGCAGCATGTCGGCGTTGGGGAAGTTCGCCCGGATCTGGATGGTGCCGGATTCGGTGTTGACGGCGTTGTCGACCGTCGCCAGCGCGCCGCGGTCGAGCACGCGATCGCTGCCCGGAGAATCGGCCAACGCCGGGAGCGGGCCCTGCCGCATGGCGTCGCGCACGGTCGGCAGGTCCGTCTCCGGGAGGCTGAAGATCACCGAGATGGGCTGTTCCTGGACGACCGAGAACAGCCCCGCGCCGCTGCTGTTGGCCTGCACCACGTTGCCCGGGTCGACCCGGCGCAGCCCCACCTTGCCATCGATCGGCGACTTGATGACCGTGTAGCCGAGGTTGATCTTGGCCTCGTCGATCGACGCCTGGTCGGCCGAGATCACGCCCTGATAGCGGTTGACCGTCGAATTCTGCGTGTCGACCTGCTGGCGGGAGGCGAAGTCGCGCTGGGCGAGCGCGCTGTATCGCTTCTGGTCGTTCTGCGCGTTCTGCAACTGTGCCTGATCTTGCGTCAATTGTGCCTGCGATTTGTCCAGGGCCGCCTTGAACTGACGCGGATCGATCACCGCGAGGACCTGACCCTTCTTGACCATGTCTCCCTCGTTGACGGAGACGTCGAGGAGCACTCCGCCGACCTGGGGACTAATCTCGATCGCGTTGAGGGATCGCACGTTGCCGATCGCGGGGATGTAGATCGGCAGCGAGTCTTGCTTGCTGGTGACCACGGAGACCGGGACGGCGACGGGCGCTTGGACGGTCTGCTTCACCGGTCGCGTCAATTGCCACACGGCATAGCCGGCGCCGGCAACTGCCACGCAGATGACCAAAGGACGGATAAAGTTCATCAAAGGAGCTTACGCACGAGTCATGCCCCCAACACGCAGATCGAGAATACGTGATATATGGGGAGAACGCGACTCGCAGTTCGGCAGCCCCCGACTTTAATCGGGGTTTAGCCGCGGCGCAGCTCGGCCAAGCCGCGCCGGGCGGTGCCGTCGGGCGCGAAATTGGCCGGATCCAGCCATCGCAGCAGACCGTCGCGGCAGGCGGGCCACTCGTCGTCGAGGATGCTGAAGAACGCCGTGTCGCGCCGGCGGCCTTTGACGACCAGATGGGCGCGGAGCGTGCCCTCATAGGTGAAGCCGAGCCGCTCGGCGGCGCGGCGTGACGGCGCATTCAAGGCGTTGCATTTCCACACCAGCCGCCGGTAGCCCAGCTCGTCCATCGCGAGCCGCATGAGCAGGAACATCGCCTCGGTGGCGGCGCGGGTGCGCTGCAGGGCGGGTCCGAACCAGATGTGCCCGATCTCGACCGCGGCATTCTTGGGCTGGATGTCCATCAGGGTCAGCCAGCCGGTGACGATCCCGGTCGTGACCGGGCGCACGGCCCAGGCCGCCGGGTCATGGGTGGAGGCGAACTCGGCGACGAAGGCGGCGAACGCCTCGGGCGAGGCGAACGGGCCGTAGCCGAGGTAGTCCCAGCTTGCCGCGGCACCGGCGGCCTGCCCGGCCTGCCATAGATCCGCCGCATGGCGCCGGTGGAGTGGCTCCAGGACGACGTAGTCGCCCCGGATCGGCACTCTGGCCGGCAATGCGCGGGGCGTTGCGTCAACTTCCGGGCCGATGGGACGTTCCTGCATGGACCGATCATGCACGTTTTCGCGCGACCGGTCCGCGCGCTGCTTGCAACGCCGCTTTGCGCATCGGCCCGCCTTGGCTTCGGTCGACCAATCCACTGATGGAGGATACCCATGGTTCGCACTCTTCTCGTTGCCGCCCTGTGCCTGGCCAGCCTGCCGGCTCTGGCGCAGAAATATCAGGCGACGCTCACGACCGCCCAAGAGGTGCCGCCGAAGACGACGGCCGGCACTGGCATGGCGACGATGACGCTCGATGGCGACAAGCTCGGCTACGAGATCACCTATAAGGACCTGACCGGCCCCGCCACGGCCGCCCACATCCACGGTCCCGCCGAGCCCGGCGCCAATGCCGGCGTGATGGTGCCGTTCTCCAATCCGTCGACCCCGATCAAGGGCACGGTGAACCTCACCCCGGATCAGATCGCCAATCTGAAGGCGGGCAAGGAATACGTGAACGTCCACACGCAGCAGAATCCGGGCGGCGAGATCCGCGGCCAGATCAAGCCGGCGAGCTAAGCGTCACTTCCTGCGGCGTAGCGATCCCGCTGCGCCGCAGCACGCTTTGCGATTGACCGCTCCGAGGCTCGGCCATAACGGGGGAGGGCTGTTGGAGTAGCCCGATGACGTCCTCGCCACGGTTCAAGCACCGCCCACCGGGCTCCAATTGGGGCGAGTTCGGGCCCGACGACCAGCGTGGCCGGATGAATTACGTCACGCCGGAGAAGGTGCTGCAGGGGATCGCCGAGGTGAAGACCGGGCAGAATTTCTGCCTGAGCTTGCCGCTCGATCTGCCGGGCGGCAACGACCTCAACCCGCGCCGCTTCCCGCCGGTGCTGCGGCCGACGCTGCGGGACGGCGTGCCGAACTTCGTCTGCGACAACGGCGCGTCGGGCCATTCCGACGTGTTCTGCGACGACCTCACCGTGATGTATCTGCAGTATTCGACCCAGTGGGACAGCTTCGCCCATGTCGGCAGCCTGTTCGACGCGGATGGCGACGGACGGCGGGAGCGGGTGTTCTACAACGGGTTCCGCGGCGGCGAGCACATTGTCGGGCCCAGCGACGTCAAGGACGCCGGCGTGCCGTCCGGGCCGGGCAAGTCGACCAGCCGCGCCGGCGCCCTGGGGATCGAGAACATGGCGGAGACGTGCGTGCAGGGCCGCGGCGTCATGATCGACCTGCACGCGCATTACGGGCGCGAGCGCAAGCTGGTGAAGTTCGCCGACCTGGAGCGGATCATGGGCGAGGACGGGGTGACGGTGGAGAAGGGGGACATGGTCTGCTTCCACACCGGCTTCGGGCAGATGCTGATGGATATGGGCGGCACGCCGGACCCGCACGCGTTGCACAATGCCTGCCCCGTGCTCGACGGGCGCGACCACGAGTTGCTGCAGTGGGTGACCGAGACCGGTCTGGTGGCGATGATCGCCGACAACTACGCCGTCGAAGCGGCCCCCGCGCAGCCCGGCGGCGACGATTGCGCCACCCTGCCGCTGCACGAGCACTGCCTGTTCAAGCTGGGCATCCATCTCGGCGAGATCTGGTATTTGACACCGCTGGCGGCCTGGTTGCGCGAGCACGGGCGCAACCGGTTCCTGCTGACGGCGCCGCCGCTGCGACTGCCGGGGGCCGTGGGGTCGCCGGCGACGCCGGTGGCGACGGTATAAGAGTTATTTGAGCTGGCTGTCCTTGCTGCCGCGGCGGTTGATGCCGAAGGCGGCGGGGCGGCTGTCCTGTTCGGATTGACACTCGACGCACAGGCGCACGCCCGGGACGGCCTTGCGCCGGGCTTCCGGAATATCCTCGCCGCATTCCGCGCAATGGGCGCGGGCCTCCCCGCTCGGCATCCGGGCACGGGCGCGGAGCACGCCGTCCTTGACGGTATCGTCGACCTGGTCTTGCACCGCCCCGTCGGGGGCCCATCCGCTCGCCATTGCATCACCATACCGATTTCGAGCGTCGGAGTCAGCCCACTCGCATGAGGCCGGCGCCGTGTGCCGCCAGCCACGCGCTGGCGGCGACGCGATGGGGGGTCAACTGGTCCGTGAGGGTCCAGAACGCGGGGCTGTGGTTCATGTGCCGGAGATGCGCGACTTCGTGGCCGACCACGTAGTCCTGCACCGAGGGCGGCGCCATGACGAGGCGCCAGGAGAACATCAGGGTCCCCCTGGCGGTGCAACTGCCCCATCGGCTCGACGTGTCCTTGATCGTCACTCGTCGCAGGGCGAGCCCGGCGCCTTCCGCCTTCTCGCGGGCCAACTGGGTCAATTGCTTGTGCGCCTGGGCCCGCAGCCAGTCGGCGACCCGGCGGGCGATGAGGACCGGGTTGCCCGCCACATGGATGTCGCCGGCCTCGAGCCAGACCGCGCCGCGGATGCCGCCGCGCTGGACGATCCGCCGCGGGGTGCCGTCCAGCATGAGCGTGGCGCCATCGCCCAGCGCCACCGGAGCGGGCAGGCGGTCGAGGCGGTCGGCGACCCACTCGCGGTGGGTCTGGAGGACCGCGCGGCCCGCTGCGATGGAGGCGCGCGCCGGCAGGGTGACGATGACGCCGCCGCGGCGCGGCTCGATGCGCAGGCTGATGCGTCGGGCACGGGCGCTGCGCCGCCAGGTGATCGGGGCAGTGCGACCGGGCAACGCGATCGAGTCGGGCGGCATGGCGGAACGATGCCGGCTTGCCGTGCGGCAGGCAAACTGATATGTTATATCATGCTTAATCGCCGCTCGGTCCTGGCCGCTCCTCTTGCCCTGCTGCCGTTCCGGGCTCGCGCGCAAGTCGCGCCGCGGCCGGTGGTGGCGTCGTTCTCCATCCTGCAAGATATGGTCGGGCGGATCGCGGGCGATGCGGTCCGGACGAGCTCGCTGGTGCCGCGGGACGGCGATCCGCACGCGTTCGAGCCGCGGCCGGGCGACCTGAGCGAGATGCGCGGGGCGGCGGTGATGGTGGAGAACGGGTTGGGCCTGGAGGGCTGGCTCAGCCGGATGGTGCAGGCGTCGGGGTTCACAGGGGTGCGCATCGTCGCCAGCGCCGGGATCAAGCCGCGCAGCTTGCAGGAGGATGGGGCGACCGTATCGGACCCGCATATCTGGCAGGACCCGGCGCTCGGCCGGCGGATGGTGCAGACGATCATGGCCGGGCTGTCGACGGCGGACCCGGCGCAGGCCGCGCGGTTCCAGGCAGGGGCCGCGGCGTATACGGCGGAGCTCGAGCGCGTCGAGGACGAGATCGTGCAGGCGGTGGCGGGTGTGCCGAAGGAGCGGCGGAAGGTGCTGACGACGCATGACGCGTTCGCCTATTACGGGGCGCGGTTCGGCATCCAGTTCATCGCGATCGAGGGCATCAGCACCGAGGCGGAGCCCTCGCCGCGCGGGCTGGCCCGGGTTGCCAAGCAGGCGACGGCGGATGGGGTCCGGACCGTCTTCCTCGAGAACATGACCGACCCCCGCCTCGCCCAAGCGCTCGCCCGCGAGGCGCATCTCACGGTGGGAGCCAAGTTGTATTCCGACAGCCTTTCCGAGCCCGGGGGCCCGGCGCCGACCTATGTGGACCTGCTCCGCCACAACACGAAGCAACTGGTCGCGTCGATGGTTGGATAAAGCCATTCACTTAGAGCCCTCTCCCGCTGGCG
>CAZZVQ010000047.1:0-34625 GCA_964657565.1 uncultured Acetobacteraceae bacterium
CGTGACTGTCGGAGAGGAAGCTCTCGGACCGCTCGTCGGTCCACTTGACCGGCGCGCCGTAGAGCTTGGACGCGAGCAGCAGGCAGGGATATTCCGGATAGACCGACGCCTTCATGCCGAACGAGCCGCCGACGTTGAAGGTCAGGATGTGCAGCTTCTCGCGCTCGACGCCGAGGACGTCCTTCAGCATCTGGCGCATGCCGAACACGCCTTGGCAGCCGAGACGGAGGGTGAAGCGTTCGCTGGCCGGGTCGAAGACGCCGACGGCGGAGCGGGGCTCCATGGCGGCGACCACGATGCGGCTGTTGCGGATCGAGAGTTTGGTGACATGGGCGGCCCTGGCGAAGGCGGCGTTCACGGCTTCGGTGTCGCCGTGGTGGTAGTGCATGAAGGCGTTGCCGGGGACCTCGTCATGCAGCAGCGGCGCGCCGGGCGCGATGGCGGCGCGGGCGGTGGTCACGGCGGGGAGGGCGTCGATGTCGAGCATGACGGCCTCGGCGGCGTCCTTGGCCTGCTTGGCGGTCTCGGCGACCACGACGGCGACGGGATCGCCGACATAGCGGACCTTGGCCGAGGCCAACGCCATCTGGCGGGGCTTCGGGGTCGGGGTGCCATCCGCATTGGTGCCGCCGGAGGCCGGCATCGGCTTGATGCCGCCGGCCTCGAGGTCGGCGGCGGTGATGACGCCTCGCACGCCGGGCATGGTCTTGGCTTCGGCGGTGTCGACGCTGCGAAGGATCCCGTGGGCGTACCGGCTTCTGACGAAGGCGGCGTAGAGTTGGCCGGGCAGGTTGATGTCGTCCGAGTAGCGGCCTTCGCCGCGCAGCAGCACCGGGTCTTCTTTGCGCGAGACCGGCTGGCCGACGGCGAATTTCTCGAATTCCGGCTTGAAGGCGACGTTCATGCTGCTTCGGTATCCCTTTAGACGAGAGATTGTGCGGCGTCGGCGAAGGTAAAGCGCTTTGCGGCCGGTCAGGACGTTCGATCTTGTCCCGGGCCGTAGATGCGCTCGACCGAAACCTGTTCACCGGTGGGAGTGGCTACGATTAGATAGCGGATTACATAGCCGTTCACGACGAGCTGCCAGCATTCGCCAAAGAAACGGTCCTGCGGATGGGAGCCGGCGCTTTCGGCTAACGCCTCGGCGGCGCGATAGAGTTGTTGTGCAATCGCTTTCGATCGCCGGCCTGATCCGGGTTGTCTCAGCCATTCATGACATCGAGAGAGGTCCCGGAGTGCGGCGCTCGTAAAAAATACCGTCCACGCCAAACGTCAACGGATCCGCCGAGCCTTTGGCATCGGCAGTTCCTCCGGCGTGTCCCACGATTCGACCCAGGCAGCGACTTCCGCGACAGGCACGCCGATGCCAGCCTCCGTCTCAGCCCGAGCCTGCCGATCGAGCTCAGCATTTGACTGACCAGGCTTTTCGCTCATCAGCGTCGGCTCGGCATCTTGGGCGATGCGTTTCCAGGCCATCCCGAACTCTCCACGCCTTGCTCAGAGGTTTGATCATCGCATGTTTTAACGGGGCCAAGCCAGCCACGTCAGCGCGACCGCGGCCGATTGCACCAGCAGAACCAGCATCACGCAGCCGGGCCAGCCGAGATGCGCCCAGATCCACGCCGGTGCGAGGCCGCCGAGGCTGCCGCCGACGTAGTAGCACGTCACGTAAAGCCCGACCGCCGTCGAGCGCGCCCGTTCGCCGGCGATGGCGACGTAGCTGATCGAGAGCATCTGCTCGGTCAGCACCCCGAGCGCGACCAACGAGAGTCCGGCGATGATGAGCGGCAGGGAGGGGGCGAGCGTCAGGAGGATGCCCGACCCGGCGGCGACACCGGCCGCGAGCATCGTCCAGCGGCGGCCGAACCGGGTGGCGAAGCGGGTTGCGCCCGGGGTGACGATGGCGCCGAGCAGATAGGTGACGAAGATGCTGCCGAGTTCGGCCGGGCCGAGATCGTAGGGCGGTGCGGCCAGCAGCAGATTGGCGAAGGTGAAGGTCGCCACGATCGAGAACAGCACGGCAAACCCCGCGGCGCAGGTGACGAGCACCTGCGGATTGTGCAGCTGGGTGGCGAACCCGGTCGCCGTGCTGCGCCAGCTGCGGACCGGGCGGAAATTCCGCTCGGGCGGCATCGTGACGAGCAGGATGCAGGCCGCCAGGAGCGTGACTCCGGCCAGCACCAGGAAGCTCGCCCGCCAGTCCAGGACATACGCCGTCCAGCCAGCGATAAACCGGCCGCTGAAGCCGCCGATGATGGCGCCGATCGAGTAGGTCCCGGTCATCCGCATCGCCGCCGGGCCGGGGCACTCGTCGGCGATATAGGCGACGAACACGGTGAAGATGAATGGCAGCAGCAAGCCCTGCAGGAAGCGGGCGAGCAGGAACCAGTGCAGGCTCGGCGCCAGCCCGGCCAGCGCGGTCGGCACCACCAGCGCGAAGCAGGCGGGCAGGATGAGCCGGCGGCGGCCGAATGCGTCGGAGATGCCGCCGACGAACGGTGCCACGATCGCTACCGCGATCAGCGTTGCCGTGATTGTGAGGCCGGTCTGTGCGGCACTGCTGCCGAACGCGATCGCCAGCAGGGTGAGCAGCGATTGCGGGGCGTACAGGTTGATGAACGTGCCAAAACCGGCGGCTGCCGCGGCGGCGTGGAGCGGTTTCATCGTCCCGCGAGGATGGCGGCGCAGGCGGCGGGCAGTTTCGGCGGCGAGGGTGGCGGCCCGGGCGGGGCGGGCGGCTGATCGAGCCGGGCGAACCACCAGTCGAGTGAGGCGTCACAGCCATCGCCGGCCGGTGGCGGCGATTGGTCACGACACTCCGGCTGCTCGGGAGGGCAGCGGAAATGGATATGCATGTGCGAGGTGTGCCCATACCACGGCCTGACCAGGTGCAGCCACGTGCGATCCGCAGTGGTGCGGCAGAGCTGCTTCTTGATCGCGGCATTCACCAGCACGCGGTCGACGCCCGGCAACCCGGTCGCCAGCTTGATCAACCGCTCGCTGCCGGGCGTCCATCGGGTCTGGTCGACGTCCTTCCCGTCCGGAGCGACGAGCGTCTGCACCTCGACGGCATCGCGCTGAGCCAGGGTCAAATCGGGCTTGGGCCGCACATCGAGCCACACGTCGGCGTCGAGCCCGAGCATGTGGCTGGCGTGCAACCCGGCCATCGGGCCGCCATGTGGCAGCGAGATGTCGTTCATGTAGAGGGTGCCCAGTCCGGCCGCCTGCGCCTCGCGGGCGAGCAGGCGCAGGGCGGCGACCGTCGAGGGGGCCCCCCAGAACGAGCTTCGGCTTTGCCGGATGGTAACGAAGCCAGGACCGGAGGATGGTAGTTCGGTTGCGCCTGCGATACACCCTGCACCGGGTCCGCCGACGATGCGGGTTGGTTGCTGAGCCGCCGCGACGCCGACTGGCAAAAGGCCGAAGATCAAACAATACAACCGCATAGGCCGAGTATGGACTGCCGGCAGGGTGACCGCTAGCTGTAGGCCTCGACCTGGAACGTAGGGTGGGTGAGCGATTTGGACGGTCGATATCTGGTGACCGGCGGTGCCGGCTTCGTAGGCAGCCACTGTGTCCTGAAATTAATGGAAGCCGGTGCGGAGGTCGTCGTGCTGGACAATCTGCGGCAGGGGCATCGGCAGGCGGTGCCCGACGGCGCGACCTTGATCCAAGCCGATGTGGCGGATGCCGAGCAGGTGCTTGCCAAGGGCAAGTGGGCCGGCGTGCTGCATTTCGCGGCGTTGTCGCTGGTCGGCGAGAGCATGCAGGCGCCGATGCGCTACATGATCGAGAACGCCGGGCAGGCCTACCGGCTGATCGAGGCCTGCGTGCGGTACCGGGTGCCGAAATTCGTGCTCTCGTCGACCGCCAACCTGTTCGGCACGCCGGATCAGGTGCCGATCACCGAGACGGCGCGCATCGCGCCGGGGTCGCCCTATGGCGAGAGCAAGCTGGCCATCGAGAAGGCGCTGCAATGGGCGGGCGAGATCCATGACATCCGGTTCGCCTGTCTGCGCTACTTCAACGCGGCTGGCGCCGACCCGGCCGGCCGCCTCGGTGAGCATCACGACCCGGAGACGCATCTGATCCCGCTGGCGATCGACGCCGCGCTCGAGCGGCGGCCGCCGCTGGTCGTGTTCGGCACCGACTACCCGACCGCGGATGGGACGGCGATCCGCGACTACATCCACGTCAACGACCTGGCCGAGGCGCACCTGCTGGCGCTGGAGCAGCTCGACCGCGGCAGCGTCATCTACAATCTCGGTTGTGGCGCCGGCTACTCGGTCAAGCAGGTGATCGCGTCGGTCGAGCGGGTGCTGGGCCGCAAGGTGCCGCACGAACTCGGGCCGCGGCGCAACGGCGATCCCGCGATCCTCGTGGCGGCGTCGGACCGGATCCAGCGGGAAACCGGCTGGACGCCCGAGTTCGACAGCCTGGACGAGATCGTGCGCACTGCGGCGACATGGCGTATCGCCCACCCTGACGGCTATGGGCCCGCGCGGGGAAACAACGGCACGGCGAGATAGGCGAGACGCTTGACCTCGGTGCGGCCGCGAGAGACCGAATCGAGGATCAGGCCGCAGGTGAACGAGAGGAACGCCAACCCGACCAGGCCGGTGGCGAGAATGGCGGTCGGGAAGCGCGGCACCAACCCGGTGTGCGCGAATTCGGTGAGCAGCGGGATCGCCAGGATGACGGCCAGCACGAAGAGCACTGCACCGCTGACCATGAAGAATTGCAGCGGGCGCTCCTCTTTCACCAGCCGGATGATCGTCAGCAGGATGCGCACTCCGTCGCGCACGGTGTTCAGCTTGGATTGCGATCCCGGCGGACGCTCGCAATAAGGCGTCTCGACCTCGCCGATCGGCATCGAGAGCTCGAGCGCGTGGACGGTGAATTCGGTCTCGGTCTCGAACCCGCTCGAGAAGGCCGGAAACGATTTGACGAAGCGGCGCGAGAACACCCGGTAGCCGGACAGCATGTCGGTGATCCGGTTGCCGAAGATCGTTCGCACGATCCCGGTCAAGACCAAGTTGCCCAACCGGTGACCCGGCCGATATGCCGCGTCGGCCTGCGACACGCGGGTGCCGTTGACCATGTCGAGCCGGCCTTCGAGCAGCCGCTCGACCATCACCGGCGCGGACGCGGCGTGATAGGTCGCATCGCCATCGACCAGCACGTACACGTCCGCCTCGATGTCGGCGAACATGCGGCGGATCACGTGGCCCTTGCCCTGCAGCCGCTCGTTGCCGACTACCGCCCCGCCGGCACGTGCCACTTCGGCCGTCCGGTCGGCGGAGTTGTTGTCGTAGACATAGATCGTCGCCGCGGGCAGCGCGGCGCGGAAATCCGCGACCACGGAGGCGATGGCCACCTCCTCGTTGTAGCATGGGATCAGCACGGCGACGTTGGGCGCGAAGCTCGCCATCGAGGCTTGCGGGAGCCGGGCGGGCTCGCGGGACGAAACGACTGACATGGTTGGCTAATTACAACTTTCGCGTGCCGCGCGATAGCCATGGGCCAGCGCCGGCCGGGTTACTCTGGCGCACGCCCCATGCCCGTGGTTTTCTGTCCTTTGCACCTCGAGGGACAGGCATGGACATCAGGCGTCGCGCGCTCTTGGCTGGCTCGGCCGCACTGCTGGCGCGCCCTTCGCTCGCCCAGACGAGTTCGAACTCACGTCTGCTCCGCTTCATCCCGCAAGCCGACTTGACCGTGCTGGATCCGATGTGGACCACGGCGTACGTGACGCGCAATCACGGGTTCATGGTGTTCGACACGTTGTTCGGCATGGACAGCCAATCCAAGCCGTCGCCGCAGATGATCGCCGGGTTCAAGACCGAGGAGGACGGCAGGCTGTGGACGCTTGGCCTGCGCTCCGGCCTCAAATTCCATGACGGCGAGCCGGTGCGGGCGCAGGATTGCGTGGCCAGCCTCAATCGCTGGGCCAAACGCGACGCGTTCGGGCAGGCGCTGATGGCGGCGACCGACGAGCTGTCGGCCAAGGACGACCGCACCATCGTGTTCCGGCTCAACCGCCCGTTCCCGTTGCTGCCCACCGCGCTGGGCAAGACGCAGACCTACGCGCCGGTGATCATGCCGGAGCGGCTGGCCGCCACCGATCCGGGGACCCAGGTGACGGAGATGATCGGCAGCGGCCCGTTCCGCTTCGTGGCCGGCGAGCGCGTGGCGGGCGCCCGCGCCGTCTACGAGAAGTTCAAGGACTACGTTCCGCGCGACAGCGGCGCGCCGGACATGACGGCGGGGCCGAAGGTGGTCAACGTCGACCGGGTCGAATGGACGACCATCCCCGACCCGACCACGGCCGCCCAAGCCTTGATCAATGGCGAGCAGGATTGGTGGGACTACGCGAGCGCCGACCTCATGGGGCTGCTGCAGCGCAGCCGTGGGGTGAAGGCGGTGGTGCAGGAGCCGTCGGGCCAGATGAGCCAGATCCGCCTCAATCAGCGGCAGCCACCGTTCGACAACCCGGCGATCCGGCGCGCGCTCTTGGGCGCGATCAGCCAGGAGGACACGGTCACCGCCGTCGTCGGCACCGATTCCAAGCTGTGGAACGTGCCGGTCGGCTATTTCGCGCCCAACTCGCCGATGGCGAGCACGGCCGGGCTGGAGGTGTTCACCGGGCCGCGCGACATGGACAAGGTCAAGCGCGAGTTGAAGGAGGCGGGCTACAAGGGCGAGAAGGTCGTCCTGCTGGCCGCCACCGACTTCCCGGTGCTCAAGGCGATGTCGGACGTGGCGGCCGATGCGCTCAAGCGGGCCGGGCTGAACGTGGAGTATGTCGCGACCGATTGGGGCACCGTCGTGACCCGGCGCGCGAGCAAGGAGCCGGTCGAGAAAGGCGGCTGGAGCGCGTTCTGCACTGCCTGGGCCGGCGCCGACCAGATCAACCCGGCCGGCCACATCAGCCTGCGCGCCAATGGCGACAAGGCCTGGTTCGGCTGGCCGGATGATCAGACCCTCGAACATCTGCGCGATCGTTGGTTCGAGGCCCCGGATGTGGCAGCGCAAGCGGCCATCTGCGCAGAAATGCAGCAGGAAGCGCTCGTTTCCATCCCCTACATCCCGATGGGTCAGTACCTGCAACCCACCGCCTATCGCTCGTCGCTCGACGGGGTATTGAGCGGCTTCGCCATCTTCTGGAACGTCAGAAAAACCTAAGCACGCAACTGGTCCGAATTGTGCTTGGATGGTGGCGATCGGTCCACGGCCGGGGATTGGGAGCACACTCGCATGAAGCGTCGCGATTTTCTGGCCACTGGAACCGTCGCGGCGGTCGGCAGCCTGGCCGCCCCCCGCATCGCCCGGGCGCAGGACGCCAAGGTGTTGCGCTTCGTGCCGCAGGCCAACCTGTCGAGCCTCGATTCGATCGCCGGCACGCAATACGTGGTCCGCAACGCCAGCCTGCTGGTGTGGGACATGCTGTATGGCCTCGACCATACCGTCACGCCCAAGCCGCAGATGGCGGAAGGCCACGAGGTCTCGTCCGACTTCACGGACTGGACGTTCAAGCTGCGGCCGGGTCTGAAATTCCATGATGGCGAGCCCGTGCTCGGCCGCGACGTGGTGGCCAGCCTGCTGCGCTGGATGGTGCGTGACACGATGGGGCAGCGGATCAAGGCCACGCTGGTCGAGATCGGCGCGCCCGATGACCGCACGATCCGGATCAAACTGAACAAGCCGTTCCCGAAGATGCTGTTTGCGTTGGGCAAGCAGAACGCGCCGGTCGCGCTGATCATGCCGGAGCGGATCGCCAAGACCGACCCGTTCAAGCTGATCACCGAATACGTCGGCTCCGGCCCGATGATGTTTAAGAAGGACGAGTGGAACCCGGGCAGCAGGGCCGTGTTCCAGAAATTCGCCGGCTACGATCCGCGGCCCGAGCCGGGCGACTGGCTCGCCGGCGGCAAGCGGATGCATTTCGATCGCATCGAGTGGCTGATCCTACAGGATGACGCGACCAAGGCCGCCGCGCTGCAGAATGGCGAGGTCGATTGGTGGGAGAACCCGATCCCCGACCTGGTGCCGCTGCTGCGGAAGAACCGGAGCCTGAATGTCGATATCTCAGATACTTTCGGCAATATCGGCACGTTCCGCATGAACCATCTCTGGCCGCCATTCAACGACGTGCGCGCCCGGCGTGCCGTCATGATGGCGCTGAACCAAGAGGATTACATGCGCGCCGTGGTCGGCGAGGACGAGGCGTTGTGGAAGCAGCTGCCGAGCTACTTCACGCCCGGCACGCCGTTCTACACGGAGGCCGGCGGCGACATCCTGAAGGGCCCGCGCCGCTACGACGAGGCCAAGAAGTTGCTCGCCGAGTCCGGCTACAAGGGCGAGAAGGTCGTGCTGCTGGTCGCGACCGACATCGCGATCACCAAGGCCCAGGGTGACGTCTCGGCGGATTTGATGAGCAAGATCGGGATCAACGTCGACTACCAGGCGCTGGATTGGGGCACCGTCGGTGCGCGCCGCGCCAAGAAGGAGGCGCCGGCCGAAGGCGGCTGGAACGTCTTCCACACCTGGCACGCCGGCGCCGACTGCGTGAACCCGGCGGCCTACACCGCGCTGGATGCCGGCGGCGACAAGGCGTGGTTCGGCTGGCCCAACTCCCCCACGGTGCAGCAGGACATCGCCACCTGGTACGACGCGCCGGACAAGGCGGCGGAGCAGGCCGCGATGGACAGCATCAACCGTGACTCCATGGAGTTCGTGACCTACGCCCCGACCGGGTTCTTCCTGATGTATCAGTCCTGGCGGAAGAACATCTCCGGCGTGGTCAAGGCGCCGTTCCCGGTGTTCTGGGATGTGACCAAGACCTGATGCTGAGCTATATCGGCCGCCGCATCCTCTCGACGATCCCCGTGATGGCGATCGTCGCGCTGTTCGTGTTCAGTCTGCTGTATCTCGCGCCCGGCGACCCCGCCGCGATCATCGCCGGCGACCAGGCCAGCCCGGCCGACGTCGAGCGCATCCGCGCCGGCCTCGGGCTCGATCGGCCGTTTCTCGTGCGCTTCCTCGAATGGCTGTGGAACGTGGTCCGCGGCGACCTCGGGACCTCGATCTTCACGAACCTGCCGGTCACCACGATGATCCAGCAGCGGCTCGAGCCGACCATCTCGCTTATGATCCTGACGCTGATCCTCTCCATCGGCCTGGCCGTGCCCATGGGCGTGCTGGCCGCCTGGAAGCACGGCACCTGGATCGACCGCTTCATCATGATGATCGCGGTGTTCGGCTTCTCGGTGCCGGTGTTCGTGGTGGGCTACCTCATGGCCTACGTGTTCGCGCTCGACGGCTTGGGGATCGCCAATCTGGTCGGCGACGTGTTCGGGCAGGGCGCGGCCGACCGGGTGTCGAGCGCGATGTTCCCAGT
Source organism: uncultured Acetobacteraceae bacterium (assembly GCA_964657565.1). Lineage (GTDB taxonomy): Bacteria > Pseudomonadota > Alphaproteobacteria > Acetobacterales > Acetobacteraceae > JAVVHH01. Next base: position 9,401 of record CAZZVQ010000047.1, read on the forward strand.
GCAGGGCTACACGCCGCTCTCCCGCGGCGTCGGTCCCTGGCTGAACAACCTCGTGCTGCCGGCGATCACCCTGGGCGGCGTCTACATCGCGCTGATCGCCCGCATCACCCGCGCGACCATGCTCGAAGTGCTCAGCCAGGACTACGTGCGCACGGCCCGCGCCAAGGGCGTCGGCAACCCGACCATCCTGTTCCTGCATGCGCTGAAGAATGCGGCGGTGCCGATCGTGACCGTGATCGGCATCGGGGTGGCGCTGCTGATCGGCGGCGCGGTGGTGACCGAGAGCGTGTTCGCCATCCCCGGCCTCGGCCGTCTGGTCGTCGACGCGATCCTGCGGCGGGACTACCCGATCATCCAGGGCGTCGTCCTGCTGTTCTCGTTCGTCTACGTGCTCGTCAACTTGGGGGTCGACCTGATCTATACCGTGGTCGATCCGAGGATCCGCTATTGAGCCTCACCGTCGAAGCCCCGATCGCGGCAACTCGCACGCCGCACGTCACGCCGGCCCCCGTGCTGCCGGATGTGCTGCCCCCGGTAAAACAGCGCGGCCGGCTCATGACGCTGATCCGGCGCTACCCGACGATGGTGATCGGCGGGGTGCTGCTGTTCCTGATCCTGTTCTGTGCCCTGGCCGCACCGTTTCTATGGACCGTCGACCCGACCGCGCTGGCCCCAGCCCGGCGGACGCGGGTGCCGTCGGCGCAATACTGGTTCGGCACCGACGCGCTCGGGCGGGACATCTACTCGCGCGTGCTCTACGGCTCCCGCGTCTCGCTGATCGTCGGCTTCTCGGTGGCGATCCTGGCGAGCGCCGTCGGCATGGCGATCGGCCTGGTCTCCGGCTTCGTGCGCTGGCTCGACGGGTTGGTGATGCGGATCATGGACGGGTTGATGTCGATTCCGCCGATCCTGTTGGCGATCGCGCTGATGGCGCTGACCCGTGGCAGCGTCGGCAACGTCGTCTTGGCGATCACGGTGGCAGAGATCCCGCGCGTGTCGCGCCTGGTGCGTGGCGTGGTGCTGAGCCTGCGCGAGCAGCCCTACGTCGAGGCGGCGATCGCTTCCGGCACGCGCACGCCGCTGATCATCTGGCGGCACATCCTGCCCAACACGCTGGCGCCGATCACGGTGCAGGCGACCTATATCTGTGCCTCGGCCATGATCACCGAGGCGATCCTCTCCTTCATCGGCGCGGGCACGCCACCGATCATTCCGTCCTGGGGCAACATCATGGCCGAGGGCCGCGCCCTATGGCAGGTCAAGCCGCACATCGTATTCTTCCCGGCGGTATTCCTGTCGATCACGGTGCTGGCGGTGAACCTGCTCGGCGACGGCATGCGCGACGCACTCGATCCGCGCATGGCCAAACGCGTATGACCGACCGCTCCTTTCTCCCTCTCCCTCCGGGAGAGGGCCGGGGTGAGGGCCTTTCCGCCCGACCGACCCTCACCCAACCCTCTCCCGGAGGGAGAGGGCTATGACCCCCCTGCTATCCGTCGAGAACCTGCAAACCCATTTCGGCACCCCGGACGGCGTCGTGCGCGCCGTGGAGGGACTGTCCTTCCACATCGACGCCGGCGAAACGCTCGCCATCGTCGGGGAGAGCGGGTGTGGCAAGTCCGTCACCTCGATGTCCATCCTGCGGCTGATCCAGACGCCACCGGGCAAGATGGCCGGGGCAATCCGGTTCAATGGGCGCGACCTGCTGAAGCTGTCGGAGCCGGAGATGCGCAAGCTGCGCGGCGGCGACATCTCGATGATCTTCCAGGAGCCGATGACCAGCCTCAATCCGGTGCTCACCATCGGGCGCCAGATCGGAGAGACCGTGCGGCTGCACGAAGGGCTGAACGCCAAGCAGGCGGAGGCGAGGGCGGTCGACATGCTGACGCTGGTCGGGATACCGGCGCCGGGTCGCCGGGTGCGCGAGTATCCGCACCAGCTCTCCGGCGGCATGCGGCAACGGGTGATGATCGCCATGGCGCTGGCCTGCAACCCGAAGCTGCTCATCGCCGACGAGCCGACGACCGCGCTCGACGTCACCATCCAGGCGCAGATCCTCGATTTGATGCGCGACCTCAAGACGCGGCTCGGCTCGGCCATCATGCTGATCACCCACGATCTCGGTGTCGTGGCGGAGATGGCGCAGCGCGTCGTGGTCATGTACGCCGGCCGCAAGGTCGAGGAGGGCCCGGTGGACGCCATCTTCGGCGACCCGCAACACCCCTATACGCGCGGCCTGCTCGGCGCAGTGCCGAAGCTGGGCTCCTCGCTCAGCCAGCAGGGCCGCAGCAAACTGGCCGAAATTCCCGGCCAAGTGCCCAGCCTGCGCCAGCGGATCGTCGGCTGCCCGTTCGCCGGGCGCTGCCTCTCGGTCACCGATCTGTGCCGCGAGATCGCCCCCGCGGTCGAGGAGAAGCGACCCGGCCATAGCGTCGCCTGCCACTACGCGGATTACCGAATGGACCAAGTGGCAGCATGAGGACCTTGCTCGAGGTCGACGGCCTCAAGAAGCATTACCCCCTGCGCGGCGGCCTGTTCGGCGGCAACAAGGGCTACGTCTACGCCGTCGACGGCGTCAGCTTCGACATCAAGCGCGGCGAGACCCTCTCGCTGGTCGGCGAGAGCGGCTGCGGCAAGTCGACCGTCGGCAAGGCGATCCTGCGGCTGACGGACCCGACCGCAGGCGAGGTGCGGCTCGATGGCGAGCGGATCGACAACGTGCCGGTCAGCCAGTTGCGCACCCTGCGGCAGCGCGTGCAGGTCGTGTTCCAGGACCCATTCAGCAGCCTCAATCCGCGCATGCGGGTCGGCGACATCATCGCCGAGCCGCTGCGCAATTTCGCGATGACGCAGGGTCTCGACAAACGCGTCGCCGAGTTGATGGACACGGTGCGGCTGCCGCGCGACGCCGTCCGCCGGTTCCCGCACGAGTTCAGCGGCGGCCAGCGGCAGCGCATCGGCATCGCCCGCGCGCTGGCGCCCGGCGCCGACCTGATCATCTGCGACGAGGCGGTCTCCGCGCTGGACGTGTCGGTCAAGGCGCAGATCGTCAACCTTTTGTCGGACCTGCAGGACCAGCTCGGCCTGGCGCTGCTGTTCATCAGCCACGACCTCGCCATCGTCGAGCATCTGACGCACCGGGTTGCCGTGATGTATCTCGGCAAGATCGTCGAGATCGCCGACCGGGCCAGCCTGTTCGCCCAGCCGCGGCACCCCTACACGCGCTGCCTCCTCTCCGCAGTGCCGGTGCCGGACCCGAAGGCCGCGCGCGACCGCATCATCCTCTCCGGAGACGTGCCGAGCCCGATCAATCCGCCGAGCGGCTGCCGTTTTCATACGCGGTGCCCGTATGTGTTCGATCGCTGCCGGGTCGAGGAGCCGGTGCTGCGCCCGATGCCGGGCGCGCCCACCGGGCAGACCGCCGCCTGCCATCTCGATGAGCTGCCGGCGCTCCGGAAAACCTCTATGGCCGCTTGATGCGCAAGCGCCGGCTCAGCTTCCCGGCGCGTAGAAGGCGATTCCTTCGGTGACCAGATCGGGTCGGCTGGCCATGATCCCGGCCTGTTCGACCGAACTCGCGGTGTAGAAATGCGTCCCGTGCACGCTGTCGAAGAAGCGATACACCGGTACGTCGCCCGCCTGCGCGGTCGCATGCTCATAGAATGTACTGGTCGGCTCGAACACCAGGTCTGGCCGCGTCGCGATGACCGTCGCCTTTTCACTCTCGCTGGCAGTGAAGAAGTGGGTCCCGTCGATCTGATCGAAGAAGCGGTACACCGGCGCCGCGTTCGGGTCGTTGGTGGCCGGGTCGACGGCGTTGAAGCCCACGCCCTCCGTGACGAGATCGGAGCGCGCGCTGCTCACCGTTGCAGCCTCGGTCGGGTCGTCGGTAAAGAAATGCGTGCCGGTTCCCGTGTCGAGAAACCGGAACACTTTCGGTGACGTCGAGGGTTGGACACCGGGAAACGCCGTCCCGCTCACGCCACGAATGAGCGTTATCTCAAGGTTGGATGACGTCGAGATCACGTTGAGCATCAGTTGCTTCGAGGTATAGGTCCCCAGCAGTTGTAAGCTCCGCACAGTGGCGCCGCCCGCCAGGAATGCCACGGTTGTCACGCCATTACTCGATGAGATCTGTTGGGTGTCGTAAGGCGCCGTGTCGATCAAGATCTCATCGCCCGCGCCGAAGCCGGCGATGAGACCAGCAATATTGACGTGCTGGTCGACGACGAGTTCGGACGATGAGGACGAGCTCTGCTGATCGAACGAGATCGTCTGCCCGGCACCGGTACCAGCGCCAGACATGTTGACGGTCATTCCAGTGCCGATCTCGATGACGCCGGTGCCGGAGATCGGCAGCGAGAGATCGGCGACGACGAGATCGGCGCCTGGTCGAAGCAGTTTGATGACGCCATCGTTGACCAAGCCGTCGCCTGCTTCTCCGTAGGTGGACAGGATGTCCGCGGCGCTGTTTTCGAGTGTTATGCTGCCGAAGTTGTAGAAGACCCCCCCGCTTCCATTCAGTGTCCCGACTTCGAGGGTGCTGGAGGCTGGCCCACCGTTATTATTGGATTGCACGATGATGGCGCCGAAATTTTCGACCGTTCCGAGCAGGAAGACCTCGGCGCTTGCGGGATTTTTGCCCGCCAGGATGTCGATTTCATCCGTCGGCAGGATCACCGTGCTCTTCAAGTCCACGGCGAGCGGCGCGCCGAGCGGCGCAATTTGCAGCTTGATGTTCGGTGCCAGATCGGGCCGGCCGACCTTCACCGTCCCGCTGCTGATGACGGCCACGTCGCCGGCCTGAGGAACTCCGACAGGCAACCAACTGGAAGCGCTTGCATAGTCACCAGTCGCGCCGTTCCAAGTTCGCGTCGTCATCCCGCTCAACCACTAATGTTGCGGCAGGCTATGGCGCGGATCCGCTGGTGCGTCCAGAGTTCCTGAATTGCTGTGTCCGCCAAACCGGCGTCTTGCGCGCTTACGGCGGCAGGTGCGTCACGCCGACCACGCCGGACTCCAGCGCCATCGGGTTCTGCGTCGTGAACCCGTTCGGCAGGCTGTTCGGGGTCTCGGCCTCGGCCGATGGTGGCGGCGAGAAGGACGGGGTCGTCGACTGGGCCGGGCCGCCGCCGGCCGGGAGGTCTCCGGTGCACGCAGCCACGGCTGCGAGGCCAACAATTGCCAACACGCGAAACATCATCATCCTATAGTGACGCGCGAAGCGGGCCAGGGTTCACGGTCCGCAACTTGACCCATCGCCTCCCGCCCTCGCAGGATGCGCCAGTAAGACAATCCAATGAGGAAAACGATGCCGGCAGTTTCGGTTACGGTGAACGGCAAAAAACACGACGTCGAGGTCGAGGGCCGCACCCTCCTCGTCGAGCTCCTGCGCGAGAAGCTGTCGCTGACGGGCACCCATGTCGGGTGCGACACCAGCCAGTGCGGCGCCTGCGTGGTCCATGTGGACGGCAAGTCGGTCAAGAGCTGCACCATGCTCGCCATCCAGGCGAATGGGGCGGAGGTGACCACGATCGAGGGCCTGGCGGCGGCCGACGGCACGCTGCATCCGATGCAGGAGATGTTCCGCGAGCATCACGCGCTGCAATGCGGGTTCTGCACGCCCGGGATGGTCATGAGCGCCGTGGACCTGGTGATGCTGCACCCCGAGGGCTTGTCGGAAGACCAGATCCGGCACGGGCTCGAGGGCAATCTGTGCCGCTGCACGGGCTACCACAACATCGTCAAGGCGATCGCGGCGGCCTGGCCGCTGATGCACGGGAAAGCGCACGCCGAAGCTGCATAATCGACCGCAATAGCGGCGAATGAGGGAGGAGACGTCATGGGCTTCGAGGGTATCGGCGCGTCCGTGCGCCGCAAGGAAGACCACCGGTTTCTAAGCGGCCGCGGCAACTACACCGACGACATCAACCGTCCGGGCCAGCTCTATGCCGTAATGCGCCGCTCCGACCGGCCGCATGCGCGCCTGCTCGCGGTCGACACCGCGGCCGCCAAGGCGGCGCCGGGGGTGATCGCCGTCTATACCGGCGCCGATCTGGACGCCGACGGCGTCGGCGGCGTGCCGTGCGGCTGGCAGATCCACAACAAGGACGGCACGCCGATGGCGGAGCCGAAGCATTCGGTGCTCGCCGTCGGCAAGGTCCGCCATGTCGGCGATCCCATCGCGGTGGTCATCGCCGAGACAAGGCAGCAGGCCAAGAACGCCGCCGAGTTGCTGGAGATCAGCTTCGAGGACCTGCAGGGGATCGCGACGATGAAGGCCGCGGTCGCGCCGGGCGCGCCACTGGTGCACGACGACGTGCCGGGCAACATCTGCTACGACTGGCATATCGGCGACAAGGCGGCCGTCGAGCAGGCGTTTGCCGGTGCCGCGCACCGGGTCAAGCTGGACCTGCACAACAACCGCCTGGTGCCGAACGCGATGGAGCCGCGCGCGGCGATCGGCGAGTTCGACCGTTCCAGCGGCGACTACACGCTCTACACCACCAGCCAGAACCCGCACGTCATCCGCCTCTTGATGGGCGCCTTCGTGCTGCACATCCCGGAGAACCGCCTGCGCGTGGTCGCCCCCGACGTCGGCGGCGGCTTCGGCTCCAAGATCTACCACTATGCCGAGGAGGCGATCGTCACCTGGGCCGCCGGCAAGCTGGCCCGGCCGGTCAAGTGGACGTGCGACCGGTCGGAGGCGTTCATCTCCGACGCGCATGGGCGCGACCATGACAGCACCGCCGAGATGGCGCTCGATGCCGAGGGCAACTTCCTGGCGCTGCGGGTCAAGACGCTGTGCAACATGGGGGCGTACCTCAGCACCTTCGCGCCCTGCATCCCGACCTATCTCTCGGCCACGCTGCTCGCGGGCGTCTACAAGACACCGGCGATCTATGCCGAGGTGACCGCGGTGTTCACCCATACCGTGCCGGTCGACGCCTATCGCGGAGCCGGGCGGCCGGAGACGACGTTCCTGCTGGAGCGGCTGATGGACGTGATCGCCTACGACACCGGCATCGACAAGCTCGAGCTGCGGCGGCGCAACTTCATCCCGGTCGACGCCTTCCCGTATCAGACGCCGGTCGCGCTGCAGTATGACAGCGGCGACTACTTCACCACGCTGCGGGTGGCGCTCGAGCATTCCGACTGGGCCGGCTTCGACACAAGGCGCGCCGAGGCCGCAAGGCGCGGCAAGCTGCGCGGCATCGGCATTTCGACCTATGTCGAAGCCTGCGGCATCGCCCCGTCGGCCGTCGTCGGCTCGCTCGGCGCCCGCGCCGGGCTGTATGAGTGCGCGAATATCCGGGTGCATCCCACCGGCAGCGTGACGGTGTTCACCGGCTCGCACAGCCACGGCCAGGGGCACGAGACCACCTTCGCCCAACTCGTCGCCGACCAGCTCGGCGTGCCGATGGCGCAGGTCGACATCGTGCACGGCGACACCGCGAAGATCCCGTTCGGCATGGGCACCTATGGCAGCCGCAGCCTCGCGGTCGGCGGCTCCGCCATGGTCAAGGCGATGGACAAGATCATCGCCAAGGGCAAGCGGATCGCCGCGCATTTGATGGAGGCCGCGGTCGAGGACATCGAGTTCAAAGACGGCCGCTTCAGCGTCGCCGGCACCGACAAGAGCAAGGCGCTTTCCGAGGTGTCGCTCGCGGCCTACGTGCCGCATAACTACCCGATCGACGAGATCGAGCCCGGCCTCGACGAGACCGCCTTCTACGACCCGAAGAATTTCACCTATCCGGGCGGCTGCCACGTCTGCGAAGTGGAGATCGATCCGGAGACTGGTACCGTCGCCGTGATCAATTTCACGGCGATCGACGACGTGGGCCGGGTCATCAATCCGATGATCGTCGAGGGCCAGGTGCAGGGCGGCGTGGCCCAGGGCATCGGCCAGGCGCTGATGGAGAACGCCATGTATGACGATCACGGCCAGCTCGTGACCGGCTCGTTCATGGACTACCAGATGCCGCGGGCGCACGATTTCGCCAAGCTGACGGTCGGCACGGAGAACACGCTGTGCACGCATAATCCTTTGGGCTCGAAGGGCGTCGGCGAAGTCGGCGCGATCGGCAGCCCGCCGGCGGTGATCAACGCCGTGGTCGACGCGCTGCGCGATTATGGCGTGCGACACCTAGACATGCCCGCTTCGGCGGAGAAGATTTGGACGATCATTCAGTCCAACCAGCCGCGTCTCGCGGCCGAGTAGGAGACCTCCATGTACGACTTTACCTACACCAAGCCTGCCAGCGTTCCCGACGCCCTCAAGACGCTCGGCGCCGACCCCGAGGCCAAGCTGCTCGCCGGCGGCCAGACCTACATCCCGGTGCTCAAGCAGCGCCTGGCCAAGCCGACGTCGATCATCGATCTCTCGAGCCTCGGCCTGGCCGGCATCACGGTCGAGGGCGACACCATCAAGATCGGCGCGATGTCGACGCACCATCAGATCGAGTCGGACGAGGCGATCAAGGCGTCGATCCCCGGTCTGGCCAAGATGGCGTCCTGGATCGGCGACACCCAGGTGCGCCACCGCGGCACCATGGGCGGCTCGCTTGCCAACAACGACCCGTCGGCCTGCTATCCCGCTGCCGTGCTCGCCTGCAATGCGACCATCGTCACGGACCGTCGCCGCATCACCGCGGACGATTTCTTCCAGGGCATGTTCACCACCGCGCTCGAGCCGGACGAGCTGATCACCTCGATCGAGTTCCCGAAGGTCGAGAAGTCCAACTACGAGAAGTTCCGCAACCCGGCGAGCCGCTACGCCATGGTTGGCGTGTTCGTGGCCAAGGGTCCGTCCGGCGTCCGCGTGGCGATCAACGGAGCCGGGCAGGGCGGCGTGTTCCGTCAGACCGAGATGGAGCAGGCGCTGACCGCGAACTTCTCGCCCGACGCCATCAAGGACATCAAGATCTCGCCCGACGGACTCAACGGCGACATCCACGCCTCGGCCGAATACCGCGCGCATCTCATCGGCGTCATGGCCCGCCGCTGCGTCGCCGCCGCTTAAACCACGCGTTTCATCACCCTCTCCCTCCGGGAGAGGGCCAGGGTGAGGGCTCTCCCGACCGAAAGACCCTCACCCAACCCTCTCCCGGAGGGAGAGGGCTTTAGGAGCCCTTGATGACCTATCCCTTCACCGCCGAAGACCTCGAAACGCTCAAGCAGTGGGATACGCCCACGATCTGCAACGGGCTCGAGCTGATCGTGCCCGAGCGGCGCGCGGTCGGGTTCACGGTCGAGCCCGTCGTGGCGGCGGACAAGTCGCTCAAGCCGATCGTGGGCCTCGCCCGGGTCGGCTACATGCGGGCCAAGGAGCACCCGCGCTCTGCCGTGGCGGCGCGCACGGACTGGTACGATTACGTCGCCCAGGCCGAGCTGCCGACCGTGGTGGTGTTGCAGGATCTCGACGACCGGCCGGGCTACGGCGCCTGGTGGGGCGAGGTGAATTCGGCGATCCACAAGGCGCTCGGTGCGCTGGGCTGCGTGACCAACGGGTCGTTCCGGGATTGCGACATGCTGGCGCCGGGCTTCCAGATCGTCGGCGGCCGCATCGGGCCGAGCCACGCCCATGTCCACATCGTCGATTTCGGCAAGCCGGTCGACGTGCTCGGCATGCACACGGTGCATGACGACGTGATCCATGCCGACTACCACGGCGCGGTGGTCATCCCGGCCGAGGCGGTGAAGAAGCTCCCGGCCGCCATCGAGCTCGTCGCCCGCCGGGAGAAGGTCATCCTCGACGTCGTCAACAGCCCGGACTTCACCCCGGACAAGCTGCGCGCCGCCCTTCAAGCCTCTGGTGAAATCCACTGACATGCTGATCGCCTCCTCTCCCGTCGAGATCGACGTCGAGGCGGCCGAGGCTGGCCTGTCCCAAGCCGCCCACGACGCCGCCCGCGCGTTGTTCCACACGCTGACGGACCGGCTCGGCCAGGCCGTGGCCGCCCTCAGCGTGGCGCATCAGGATTGGCCGACCCATCGCTTCTACTTCAGCACCGAGCCGGACAGCCTCGCCCCCCTGCTCGAGGGCCTCAAAGCCCGCGCCGACATCCTTGACGTGTCCGAGTCGCTGCCCGCCAATCCGGGCGGGCTCGCCGGGCTCTATTGCCGCGGCGCGTCCAACGGCTTCGAGGCCGTCCTGGTCGGACATGAGAGCCACGAGGGCTACCTGAGCCCGCACCGCCGGAAATCCTGAGCTGGCGGCGATCCGCCGCTTGAGTTCCCGCTCGGCTGCCGTATAGGCAGGAGACACGAGAAGCGGCTGGGTCATCCTGTCGCCGGGGTGCAAGGAGGATTTCGCGATGGATGCCGCCACGATCAGAGTTCAGCCGGCGCCGCGGCAGCCCTGGTACAAGGTGCTCTACATCCAAGTGCTGATCGCCATCCTGCTCGCGGTCATCCTGGGCGTGATCGCGCCGGATTTCGCCAAATCGCTGAAGTGGCTGGGCGACGCCTTCATCGGCCTGATCCGCATGATGATCGCGCCGATCATCTTCTGCACCATCGTGCACGGCATCTCATCCATGGGCGACCTCAAGAAGGTCGGCCGGGTCGGGATGAAGGCGCTGCTCTACTTCGAGGTCGTCTCGTCGTTCGCGCTGGTGATCGGCGTCATCGTCGGCGAGATCGTGCGACCCGGCGCCGGTTTCGGCGCCGACGTCGCGACGCTGGACCCCAAGGCGGTCGCGCAATATGCCAGCGCCGCGGCCAAGGACAGCACGGTCGCGCACATCCTCGCGCTGATCCCCAAGAGCTTCTTCGACGCCTTCGCCAGCGGCGATCTGCTGCAGGTATTGCTGGTCTCGATCCTGACGGGCGTGGTGGTCGCCGGGCTCGGCGAGCGGGCGCCGGTGGTGAGCCATGTCGTCGACACCGTGGGCCAGATCGCGTTCCGCATCATCGCCATGATCGTCAAGCTGGCGCCGATCGGCGCGTTCGGCGCGATGGCGTTCACCATCGGGCAATATGGGCTGTCCAGCCTCGGCCGTCTCGCCGGGCTGGTCGGGACGTTCTACCTGACCAGCGTGCTGTTCGTGGTGGTCGTGCTCGGGGTCGTGGCCAAGTTCTCCGGCTTCTCGATCCTGCGCTTCATCGTCTACATCAAGGACGAGCTGCTGATCGTGCTGGGCACGTCGTCGTCCGAGACGGTGCTGCCGCAGATCATGAAGAAGATGGAGGGGCTCGGGTGTTCCAAGTCGGTGGTCGGGCTGGTGGTGCCGACCGGCTACAGCTTCAACCTCGACGGCACCAACATCTACATGACGCTGGCGACGCTGTTCCTGGCGCAGGCGGTGGGGGTCGACCTCAGTCTCGGGCAGTATGCGACCATCATCGCGGTCGCGATGCTGACGTCGAAGGGGGCCTCGGGCGTCACGGGCGCCGGGTTCATCACGCTGGCGGCGACGCTGGCGGCGATCCCCGACAACCCGGTCCCGGTCGCCGCGATGACGCTGGTGCTCGGCATCGACAAGTTCATGAGCGAGTGCCGCGCGCTGACGAACCTGGTCGGCAACGGGGTGGCGTGCGTGGTGGTGAGTGCCTGGGAAGGCGAGCTGGACCGTTCGCAGCTGAATGCCGCGCTGGCGCATCCCGGTGCGGTCGGGACGTTGGTCGAGGCGCAACCGCTTGACCGGGTGATTTAGACATATCGCGCTCCGGAGGTGGGCTGACGCCCACCCTACGAGGGCGTTTGGACGGTGAAGGCTGCGACGTCTTCTAGGACCGGCGCTCGGTTCTGGAAAATTGGGGCGAAGGCCGTGATCAGGCCGATATGGCCGATGCCGGGGTAGAGCTTCGAGGTGACCTTGCCGCCTTTGTCGCGGATGCGTGCGGCGAGTTCGGTCGTGTTGCGGGGCATCACCGTCGTGTCGTCGGTGCCGGCGGCGAGGAACATCGGCGGATTGCGGCCGTCGGCATAGGCATAGGGCTCGTGCGCCGGCGTGTTGTTGCTGCCGAAGATCGGGAACACGTCGGGGTCGTGGCTCGGCAGGAAACGGTACGGGCCGGCCAGGCCCACCGCGCCGGCGAGCCGGCTGCGGTCGATGCCGGCGGCCGCCAGCCAGTGCGGGTCCAGCGCCAGCATGGCGACGTTGAACGCGCCGGCGGAATGGCCCACCAGGACGATGCGCGACGGATCGGCCCCGAGTTCGACGGCGTGGGCGAACGCCCAGGCGACCGCCTTGGCGTTGTCCTCCAAGAAGGCTGGGAACGTGACCTCGGGATAGAGCCGGTAGTCGGGCACTGCCACGATGATGCCGCGCTGCGCCAGGGGTCGGGCGACGAAGCCGTAGGTGCCCTTGGCGCCGGCATTCCAACCGCCGCCGTAGATGAACACCACCATCGGCAAGCCGCCGCCGGTCCGGACGGGTCGATAGAGGTCCAGCGTGTGGCGGTCGCCCGTGGCGTAGCTTATGTCGGTGGTTTCCGCGACGCCGGCATCCGACACGGTTGCGTTGAGCAGGTCCGCCGGCGAGCAACCGGCCACCCCGGCCGCGAGACCGGTGGCGAGCAGCGCCCGGCGACGGATCACAGCGCCCCAGCCGCGATCAGCCGCCCGATCCCCACAGCGCGATCCGCCCGTGCAGCATCAGCACCGTCCAGACCGTCACCAGACAGATCACCACGATCGCCGACAGCACCCAGCGGAGGCCCATGTAGCCCTTCGGCATGTAGCCATGCCGGCTCGCGCGCGCCTCGATCATAGTGGTTGTGATGAGACCGACCACCAGCAGCGCCAGACCGACCCGGGTGTAGCTCAAGATCGCCAGCAACAGGGCGACCCACCCGAGCAGCGAGGGGAGCACCCCGAGACCGAACCGCGCCCGCTGGACATCGCTCGGCGCCACGCCGGCCTGCTCGAGCCCGAAGCCCCAGTGGACGCCCCCGAGAAATCCCAGGATGACCGCGCCATAGGCGATCAGCGCCAGCAGCGCGAGCGCGTCGTTCGGCGGCGGATTGGCCAACGCGCCGAGGCCGCACACGATGAAGGGGATCAGGCCGCCGATCCCCAGCAGCATCGCGATCGAGGGGAGCTTCCGGTTCATTGTCTGGGCCTGTAATCCTGACGGCGATTTCGCGCAACCGGCCCGGCTGTTAGGTTGCGGCATGAGCCTGAGCTTGGAAATCGTCATCGTCTTGCTGTTGATCCTGATCAACGGCGTATTCGCCATGAGCGAACTGGCACTCGTCTCGCTCCGGCGGGCGCGGTTGACCGTGCTGGAGCGGCAGGGCGTGCGCGGCGCCTCGATCGCGCTCGCGCTGTCGGAGGACCCGCAGCGCTTCCTGCCGACCGTGCAGATCGGCATCACCTTGGTCAGCGTGCTGGCCGGCGTGTTCGGTGGCTCGCGGATCACCGCCCATTTGGAAGAGTGGCTGCTGTCGATCCCGGTGCTGGCGCCGTTCGCCGGGTCGCTCGCCTTCACCGGCGTGGTGGTGCTGACGACGTATCTGACCCTGGTGATCGGCGAACTGGTGCCCAAGCAGGCGGCGCTGCGCAACCCGGAGCGCATCTCGATCCTGGTGGCGCCGTGGCTGCAACGGCTGGCCCGGGTCGGCGCGCCGATCGTGTGGGTGCTCGGCCGGTCCTCCTACGGCGTGTTGCGGGTGTTCGGCCTGCACAAGGAGGAGCGCCAGGGCGTCACCGAAGAGGAGCTCAAGGCCGTGTTGGCCGAGGGCGCGGAGGATGGCGTGTTCGAGACCGAGGAGCGGCACATGATCGAGCGGCTGCTGCGCCTGGCCGACAAGCCGGTCCGCGCGATCATGACGCCGCGGACCGAGCTCGCCTGGATCGACCGTTCCGACCCCAAGAGCGACATCGCCGCCGCCGTGCGCGAGGCCCGGCATAGCCGTCTGGTCGTGTGCGACGGCTCGATCGACAACGTGGTCGGCGTGGTGCAGGCGAAGGATCTGCTGGACCGCATGCTGAGCGGCAACGGGCTCTCGGTGGCCGACGCGCTGCGCCAGCCGCAGGTGATTCCCGATACGGTGACCGCGCTGGACGCGCTGGAGCGGCTCAAGCGCGACACGGTGGGGCTCGCGCTGGTGATGGACGAGTATGGCAGTTTCGAGGGCGTGGTGACGGCGGCCGACGTGCTGTCGGCGATCGTCGGCGGGACGGAGGACCACCCGGTCGCACCGGCCCCCGGTGACGACGGGCCGGTGGCGCCGATGCTGCTCGAGGGCGCGATGCCGGTGGACGAGATCAAAGCCCGGCTCGAACTGCCGCCGCTGCCGTCCGAGGGCGACTACCACACGCTCGGCGGGCTGCTGCTGGCGTTGTTGCAGCGGGTGCCGAACGAGGGGGATCGGATCGTATTCGGCGGCTGGCGGTTCGAGGTGCTGGCGATGGACGGCCGCCGGGTTGCCAAGGTGAGCGCGCAGTTGGAGCCAGCGGCGGAGGTGGAGGCGTAGCATTTTCCAGTCCGGCACGACGAGCGGCTGCGGCGCCTGCTCGACGTGCTGCCGGGGCCGGTGCGTCACAGCCGTTGATCGATCCGCGTTCGTAACTCATAGTCGCAGTATGGGGAGAAGTCGCAGGTGGGGTAAAATGCCGGCAGTCGCTCGAGGGGTCACCGTTCTGTCTGCGCTCTGTCTCGCCGTTCTGGCGGGGTGTTCGGCCGATCGTAGGAGCGAGTTTTCGGTAGGATCGATCATGACGCCGGGCAATACCCAGGTACCGCTGCCCCCGGGTGACTGGCGGTTGCTGGCCAGCGAGGATTCCGTCGCGGGAACCACGCTGGGCGGCGGTACCAACAACCAGCATTCGGTGCGCGTCTACTACGTCAAGATCGAGAACGGGCGGATCGCGCAGGTGGTCTATGTCAGCAGCAGTGCGGGACCGCCGTCCGCGTATGGCTACGGCACCGGCGGGGATTGCCTGCGGTCGCCGCCGAGCGACTTCGTGTATTTCGCCGATCCACGCGGCGGCTCGATCAACGCGATCGACTGCGTGAAGGTCACCGGCAACCGCTACTTCAATCCGCCGGGGCGGGCGTCGTCCGATCTGTATCGGCAGATGTATGAGAACGCGAAGGCCTATGGCGGGCTACCGCGGTTCTCGGTGCAGGTGGAGATCGCGGAGGCGCAGAGCCTGCGGTATCAGGACTACTACCTCTATTCTTTCCCGAACCAGGCGGCCGCTGCGGTGCGGCCGGCGGATTGGCGGGTCGATGACATGGCGCCGGCCAACCGCCAATTCGTGGATGGGGTGATCGGCTGGGCCAAGCAGTTCCGCGAGGCCGTGCGGCTGGGGACGGAGTACCAGCTCTAGCCCATCGCGGCCAGACGGCCGGACAGGTCGTGCAGCCCGGCACGTTCGGTGTTGGCGAAGGCTAGGCGGAGATGCTGCTCCTGTCCGGGGCCGAAGGCGGGGCCAGGGAGGCAGACCGCGCCGAAATCGGCGGCAAGGCGCTCGACGATCGCGGCGGCCGGGCGGTCGAACGGGTGGCGGACATAGGCGAAATAGGCGCCCAGCGAGTCCAGGCGCCACTCGGGCAGGCCGGCGAACACCTCCCGCACCACCGCGGCGCGGCCGTTGATCCGGGCGCGGTTCTCGGCCCGCCAAGCCGGCAGCGCCTCGATGGCCCAGCGGAGGGCGGCTTGGGCGGGTCGTTGCGGGCAGATGTGGAGGCAGTCCAGCGCCTTGATGAAATGCGGCACCAGCGCCGACCCGGCCGTGATCGCGCCCAACCGGGCGCCCGGCACGCAATACGCCTTCGAGAAGCTGTAGAGCTGGATTAGCGTGTCCGGCCAGTCCGGGCGGGTGAACAGGTCATGCGAGCGGTCCTGACCCGCCGGCAGGAAATCGCGGTAAGTCTCGTCGAGGATGAGCCAGATCCCGCGGCGTTGGCACAGGTCGTAGAAAGCCGCGATCACGTCAGGCGGGTAGACGGCGCCGGTGGGGTTGTTGGGCGTGATCAGCACGATGGCGCGGACCCGCTCGTCGATCAGGGTCTCGGCGAGCGCCGGGTCCGGCACGAAGGCGTCTTCGGCCCGGCAGGGCAGGGCGCGGGGCTCGATCCCGAGCATGGTGCAGCTCTGCTGATGGTTCCAGAACCAGGGCAGCGGCAGCAGCACCGCGTCGCCGGCCTGGGCGATGGCGAGCATGGAGAGGAAGAACGCCTGGTTGCAGCCCGCCGTGATCGCCACCTGGTCCGGCGCGACCCGGCCGCCATAGACCGCGCTCACGTCGGCAGCATAGGTCTCGCGCAGGGCGAGATCGCCGTTGATCAGGCCGTAGCGCGCATTGGCCGGATCGACCGCCTCGCGGGCCAGATGGGCCAGCACCTGCGGATGCGGCGCCCAGCCCGGCACCGCCTGGCAGAGGTCCAGCGCCGCGCCGCGCGAGCCGTCGTAGCGCGCCGCCCAGGCATGCGCTTGCGGGATAGGCGGCAGTTCGACGCGGGTCAGCAATGGGTTGAGAGCGGGCATCCGTGTCCTTGCCGGGTTTGCGGGGCAGCGCCCATATTGGGGGCACATCCTCAAGAGGTAACCTATGACCTATCCCGACGTGCTGCTGCACATCGATGGCGCTTGGACTAACGCGCAATCAGGGCGGACCCTGCAGGTGATGAACCCGGCTACCGGCGACGTGAACGGCACACTCGCGCATGCCGAGGTCCCCGACCTCGATCGCGCCCTTGCCGCCGCCGAGCGGGGCTTCGCAACTTGGCGCAAGGTGTCCGCCTACGATCGGTCCAAGATCATGCGCAAGGCGGCCGACCTGCTGCGCGAGCGGGCCGAGATGATCGCGCCGCTGATGACGATGGAGCAGGGCAAGCCGATCGCCGAGGCCAAGATGGAGGCCATCGCCGGCGCCGACATCATCGACTGGTTCGCCGAGGAGGCCCGCCGCACCTACGGCCGCGTGATTCCGGCGCGGGCGGACGGTATCTACCAGCTGTCGCTGCGCGAGCCGGTGGGTCCGGTGGCGGCATTCACGCCGTGGAACTTCCCGATCAACCAGGCCAACCGCAAGATCGCCATCGCGCTGGCCGCCGGGTGTTCGATCATCGTCAAGGGCCCCGAGGAGACGCCAGCGTCGTGCATGGAGCTGGTCCGCTGCTACGTCGACGCGGGGTTGCCGCCGGGCGTGGTGCAGCTGGTGTTCGGCGTGCCGTCGGAGATCTCCGAGTATCTCATTCCGCATCCGGTGATCCGCAAGATCTCGTTCACCGGCTCGACGCCGGTGGGCAAGCAGCTCTCGGCGCTGGCCGGGCTGCACATGAAGCGGGCCACGATGGAGTTGGGCGGGCACGCGCCGGCGATCGTGTTCAACGACGCCGATATCGGCGCGGCGACGAAGATGCTGGCGGCGGCCAAGTTCCGTAACGCCGGCCAAGTCTGCGTCAGCCCGACCCGGTTCCTTGTGCAGAATGGCGCCTACGACCAGTTCGTCGAGACGTTCACCGCGGCGGCCAAGGCGATCAAGGTCGGCAGCGGCATGGAGGCCGGCACCCAGATGGGCCCGCTCGCCAATCCGCGCCGGATCACGGCCATGGAGGGCCTGATCAGCGACGCCGTGCAGAAGGGCGCGGATCTGCGCACCGGCGGCAAGCGGATCGGCAATGTCGGCAATTTCTTCGAGCCGACGGTGCTGACCGGGGTCAACACAGAGATGCGGGTGATGAACGAGGAGCCGTTCGGCCCACTGGCGGTGATCGCGCCGTTCGACGATTTCGACGAGGTGGTCGAGGAAGCCAACCGGCTGCCGTATGGGTTGGCGAGCTATGCCTTCACCAGCTCGGGCAAGACGGCGTCGTCGCTGGCGTCGAAGGTCGAGGCCGGCATGATGACGATCAACCATATCGGCCTGGCGTTGCCGGAGGTGCCGTTCGGCGGCGTCAAGGATAGCGGCATGGGGTCCGAAGGCGGCGCCGAGGCGATCGAGGCGTATCTGAACATCAAGTTCGTGACGCAGGCTGGGATCTGACCGACTGACACCGTCACCCGCGGGCTTGACCCGCGGGTCCATGGTGCGGCACCCGCCGGCGTGCGTTTCTGGATCCCCGGGTCAAGCCCGGGGATGACGGCTAGTTGGGGCCGAAGAACCCCACTAGTTCGCCCGCTTTTTTGCCGTCCCCTTCGCGATCGTCGGCGATCGCCTGGTAGAAGTGGCTCATCGCCGCGTAGATGCCGGCAGCCGGGTCATCCGGGCCCAAGAAGTCGGCGATCTCCGCCATCTCCGGCACCCAGCGATACGCCTTCGGCAGCATGTCGGGCACCGATTTCGACAGCCGGGCCAGCAACTCCTTCTGGCTGCTGCCCATTTCAGCAGCCAGCGCGTCGGCCGCTCCCTCGCGCCGGGCAGCCAGGATCATCGCCGCACCCAGCGCGGTCAACCCCTTCGTCATGCCGGCATAGGTCATCTTCAGCGCCGACGCCGCGCCGATCCCGCCTGCCAGCGTCTTCACGACGAGCCCGTAGCTCGACAGCGTGTCGGCCGCCGCGCCGAACTCGCCGGCCAGATAGAAGGTCGGGCCGGCGCCGTCGGGCTTCGGCGGCAGGCCGATGATGCTGCCGTCGACATAGTGCGCCCCGCACCCGGCGAGCGCCTGGCCGATCTCGCGGGCGGTGGCCGGGTTGACGGCGTTGAGGTCGACATAGACCGGCGCGCTCTCGACGCGGGCAATGGCGGCGGCGACGCGCTGGGCCAGCGGCAAGGCCTCGTTCGGCGGCACGACGGAGAGGATGATGTCGGCCGCTGCGATCGCCTCGTCGGCCGCGGCCTCCATGCCGGACAGCTCCGCCCGCTCGCGCGTTGCCGGGCTGCGGCCCTGCAGCGATGTCAGCACCCGGGCGCCCCGCGCCGCGAGACGGGCGCCCACCGCCGCGCCCATCGCCCCGGGCGCCACAACCGCAATCGTCACTGCCATGTTTCACTCCTGAAAGGTGATGTCGTCCATGCTCGGCCGTCCCGTGCGGAAGCGCCAGTGATGCCAGAGCAGCCGGGCCGCGAGGGCCCGGTGGGGCTGCCATGCCTCGGCCAACGCGCGCAGCGGTTTCGGGCCCGGCCGCACCGGCAAGCCGAGCAGGTCGGCAGCTGAAGCGGCGATCGCGATGTCGCCGGCGGGGAACACGTCAGCCCGTTGCAGCGCGAACAACAGATAGACCTCGGCGGTCCAGGGACCCAACCCGGGCACCGCGGTCAGCGTCGCGACCGCCGCAACGTCGTCCATGCACTCGATGGCGTCGTCGTCGAGCCGGCCTTCGGTGTAGGCGAGGGCCAGGCTGTGCGCATGCCGCAGCTTGGGTCGCGAGAACCCGGCCTGCAACACGATCTCGGGGGGCAGGGCCAGCAACCCGGCCGGCGACAGCGCCCCCGGCAGCGCCGCGACCCGGCGCCAAATGGCCGACGCCGCCTGGTTGCTGATCTGTTGCGCCGTGATCGCCTGCAGCAAGCCGGCGAAACCGCGCGGCCGGGTGCGCCAGGGGAGCGGCCCGGCGGCCGCCTCGATCCCGCCGAGCCGCGGATCGAGCGCCGCCAGCGCCGCCAGCCGCGCCCGCATGGGCGGCGGCGGGTGGGGAAAGTCGGTGCGCGTCAGTGACAGCGAACGAGCGGGTAGGGGAACTCGGGGCAGCCCGGGAACGCGATCTCGTTCTCGCCGCGGCGCTGCACCACCAGATCGTCCGGCGACGCGCAGCCGAAGCCGACCAGCGGCACGTCGCCGCCACCGAACATGCGGGGCATCGGGGCCGGGGATGCGAAGCGGAACTCGGCGCCGCCGGGGACAGCCCGGGCCGATTCGATGACGCGCTGGACCAGAGTCTGGTCCGTCAGTGTCGCCCGCATCACCAGGTCGCGGGTGAAGATGACGACCGGCTGCGAGAAGCAGGCCTGCAGGGTCATGCTCGAGGGGGGCGGAAACAGGCCGCCGACCCACGTCCCGAACAGCCAGGCATGCGGTGGCTGCCCTTGGCTGAAGGCGGATGGAATGGGAGCGGCCAACAGGAGGGACAGGCTGAGCAACACGGCGCGACGCATTCATCGACCTCGGACAGGGTGGGAAAGCTTGGGTGGGGCACTCTTACGGCGATTGAACCGCCCGGCCAAGCGTGGCAAGGGTCGGCCATGCTCCGCTCGCTCTACGATCGCGTCATCGTTCTGTCAGCGAGCCGCTTCGCCCCGGTTTGGCTCGCCGTGGTGGCGTTCGCCGAGAGCAGCTTCTTCCCGATCCCGCCCGACGTCCTGCTTGTGCCGATGGCGCTGGCGCGGCCGGAGCGCGCGTATCGCTTCGCCCTCGTCTGCACGATCGCGAGCGTGCTGGGCGGGATGCTGGGCTACCTGATCGGCTATGGCCTTTACGAAGGCGTCGCGCTGCCGCTGATCGAGTTCTACCACCTGCAGGACAAGGCGGCGGCGCTGGTGCAGCAATTCCAGCAATACGGGCTGTATGTCATTCTCGCCAAGGGATTGACGCCGATCCCGTACAAGCTGGTGACGATCGCCTCGGGGATGGCGCATTTCGATTTCGGCCTGTTCGTCGCGGCGAGCGTGGTGACGCGCGGGGTGCGGTTCTTCGCCGAAGCGGCGGCGCTGCGCTACTTCGGCGACTCCGCGCGACACTTCATCGAGGAGCGGCTGGGCCTGGTCACCACGGTGACGCTGGTCTGCATCGTGCTGGGCTTCGTCGCGCTCCGGTATATCTGATCAGCCGATCGGGCGGCAGGCCTCGGCGAGCCAGGCCTGGTCGTCCGCCGCGAGCGACGGGCCGATCTCGGCCAGGACCCGGGCGTGGTAGGCGTTCAACCAGTCGCGCTCGGCCGGGGTCAGCATCGCGGCGTCGAGCAGCCGCCGGTCGAATGGCGCGAGGGTGAGGGTCTCGAACCGCAGGAACGGCTTCTTCGCCCCCGGCAGGTCCGCGTTCTGCACCAGCAGCAGGTTCTCCAGCCGGATCCCGTAGTGGCCCGGCAGGTAGAAGCCCGGTTCGTCGGACAGGATCATGCCCTCGGCCAGCGGCACCATGCGCGCGGCGCGGGAGATGCCGGCGGGGCCCTCATGCACGGAGAGGTAGCTGCCGACGCCGTGGCCGGTGCCGTGGTCATAGTCGAGCCCGACATCCCAGAGGGCGCGCCGGGCCAGCGCGTCGAGATGCGGGCCGCTGGTGCCCTGGGGGAATGTTGCCGTCGCGAGGGCGATGTGGCCCTTCATCACCCGGGTCACCCGGTCGCGCAGTTCGGCGGGGGCCGGGCCGCTGCCGGTCCAGACGGTGCGGGTGATGTCGGTGGTGCCGTCCTGGAACTGGGCGCCGCTGTCGATCAGGTAGACTTCGTCGCGGTGGAGCGGGCGATCGGTCTCCGGCGTCACCCGGTAGTGGATGATGGCGCCGTGCTCGCCGGCGCCGGAGATGGCGGGGAAGCTCTCGCCACGGAACCCGTCCAGTTCGGCGCGGAAGGCGAGCAGTCGCTCCGCGGCGCCGATCTCGGTCGTGGCCCCTGCGGCACCGTCGAGCCAGCGCAGGAAACGGCAGATGGCGACGGCGTCGCGGCGATGGGCCGCCCGGGCGCCTTCCTGCTCGACGGCGTTCTTGCGCGCCTTCGGCAGCGCGCATGGATCGGTCGCGTCGACGACAGTGGCGCCCGCCTCGCGCAGGCGCTGGCCGAACCAGGCCGGCGACCCGGCTTCGTCCACGCGCACGGTCTGGCCGCGCAATGCCGCGAGCGCGGCCGGCAGCGTCTCGCGGCCCTGCACCGCGACGCCGTTGCCCAGCCATGTGCGGGTCGCTTGCGGGATCTTGGCCGGGTCCATGAACAAGGCCACGCTGGCGTCGGCCCGGATCAGCAGGAAGCCGAGCGCGAACGGGGTGAAGTCGACGTCGCCGCCGCGGATGTTGAGCAGCCACGCCATGGAGGCCGGGTCGGTGACGATGGCGGCGTCTTGCTTGGCGGCACGCAGCCCCGCGGCGACGTCGTCGCGCTTGGCCGCGGAGTCCTTGCCGGCGAAGCGCAGCTTGTGCGGAACGGCCGGCGCGAGCGGAGGGGCAGGGCGGTCGAGCCAGGCTGCATCCACCGGGTTGCTCGTGACCGGCACCATGGTGAGGCCGGCATCGGCATAGCGTGCGACCGCGTCCGCGCTCATCAGCATCGGGTCGTAGCCGATGCGGGCGCCGGCCGGGACCGTTTCGGCCAGCCATGCAGGGGGTGGCTCGTCGACGAGATGGTGGCGCTCGAACAGCACGGCGTCGGTTTGCTGCTCCAACTGTAGCGTGTAGCGCCCGTCGGTGAACACGGCCGCGCGGTCGGGCAGGATGACAGCGAGGCCGGCGCTGCCGGTGAAGCCGGTCAGCCAGGGGAGGCGTTCGGCGCTGGGCGGCACGTATTCACCGAGGTGCTCGTCGGCGCGCGGCACGAGGAAGGCATCGAGACCCTGTGCCCGCATGTCGGCGCGGACCGCCGCGAGGCGGTCAAGGCCACTCTTCATAATTTGTTAACAAATTGCATAGCTGATCCATGTTCCATGCGTTCAACGCATGGCAGCGAAAGGGACTTCGCGCATGCGGCAAACGCTCACCAAGCGCATATTCTCCTCACCGCAGCGGCCAATGCCGGCGGCTAAGTGATTGAAGAACGGACCTCTACCATGAGCACCAGTACCAGCCCGAACCACATCGTCTACCAGCCCGCGACGATGAGCTATAGCAACACCGCCGTAAAGCGTCGCACCGGCACCAGCCGTCCGAGCGGTCTCGGCGCGGCCTTCATGAAGGCCATGCGGTTTCTCGTCGCGATCCCGCAGCGCCAGGCTGTGAAGGCCGAATTGTCGCGCCTGACCGATCGCGAGCTTGCCGATATCGGCCTGTCCCGCAACGAGATCGCACACGTTTTCTCGCGCGCTCGTTGATCAGCCGCCCGCCCGCAGCATCAGCGTTGCCCAGTTGCCTTCGGTGAGCACAAGCTCCAACCGGAGACCGTGACGCTGATGCGCTGCGAGCACCATCCGGACCTGTTCGCGAAGTAACCCGGCCAAGATGACGCTCCCGCCGGGAGCGAGGTGAGCGGCGAGATCGCCCGCCATCCGGCAGAGCGGCCGCGCCAAAATGTTCGCCAGCACCAGGTCGAACGGCGCCGAGCGCGCGATGACGCTGCTGTTCCATCCGTTCGCCAACTCGATCCGAACGGAGCGCCCGACCCCATTGCGGGCGGCATTCTCGCGCGCGACGCGGACCGACCACGGCTCGATGTCGGTTCCCAGGACCCGCCGGTGCAGCAGCTTGGCGGCCGCCATGGCCAAAATGCCCGAGCCAGTCCCGAGATCCAGCACTCGCCGCGGCCGCCGCCGCGCCGCGACCTCGAGCGCGCGCAGACAGCCGCGGGTCGAGCCATGCTCGCCGGAGCCGAAGGCGAGACCGGCATCCAGCGTCAGCGTGTGCCGGCCCGGCACGACCGTGTCGGAATGCGTGCCGCGCACCAGGAAGCGCCGGCCGACGAGCTGATCGGGAAACGCCTCCTGGGTGCGCGCGAGCCAGCCATCCGCCTCGGTGGGCGTCCGCTGCAGCACTGGGTGGACACCGGTGGCGACCGCCGCGAGCGCTAGGGAGCCGCGCAGCGCGCTGTCGTCCTCCGGGACGTCGCGGACGCCTTCCACTTGCCAGATCTTGTTGACCTCGTCGGCCAGGAAGAAGCTCACCGTGTCGCAGTGGTCGAGCAGCGCGGCTTCGAACATCTCGAGCGCGTCTTCTGGGACCTCGACCGATACGGTCTCGAGCGGGCTTGCTCGCCGTCTCATGCGAATTCACGCTGACCGTCATCCCCGGGCTTGACCCGGGGACCCAGGTCATCGAGACGGCGCTTGCGGCACCGTGGACCCCCGGGTCGAGCCCGGGGGTGACGAAGGTTGGGGAGGATCGCGTTCACGCGAGTTCCACGAAGCGGTCGAGCAAGCGCTTCTGACCGGCTTTCTCGAACAGCACTTCCAGCCGGTCGTCCTCCACCTGCAACACCTCGCCGTAGCCGAATTTCTGGTGGAACACCCGGGCGCCCACCGGGATCGCCGCACTCTGCTTCGGCCGCGTGGCTGGCTCCCATGGCAACGCCTCGGCCGCGCGCCGCGCCACCAGCGGCCCCGACAGGAACACGCTCGGCGCCGCCATCATCTCGCGCCGCTGGGCTGCCGCCGAGCCGGCCCGCTCGATCCACTCCTCCGGGAGCTCGTCGATGAAGCGGCTCGGGATCGAGCTCTGCCAGGTTCCATAGAGCTGACGGTTGGCGGCGAAACTCACGATCGCCCGCTTGCGCGCCCGGGTCAGCCCGACATAGGCGAGCCGCCGCTCCTCCTCGAGCCCCTTCAACCCGCCCTCGTCGAGCGTGCGTTGGCTGGGGAACAGCCCTTCCTCCCAGCCCGGCAGGAACACCGTGTCGAACTCTAGTCCCTTCGCGCCGTGCAGCGTCATCATGCTGATCCGCTCGCCCTCGGAATTGGCGTCGTTCTCCATCACCAGCGAGACGTGCTCGAGGAAGCCTCCGAGCGTCTCGAAATCGGCCAGGGCGCGGACCAGCTCCTTGAGGTTGTCCAGCCGCCCCGGCGCGTCCGGCGATTTGTCGGCCTGCCACATGCCGGTGTAGCCACTCTCGTCCAGCATCGTCGAAACGGTGACGACGTGGCCTTCGGGCAGCATCCGACGCCAGCGCGCGAGATCCTGGAAGAACTGGTTCAGCGAGTCGCGCACCTTGCCCTTGAGCACGCCGTTGCTGGCGAGTTGGGCGGCGGCCAAAGCGAGGGGGATGCCTTGCTCGCGCGCCGCCATCTGCATGGTCCGCATCGCGACGTCGCCCACGCCGCGGCGGGGCAGGTTGATGATGCGCTCGAAGGCGAGGTCGTCCTGCGGCTGGACCAGCACGCGCATGTAGGCGATGGCGTCGCGGATCTCCTGGCGCTCGTAGAAGCGTAGGCCGCCGACGACGCGGTAGGGGATGCCGAGCGTGATCATCCGCTCCTCGAAGGCGCGGGTCTGGGCCGTCGTGCGCACCAGGATGGCCATCTCGCCGATCGATTGCTTCTGGCGCTGGAGCTGCTCGATCCGCTCGCCGACCATGCGGGCCTCTTCGGGCGAGTCCCACAGGCTCACGACCTCCACCTTGTCGCCGTGTGCGTCGTTGCGGCCGGGTCGCAGGGTCTTGCCGAGTCGGCCCTCGTTATGGGCGATCAGCCCGGCGGCTGCGGCCAGGATCGGCGCGGTCGAGCGGTAGTTGGCCTCGAGCCGGACGATGGTGG
>CAZZVQ010000048.1:0-34515 GCA_964657565.1 uncultured Acetobacteraceae bacterium
TCACGGGCCCCGCGATCGTCAGCGCACCGGCATTGGTCAGGGCAAGTCCGCTCGTCGTGGCGAGCCCGCCGATCGTGGCGACCTGGTTGCCGCCGTTCAGCACCGCGCTGGCGCCGCGGCCGGTCAAGCTATCCGCCACGATCGATCCGCCGGGGCCCTCGATGATGGCGCCCGTCACGTCGAGCACCACGGTCCCGCCGGTCACGCTGCTGTTGAGCGTGAGGTCGCCGTTGATCCCCAGCGTGACGGTGTTGGGGTCGACGGGCGCGGACACGACCAGGCTGCGCCCGTCCGCCAGCGTGAAGTCGCCGCCGGTCGTGAAGCCGGCCAGGGTGGCGACAGCGTTACCAGCCTGCGCGAGCAGGGCCGAACCGGCAGCGCTGCCGGTCAAGACGCCGGCGGTGATGCTGCCGCCGGGCTGGGTGATCGAGCCGGACGAGGTCAGCGTCAGGGTGCCCGCGGTGGACAGGGGGCCGGAGAGCGCCAGGTCACCGCGCACGTTCAGCGAGATCGCGCTCGGATCGGACACGGCGCCGGCCACGGTGAGCGGCCTCGCATCGGCCAGGCTGAACCCGCCGGTGCTGGTGAACCCGGCCAGGGTGGTGATCTGGTTGTTGGCGTTGGTCAGGACGGCCGAGCGCGCGCTGCCGCTCAGCGTGGCGGCGGTGATGGCGCCGCCCGGTTGGGTCAGCGCGCCCGACGATATCAGCGTCACTGACGTGCTGGACAGCGGAGTGGAGAGGGCTAGGTCGCCGTTCACGTTCAGCGAGATGGCACTTGGATCGGAGAGCGTGCCCGCAAAGGTCAGCGGCCTCGCATCGACCAGGCTGAACCCGCCGGTGCTGGTGAAGGCGCCGAGGGTGGTGATCTGGTTGCCGGCGGCGGTGAGGGCGAGCGAGGTCGCGCTGCCCGTCAGCGTGCCGGCGGTGATGCTGCCGCCGGATTGGATGATCGTGCCGGAAGCGATGAGCGTCACCGTGCCCGCGCTGGACAGGGAGCCGGACAGGGCCAAGTTGCCGTTCGCGTTCAGCGCGATGGCGCTCGGATCGGACACGGCGCCGGCCACGGTCAGCGACGTCGCATTGGCCAGGCTGAATCCGCTGGTGCTGGTGAACCCGGCGAGGGTGGTGACCTGGTTGTTGGGGTTGGTCAGGACGGCCGAGCTGGCACGGCCGGTCAGCGTGCCGGCGGTGATCGCGCCGCCGGGTTGGGTCAGCGTGCCGGTCGATATCAACGACACGAAGGCGCTGGAGACGGGGAAGGGCAGGGCCAGGTTGCCGTTCACGTTCAGCGAGATCGCGCTCGGATCGGACACCGCGCCGGAGAACGTCAGCGGCGTCGAGTCGACCAGGCTGAACCCGCCGGTGCTGGTGAACGGGCCAAGCGCGGCGACCTGGTTGCCGGTGGCGTTGAGGGCGACCGAGGTCGCGCTGCCGGTCAGGGTGCCGGCGGTGATGGCGCCGCCGGGCTGGGTGATCGCGCCAGTGGAGGTCAGCGTCACGGTGCCCGGGGCGGACAGGGAGCCGGCCAAAGTCAGGTTGCCGGTCACGTTCAGCAAGACGGCGCTTGCCGGCACGGTACCGGCCACGGTCAGCGCCGTCGTGTCGACCAAGCTGAACCCGCTCGGGGTGGCGAACGGGCCGAGCGTAGTGATCTGGTTGCCAGACCCGGTGAGCGCGACCGAGGTGGCGCTGCCGGCCAGCGCCTGCGCCGCCAGATTGCCGCCGGTGACCGCGCCGGCGACGGTCAAATTCAAGGTGCCGCCGATCCTGGCGCCGCCGCTCGCGATGCTGAGCCCGATGGCGTCGCTCAACGCGAGGTCGCCGGTGATCGTGCCGGCCAACGCGCCGACGCGGTTGCTCGTGCTGGACAGGGTGCCCGAGCCGACCGAGAGCGACAGCGTGTCGGCCACGATCTGCCCCGACCCGGTCTCGGAAACGGCCCCGCCGGCCGCAAGCGAGACCGCCGGCGCGGTCACGCTGCCGGTCACCGCGATCGGCCCCGAGTTGGCGACGGTGATGGATTGGCGATCGCTCACCGGCCCGGCGATCGTGAGCGTTCCGGTGTTGGTCAGGGCAAAGCCCGTCGTCGTGGTCAGCGCGCCGATCGCGCCGATCTGGTTGCCGCTCTGGTTCAGCACGGCGCTGTCGGCCTGACCGGTCAGGGTGTCGGCGACGATGGATCCGCCGAAGTCCTCGATGATGGCGCCGGTCACGTTCAGCACCACCGTGTTGCCGGTGACGCTGCTGCTCAGCGTGAGATCGCCGGTGACCGCCAGGGTGACGGTGTTGGGGTCGACGGGCGCGGACACGACCAGGCTGCGCGCATCCGTCAGGGAGAAGTCGCCGCCGGTCGTGAAGCCGGCCAGGGTCGCGATGCTGTTGGCTTGGCCCAACAGGGCCGACCCGGTGGCGCTGCCGGTCAAGGTGCCGGCGGTGATGGCGCCGCCGGGCTGGGTGATCGTGCCGGCGGAGGTCAGCGACACGGTGCTGCCCGACCCGGTGGTGAGGGAGCCGGACAGCGCCAGATCGCCGCCCACGCTCAGCGTTATCGCGGTCGGATCGGACACCGTGCCGGTCACGGTCAGCGCTCTCGCATCGGCCAGGTTGAACCCGCCGGTGCTGGTGAAGCCGCCGAGCGACGCGACCTGGTTGCCGGTGGCGGTGAGGGTGACCGAGGAGGCGCTGCCGGTCAGGGTGCCGGCGGTGATGGTGCCGCCGGTTTCGCTGAGCGTGCCGGAGGGCGTCAGCGTCACGGTGCCCGCGCTGGACAGCGACCCGGCCACGGCCAGGTTGCCGGTCACGGTCAGCGAAATGGCGGTCGCGTCGGTCACGGCGCCGGTCACGGTCAGCGGTACCGCGTCGGCTAGGGTGAAGCCGCCGGTGCTGGCGAACGCGCCAAGCGAGGCGATCTGGTTGCCGGTGGCGGTGAGGGTGACCGAGCTCGCGCTGCCGGTCAGCGTTTGCGCCGCGAAGCTCCCGCCCGTGAGGGCGCCGGCGACGGTCAGGTTCAGCGTGCCGCCGATCGTGCTGCCGGCCGAGATGGCCAGCGCGGTGGCGTCGGTCAGCGACAGATCGCCCGATACGGCGCTCGTCAGCGTGGTGATGCTGTTGCTGGTGCCGGGCAGTGCGGCGGACGGCGCCGTGATCGACAAAGTGCCGACCGAGATCACCGACGAAGCGGACGCTTCCGATACGGCGCCGCCGGCGGTCAGCGCGATGGTGGGTGCGGTTAGGCTGTTCACGATGGAAAGCGCGGCCGGCGTGGTCAGCGCCACGGAGGAGCCGGCCGAGACCGGACCGTTCAACGTCAGGGCGACGCTCGTCGCAAGCGTCAGTTGCCCCGATGTGGCCGCCAGGCCCGACAATCCGCCGGCGACGCCCTGGCCCAGAGTGGCGATGGTGTTGTTGTTCGCCAACACGATCGACCCCGCCGTGCCGTTCAGCGAAGACACGATCAGCAGACCATCCCCCGGATTCCCGGCATCTGTCGCAACGTTCACGCCCTCCGTCAGCGCGCCGGAGGTCTGCACCTGCAAGGCGCGGAAGGCGGACAGGTCGATGGTCTCGTTCGCGCCCCCGATGCTGATCGGGCCCGTATATCCGGCTGTTCCCAGCCCTAGCGTGTCGCTGTGCAGGTAGCTCCGGAAATTGGTCGACAATTTCAGGGCGCTATTCGCCGGCGTATTATTAAAGGTGTCGAACAACGCGATCGGCAGGCCGGCCGTGAAGGGGCTGAAGGTGATCAGCCCCGCGGGCGCGGAGATGCTGGTGCCGATCGCCGGCCGGGTCACGAGTCCGACCGAGTCGGCCACGAAGGTAAGTGACCCCGTGGTGGCGGTGACCTGCCCGGAGTTGGCGCCGAAATCCAACTCGGGCGCCGAGGTGACCAGCGTGAAGTTGCCGGCGGCCTGGTTGAAGTAACCCATCGAGCTGACAGCATTCAGCCGGCTATCGAGTACCGCGTCGCCATTCGATGATCCGTCTAGCTCGCCGGCCGTGATGGACGAGGTCGGCGCCTGGGTGATCCCTTGCGCGTTCAACGTGACCGCCCCTGCCGAGGAGGTCACGGCGCCGGTCACGGCCAGGGCACGGCCGTTGGACACCGTCAGGTTGCCGGTGGTGGTGAAATCGCCCAAATTGGTGATCTGGTTACTCTGAGTGAGACCGAGCACACTGGCCACACTGGTCAGCGTGCCAGCGGTCACGACGCCCGATGTCTGCGTGATGGCGAGCGCGCCGCCGTTCCCATCCGTGGTGTCGAACCGAACGGTGGCGCCTGACACGTCGGCCGACAGCAGCAGAGACGTATTGTCGGTTCGGTTGGCGACTGCCGCCACGGTCGACAGCGTCAGGTTGCCGCTGGCGGCCACGGCGCTCGACACGGTCAGGCCCGCGCTGGTGTGCAGCGCGAAATCGCCCGCGCTGGCCGTGAAGCCGTCGAGTTGGCTGATATAGTTGTTGACGTCCGCCAGCGACACGCTGCCGGCCTGGCCCGCTAACGTGGTCACGGCCAGCCCGACGTTCTGTGTCACCGCACCGGAGGCGTTCAGCACCAAGCGGGTGATGTCGTTGCTGCCGAGATCGATCGCCGCGTCGCCGGTCTGGCCGATGGTGATCGCGCCGGCGGTTGGCACGGTGGCGCTGCCGGCCGGCCCGCCGATCTGCAGCGTCGGCGCATCGACCAGGCCGATTTCAGCCGTGGTCAGCGACAGCCCGGTGGACGGCTTGGCGCCGGTGGTCAGCAGCACCGCGCCGCCCGCGGTGTACGGCGCGACCACGATGGCGCTGGCGCCGGAGATGCCGAAGCCGCCGCCCGAGCCGTTGCCGGCGATGGTCAGGTAATCGGTCACCAGCGTCGCCGTGTGCCCGGCCGTCACGGTCAGCCCGGCATTCGGCACACTGGTGCTCGTGCTCGGGGCGTAGACCTGCAACGGGGCGTTGTTGACGAGCAGGAAATCCCCGCTCGCGGCGAAGCTGCTCACGCCGGTCAGGCTGTTGCTGCGCGACGTCAACGACACGCCCGCGGCGTTGCCGGTCAGCGTGCCGCCCACGATGGCGCCGGCGGTCTGGCTGAGCGGACCGGTCGATGCGATCTGCAGGCTCTGGCCAGGCGTGATCGTGCCGGACAGGGCGATGCCGCCGGAGCCCGATGTGAGCGTGGTCCCGCGGTCGGACGAGACCGCGCCCGCGATGGCCAAGCTACCGATGCCGTCAGTGCCGCCGGTGAGGCTCAACCCGTTCGATCCCGACACGCTGGCGCTCGCCAGCACCGTCATGGTGCCGGCCGAACTCAACGTCAGCGTCGCGTTGGCGCTGACCGTGCCGGTCACGGTGAGCGTTCCGCTCGTACTGAGCGCCAGGCCGCCGTTCACCGTCAGGGTGCCGATGCTCGGGATGACGTTGCCGCTGTCCTGCAGAGTGACGTTGCCGATGCCGGCCCCGCCGGCGATGCTCGAGAGGGCGTTGACCCGAAGCGCGGCGTTCTGGGTGACGCTGCCGGCGAAGGCGAGTTGGAGCTGGCTGAAATTGCCGTTGGCGACCAGGTCGATTGGCGCGTCGCCGGTCTGGCCAACGGTGAAATCACTGCTCGGCCCGGAAAGCTGCAGCGTCGACGCGGCGATCAGCCCGGCCTCGGCCGTCGTCAACGCGAGCGCGTTGGTCGGTTTCGTCGTGGCGCTGGTAAGGATGACGGTCTGCTCGGACGTGAACGGCTGCAGGCTCACGGTGCCGCTGGGAGCGGACAACGCCGGGCTGGTGGCGGCGCCGGACAGCAGCGCCAGGCTGTCGGTCTGCAGCGAGATCGATTGCCCGGTCGGCACCGCGATGCCGGTCTGGGCGGCGCCGGCGCTGCTGGACCCGACGGTGAGCGGCACCGAATCGACGATGGCGACGCCGCCCGCGGTGGTCGTGAACGGAGCCGAATTTCCCGACGGCACCCCGCCCGTGAGCGACGGCGACAGACCGCCGATCGCGGCGATCTGGTTGCCGGTCGCGGTCAACGATAGCGAGGCGGCGGTGCCGATCAGATTGCCGGTGGTGATCGTCGACCCGGTGCTCTGCGTCACTGCGCCGGGGGTACCGATACTCGTCGTATCGATCAGGTTGTTGCCGACGACATAGGTCGTATCGATCGCCCCACCCAGCACGATGCCGCCGGTGCCGGCACTCAGCTTCAACGAGGAGGTGTTGACGTTGCCGAGCAGCGACAGCGTGCCGGTCGGGTCGTAGCCGGGAATGTCGCTCGCCGCGGCGGTCAGCGTGACCACGCCGGGCACCCGGCTCGACGTGCCCTGGAAGCCCGGGACCGTGATCGTCACGCCGCTGTTCACGGTGAGGTTGCGCCCCGCCTCGAGCGTGAGATTGCCGCCGGTGCCGCTGCCGCCCTCGATGTTGCCGTAGGTCACGTCGTTGGCGACCACCAGGTCGCGCGACGCTTGCAGCCGGACGTTGCCGGTCAGGCCCTGGATCTGCTGTGGCGTGACGTAGGCGTCGGTGGTGGTGCCGCCCTGGGCGTAGCCGATGTTCGGGTCGGTGCCGGGGGTCGGCGTGATGTTGGCGACCGGCGGCGTGGACGTGGTGATCGTCAGGTCGCGCGGGTCGATCACCACGGTGCCGAGTGCCCCGTGCGGGGCGGCGGTGTCGGCGGTGCCGGTCAGGCGGAATCCGCTTTCGCCCGACACCTCCACCGTCCCGCCATCGCCGGACACGCGGCCGCCCTTGGCGGTGAGCGTGCCGTCCATCGTGGTCGACTGCGTGCTCAGCACGGTCACGCGGCCGCCATCGCCCTTGGCCGTCCCGTCCGCCGAGATCCGGGCGCCAGCGGCAATCACCGTGCGGGCGGAGGTGCCGGCGGGTGCGGTCCCGGTCCCGCGTGCCCGCGCCAGCGTGGTACCCACTGCCACGGTCCCGCCGCCAGCCTGGCCGTTCGCAGTGACCCGGGCGGCAGGGGCGATGCTCGTGGTGTCGCTACCGGCGACAACGACGCTGCCGCCGGTGGTCCCGGGCGCGCGCCCATCCGCCGCGACCCGGCCCTCGATCACCACCGAGCCGCCGGTGCCGGTGATTTCGATCTGTCCCGCCCGGCCGCCGACCGTGTTCGCCCGAATCCTGCTGCCACCGCCCGCCTGCACCAGCGTGTTCACCACGCCGTCGGCCGCACGCGCCGTCAATTGTACAGTACCGCCATCGGCGGCGATGGTCCCGGTATTGGTGACCAGCGCCGTCACCGTCTTGCCGTCCGCGCCGACCGGCGCCCGCGTCACCTGCTTGGTGATGTCGATGGACACCAGCCCGTCGCCATACATGTCCAGCGTATGCGTGGTCGCGCCGGCCAGGACCACATGGCCCAAGCGCGCGGTGATGGTCCCGGAGTTGGCGACCGACGGCGCCACCAGCGCGGCCAGCCCGGCCTCCTTGACCGTGATCGTGCCGGCATTGGTGATCCGCGCGTTCGGACTGCCTGGCTGGTCGAACACCATCCGGCCGGCCATGAAGTTCTGGTTGCTGATCCCCGGCGCGCTGACGATCACGCTCTGCGCGTTCACCTGCGCGCCGGCATGGAACACCACGCCGGACGGGTTGGTCAGCACCAGCTGGCCATTGGCGCTGATCCGCCCGGCGATGGCGGACGGGTCCGGCCCGGTCACCCGGTTCAGCGTGACGCTGCTGGCGCCGGGCTGGTTGAAGACGACGCTCTGATTGCTGCCGACGTCGAAGGAGCGCCACTCGATGGCGGCGCGGTTGCTGGTCTGGTTGATGGTGGTCGTCGTCGTGCCCGCGGCGATCGCGGCGGCGCCGGCCACCACTTGGCCCCCTTGCGGACGCGCGTTGGGCGCCGGCTGCGCCGCGGCGGGCATCACGAAGGCCAGGCCGACCGCCGCCTGCAACGCCGTACTATTGGTCAAAGTCCACCGCAGCTGGCTCATCGGATCAGAACCGGGTCAGCAATCGCCAATAGGCGGCGTCGGCCTTCAAAGGCCTGACCACGCCCGGCGTGCCCTGCGGCAGTCTCGTATTGCGGACGACGCCTTCCAGGTCGATCTCCGTGTAGCGGGTGACGTTGATCCGCGTGCCGATCCCCAGCGAGGAGATCCGCGCGTTCGGGTCGATGCGCTGGTTCTCCCACGTCTCGCCCCGGTCGTAGAACGCATAGAACTGCGCCGTGATCGGAATCGGCACGTTGTAGGCGCTGAAGTCCAGCCCCGTGTTGAGCTGCAGCTCGGCCGACCACGCCAGCGCGTTGTCGCCGGTGACCTCGCCCGAGTAGAAGCCCCGGGTGATCTCGCTGCCCCCGAGGAAGAACTTCTCCGACGGCGGCAGGACGCTCGAACTGACCTGGCCGAGCACGCGCGCCCGCAGGGCGACGCTGGCCTCGGGCCAGGGAGCGAACAGCGTCTGCGTGCGGGACACCTCGACGGAGACCTTGCTGAAATCGACCTTCTCGTTCTGCCGGCCCGGGCGCGGGTTGTCGTTGCCGGTGCTCCCGGCGAAGTTCAGGCCCTGCGAGCCCCGCACGCCGACGAAGTTGACGGCCGGCCGCGCATCGCCCGCCAGCGAATCCTGCAGCGCGTATTCCAGGCCGAGGCGCGCGACCCGGAGCGAGTCCTTGCTCGCGCGCGCCTCCTGACCGTTCGGGCCGCTCAGCGTCCGGGTCTCGGTCTCGATGAAGTCGATGCTGCCGACGGCGTTCAGCGACTGGTCGCGCGAGCGGACCACGGGGTAGCTGCCGGCGACGCCGGCGGTGGTGGTCAGCCCGCGATAGCCGACGACCCGCAAGAAGTCGGAGGGCTGCGCCTGGCCGGTGCCGCCATACAGGCGCAGCTTCAGCCCGGAGCCGCCGACATAGAACTCGGTCGAGGCCTGGCCGAAATTCTGCGTGCCGCCATCGGTGTGATAGATCGACAGCTCGGTCCGCTCGCCGAACTCGGTGAAGCTGTTGCCGTCGAACAACAGCAACGATTCCACCGGACCGGTCTGCCGGAAGGCGCGGTTGTCGGCGGTCAACAGGCCGTTGAATTTCTGCCGCGACACCTGCGCGACCAGCGTCAGCGCGCCGGGATCGGCGAGCGATGGCTGCAGCACCGCGTGCAGCGAGATGCCGGGGATCTCCTGCGCCAGCAGCAGCCAGCGCTCCAGCGTCTTGTTGTCGAGCGGCTGGCGTTCCAGCAGATTGTCGAGGAAACGCAAGACCTGCACCCCGGCCGGCCCGATGTCGCCGTCCAATTTGACGGCCGCGATCCGCCCCTCGATGACATTGAAGCGCAGATCGCCCCCGGCCGCGACGGTGGCCGTCACGGTGGTGAGCACGAAATCATTGGTGCGGTACAGCGAGACGAGCGCGGCACGGGCGCGCTCGATCCGGGCTACCGGCGTCGCGGGGCCGACCAGGCCTTCGGTCAGCGCACGCAGCCGGTCCTGCGGGAACGCCGTCCCGCCGACGACCACGACGCTGGAGATCGGCACATCGACCGCCGGGCTCGCCGCCGGCGTCGCGGGCCGGACCAGATCGGTGCCGGGAGCCACGCTCGGCGGCACCGGCGGCAGGATGCGCGGGATGGGCGAACCTTGCGGCACCACATTGCCGGTGAACGGCGCGTCTGGCCGTTGGGCGGATGCGGGCGCGGCGAGTAACGGCACGATTACGCCGAGGATCGCACCATAAACCGCCAGTCTTGCAGCCTTATTGCTCGCCACGGACCCACATCTTCACGCTTTGGTAATCTTCTATCAACGATACGTGCGCGTGTCATGGGGTGTCTGTGATCATCGACACATCTGCCACGCGGCCATGATGGCCGTCATGGATCCGGTGGCTTGTTGGCGGCGCTGACGGTCGACAGCAGCTTCTTGATCGCGGCGTCACCGGGCGCGCTCTTGGCCGCCTCCGCCAGGATGGCCAGTGCCGTGCCCCACTCCCCGCTCCTGGCCTTGGCCGCTCCCCAAGCGGCAAGCTCGGTCGGACTGCTCATCGACTGCAGCGGGCGGCCAAGCAATTGCTGATCCGCCTCGAGCAGGCCGTCGGTCGCCGGCTTGATCGTGCCGCTGGTCGGATCGAGCTGCAGGTTGGCCGGGTCGGCGGCGTCGGCGACGGCTTTGCTGTCGAAGCTACGATCCACCACATCGAACAGCAGCGTGATCATCGTTCGCGTTCCGATGTATCCGATCCAGAAGCCGCCGATGGCGAAATACGTCGCGATGAGCAGGACCAAGCTCTGCCCGCTCGAACTGGCAAAGATCTGGGCACCGATCTGGCCGGATTTCCGCCAGGCGTAGCCGGGGATCAGATACAGGTTGGCAAGCCCGAGACCGACGATCGTCTTGGTCAGCCAATCCGACACGTCCTCCAGATTGGTGTTCGTCCGGCTGGGCCGAGGGACGTCGTTCGTCGTTGACGCCGGGTCGTCCGATCCGGAGCCGGGAGCCCGGCCCGCGGCAGGTTGTGGACGCGAGAGCGACCGGGGAATGCCGAACAGAAGGCCGAGCAACCACCCCGCCACGACCGATGCAGCCGCCAGCAGGAGGCCGCCCGACGCGGCGCGCGCCATGGGGCTGAACGATCCGCCGCTGTCGACCCAAGCGACCAGGTCGATCACGAGGAGGATCGCGATCCCGGCGCCGAAGAAATAGGTGGTGAACCAGTCCAGGATCGCCGCGAAGTTCCGCTCGCGCATCGCGCGGACCCAAATGCCTTCGTTCGAGTAGGACAGCATCGCCATGGTCGCACCTGATCCGGTGCTGGACCGTAACAGATAACTTACCGTTCCGAAACCACCTCAGCGCAGCGCGAAGCTGATCGGGACGGTGAGCGTGATCGTGCTGCCCCCCATCTCCTCCGGCAGGCTCGGCAGCGGCTCGGCGCGGCGGACCAGGGCGACGCCTTCCTCGTCGAGCAGGGCCGAGCCGGAACTGCGCACTAGGCTGACGCTGAGGACCCGGCCACCGCGGTCCATGGTGAAGGTCACCGTGACCACCCCCTGGTCGCCATGCGAGCGGGCCAGGTCCGGATACCGCTTGGCCCGCTGCAGGCGGCCGAGCAGCTCGTTGCGCCACGACGGCGTGGCGACCGTCACCGGCGCCGGGGCGACCGGCCGGGGCGTCGCGTCGGCCGCTGACGGCGCCGGCTGCCGTTCGACCGGGCGTTCCACG
Organism: uncultured Acetobacteraceae bacterium; assembly: GCA_964657565.1. Taxonomy (GTDB): domain Bacteria; phylum Pseudomonadota; class Alphaproteobacteria; order Acetobacterales; family Acetobacteraceae; genus JAVVHH01. Next base: position 11,148 of record CAZZVQ010000048.1, read on the forward strand.
ATCCGCGGCTTCGGCCTGGGTTGCGGCCGCGGCGCGGGCAGCCGTGGTGGCGGCAGGACCGGCAGCACGGTTTCCGCGGCCACCGGCGGCGGGGGCGCTGGCTCGACAAGCGGTGGCTCGGGCGGCGGCGGTTCCGGAGCCGGCAGCGGCGGGATCGGTGTCGGCGGCGCCGCCGGCTGCACCGGCGGCAGGTCGGGCGCGAGGTCGAGCATCACCGCTTCCAATGCGGCCGGCATCGCCATTGGCGGAAAGCCGCTTCTCAGCAGCATCCACGCCGCCGCCCCGTGCAACGCCAGCACGATCGCCAGCGCCCCGCCCCAGCGCAGCGCCGCCGGGAGCGCGGCCTCGTCCTGCATCATTCTCCCGCTTGGCGCGCCGCCAGCCCGACGAGCGCGATCTTCAGATAACCGGCGGCGCGCAGCAGGTTCAGCACCTCCATCACCTCGCCATACGGCACGCCCTTGTCGGCGCGCAGGAAGATGCGCTGCGCGCGGTCGTTGCCGGTGACGCCGGCGAGCGCCGCGCCGAGCGCGTCCCGGGCGACCGTCGCGTTGCCCAGCGCCAGGGTCCGCTCGGCGGTGATGGTCAGGAACACCGGCTTGTCCGGCCGCTTCTGCACCGACGCCGTCGAGGCCGGCAGCTCGACCCGGACGTCCACCGTCGCCAGCGGCGCGGCGACCATGAAGATGATCAGCAGCACCAGCATGACGTCGATGAACGGCGTGACGTTGATCTCGTGCGCTTCGGTGAGCTCGTCGTCGTCACCACCCAACCGCATCGCCACGGCCTACTCCGCCGCCCGCAGATGCGCCGGCGCGGCGCGGGCGAGGTCGCGTGACAGCAGGCGCATGGTCTCGGCCACCGCATCGGCCAGCCGCGCCTTCTGCCCGGCGATGGCGCGTGCGAACATATTATAGATGACGACGGCCGGGATGGCGGCGACCAGGCCGATCGCGGTGGCCAGCAGCGCCTCGGCGATGCCGGGGGCGACGACGGCCAGGTTGGTGGTCTGGCTGCGCGAGATGCCGATGAAGGCGTTCATGATGCCCCACACGGTGCCGAACAGGCCGACGAACGGCGCGATGGCGCCGATGGTCGCGAGCAGCCCGATGCCGCGCCCGAGCGTACGGCCGGCGGTCGCCACGATGCGTTCGAGCTTCCAGACCGCGCGCTCCTTGATGCCGTCGCGGTCGCCCGGGTCGGAGGCGGCGATCTCGGCCCGCGCGGCCTGCAGCAGGCTCGCGCAGGCGCCGCCACCCTGGCCAAGCAGGCTGGATGCGTGATCGAGGCTGTTTGCGCCCCGCAGCGCCGCCACCCCGGCGCCGGTGGCGCGGGCGGCCCCGATCAGTTCGGCCGCCTTGGCCAGCGCCACCGTCCAGGTCAGCACGGAGGCGAGGCCCAACCCGGCGAACACGCCTTTGACGACCCAATCCGCGCCGGACACCATGCCCCAGAACGAGAGATCCTGCGGCAGGGTGGCATCGGCATGGGCGTCCTGGGCCCAGGCGAGCGACGGGAGCGCGAGCAGCAGGGCTGGAAGCGCCCGCAATATGATCATCATGGCCATACGCGTAACCCTACCAAATTCCAGCGCGAGTCCAGCGCTCGCGGTTGGCACCGAGCTCGTTTAGCCGGATTGAGGGTCACCGATAGGCGACTGCAAGTTACTCGCAATTAAGAATGCGGAAGCATCTCATCTAATGCAAGACACGGAGCGACTCGGTGGCGCGCCGTCCGAACGGGGCGGGGGCCCACGGCAATGCCAGTCCCGCCGCGAGGAATTCCTGCGCCATGCCTTCAGCGCTGCGGATCGCGACGACGGCCGATGGCTCGGTGACTAAGGTGCACAGCAGCGATTGCGCCTCGTCCGCCTCGTCCCGCTGCAACAGCGAGAATGCGTCGAGCAACAGCCGTTCATCCGCGCTGACCTCGGCCCGGCATAGGCAGAGCACCTCGATCGGCCGCGAGGCGCCGCGGCTGAGCGCCCACATGAAGCCCTCGAGGTAGCCGAGCGCGCCTTCCGCGCCGCGGTCGCGCAGGGCGCCGGCGATCCGGGCCGACAGGTCCTGCTGCCGGCAATGGCCGACCACCCAGACGCGCATCGTCCACAGCAGCGTACGCTCGGCTTCGGGCAAGTCGTCGAAATGTTCAGGCATCGAGGCGATACTCCATCCGTGGTGAAATGCGGTGTCCGTGCCGGGCCAGGCCGGCAGCGAGGTGTCCGATCGCGTCGGTCAGGAACGGGCGCGCCTCGCGACCCGGCGCGAGCGCGAAGATGAGATTGTCGACCAGCGCCGGGTCGGGGATCTGGGCTGCACCGGTGGCGCGCACTAGGCGCCGTTCGTGCCGCGTCAGCAGGACGGTGCCCTCCTCCGCCACGACGAGCCCGACACGCTGATGCCGCACCATCTCGGCATGCGCCCGGCGCAGGACCCGGCCGACCTCGCGCCAGCCGCTATCCTCCGTGCCTCCGGCAGCGTCGGCGAGCGAACGCCGGATGACCTGGAGTGCGAGCAAGTGCGCGGTCGCCGCGGGCGCTGATCGTAGGCTCTGCATCGGGTCCTCCCCCTGGCCGTGAGGGAAGGTTATTGAGAATCATTCTCGTTTGCAAGTGCGATCAGCAATCGGCAGCGTCAGGTATGTCCTGCGATCAGACCGTCAGGGGCAACGTCGTTGCCGCGCGCCGCTCCTGGGCGCGGCGCAGCGGGCGCAGGGCGAACAGCGCCAGCAGCACGACGAGGAAGTTCATCGCCGCCGCCGCCAGGAACACCGACCACCACGAGCCCGTCTGCCCCTTGATCATGTTGGCGAACGGCACCAGCAGGGCCGACGCGCCCTTGGCGGTGTAGAGGAACGCGGTGTTGGTGGTGGCGTATTTGGCGCCGAACGCGTCGGTGCAGGTCGAGGGGAACAGGCTGAAGATCTCGCCCCAGGTGAAGAAGATCAGCGCCGCGAACAGCACGAACAGCCAGGGCTGCGCGCCGAACTGTCCCAGCAGGAGATACGCGACCCCGCCCAGCGTGAACGCGATCGCCATCGTCGTCTCGCGGCCGATCTGGTCCGAGACCCAGCCGAAGAACGGCCGCGCCGCCCCGTTGGCCAGGCTGTCGACGATCAGCGCGGTCGCCAGGACCGTGCTGCCGCCGAGCAGGAACGTCTTGTCGAGGCCGAAATCCTTGGCGATCAGCGACAATTGCGCCGTCGCCATCAGGCCGCTGGCCGACACCATCACGAACATCCCGTAGAGCAGCCAGAACACCGGCGTCGCCAGCATCTCGCGCGGGCTGAAGTTGCGCGCCGACTGCGCCACGTTGCGCGACGGTACCGCCGGAACCTCGCCGGCGTCCGGGTAGCGCATGAACCAGGCGATCAGGAACAGCAGCACCCCTTGGCCGATCCCGAACACCAGGAACGTATGGGCGTAGCCGCTGCTCTCGATGGTCCGCTCGATCGGGATGATCGTCAGCGCCGCCCCGGCGCCGAACCCGGCCGCGATCAGCCCGACCGCCAAGCCGCGCCGGTCGGGGAACCACTTGACCGCCAGGCCGACGCAGGTCGCGTAGATGAAGCCACCCCCGATCCCGGTGATGGCCGAGCCGACATAGAGCAGGGTCAGCGTGCCGGCGATCGAGTTGATCGCCCAGCCGAGCCCGACCAGGGTCCCGCCCAGCGCAATGGTCAGCTTGGGACCGCGCCGGGCGCCGAGCCGCTCGACCATCCAGCCGCCGGCCGGGGTCAACCAGGTCTCGAGCGCGACGAAGATGGCGAAGGCGAGTTGGATGTCCGCGGTCGCCCAGTCCGCGTGGGCGGTCTTGAGCGGCTGGACGAACAGCGTCCAGCCGTATTGCAGATTGGCGATCAGCACCATGCTCGCGACGCCGAGCAGCAGCTGGATCCAGCGGCGATGATCGGGCCGGGCGCCGGCGAGGCTTGGTGTCATGGTTCATCTCCTCACCGGCCTCTCTGAGTGGGCGGCGGCGGTCAGCCTTTCAATGCGCGGACCATCGTGCTGCCGAGCGCGGCCGGGCTGTCGGCGACGTGGATGCCGGCCTTGCGCATGGCCTCGAACTTGGCCGCCGCCGTGTCCTTGCCGCCCGATATCACCGCGCCCGCATGGCCCATCCGGCGGCCCGGCGGCGCCGTGGCCCCCGCGATGAAGCCGACCACCGGCTTCTTGGTGCCGCTCTTGGCGATGAACTCCGACGCGTCGGTCTCGGAATTGCCGCCGATCTCGCCGATCATGATGATGCTCTCGGTCTCGGGGTCCGCCAGGAACATCTCGAGCACTTCGATGAAGTCGGTGCCCTTGACCGGGTCGCCGCCGATGCCGACGCAGGTGCTCTGCCCGAGCCCGGCCGCCGTGGTCTGCGCCACCGCCTCGTAGGTCAGCGTGCCGGAGCGGCTGACGATGCCGACGCTGCCGCGGCGGTGGATGTGCCCGGGCATGATGCCGATCTTGCAGGCTTCCGGCGTGATCACGCCCGGGCAGTTCGGCCCGATCAGCCGCGATTTCGAGCCGGTCAGCGCCCGCTTGACCCGGATCATGTCCAGCACCGGAATGCCCTCGGTGATGCAGATGATCAGCGGGATGTCGGCGTCGATCGCCTCGAGGATGGCGTCGGCGGCGAACGGTGGCGGGACGTAGATCGCGGTCGCGTTGGCCTTGGTGGCGTGGACCGCTTCGGCCACCGTGTCGAACACCGGCAGGTCGAGATGCGTGGTGCCGCCCTTGCCCGGCGTGACGCCGCCCATGACCCTCGTGCCGTAGGCGATCGCCTGCTCGGAGTGGAACGTGCCCTGGGCGCCGGTGAACCCTTGGGTGATGACGATGGTGTTGGCGTCGACGAGAACGGCCATTATGCGGCTTCCTTCACGGCGCGGACCACCTTTTCGGCGGCGTCGGCCAGGTTGTCGGCCGACACGATCGGCAGGCCGGATTTGGCCAGGATATCTTTGCCCAACTCGACGTTGGTGCCCTCCAAGCGGACCACCAGCGGCACGCCGAGACTGACCTCGCGCGCCGCCGCGACCACGCCCTCGGCGATCACGTCGCAGCGCATGATGCCGCCGAAGATGTTGACCAGGATGCCTTCGACGTTCGGGTCCGACAGGATGATCTTGAACGCCGCGGTGACACGCTCCTTGGTGGCGCCGCCGCCGACGTCGAGGAAGTTGGCCGGGCTGCCGCCATACAGCTTGATGATGTCCATCGTCGCCATCGCCAGCCCGGCGCCGTTGACCATGCAGCCGATCGTGCCGTCCAGCGCGATGTAGTTGAGGCTGTACTTGGCCGCCTCGAGCTCCTTCGGGTCCTCCTCCGCCTCGTCGCGCAGCTTCTCCAGCTCCGGATGCCGATACAGCGCGTTGTCGTCGAACGACACTTTCGCATCCAGGGCCACGACGTCGCCGGCGGCCGTCACGACCAGCGGGTTGATCTCGACGATGGCGCAGTCGAGGTCGTTGAAGGCCTTGTACATGGCCATGACGAACTTGCTGAACGCGCCGATCTGCTTGCCCTCGAGGCCGAGGCCGAAGGCGAGCTTGCGCGTATGGAAGCCGGAGATGCCGCTGGCCGGGTCGATCACGGCGCGCAGGATCTTCTCCGGCTGCGTCTCGGCGATGTGCTCGATCTCCATGCCGCCTTCGGTCGAGGCGACGACGACGATGCGGCCGGTGTCGCGGTCCACGAGCAGCGAGAGATACAGCTCGCGCTTGATGTCGCAGCCGGCCTCGACATAGACCCGGCTGACCCGGCGGCCGGCGTCGCCGGTCTGCTTGGTGATCAGCACGTTGCCGATCATCGCCTCCGCGGCGGCCTTGACCTCGTCGGCGCTCTTGGCCAGGCGCACGCCGCCTTTACCGTCTGGATCGCCCTGGAACTTGCCCGCGCCACGGCCGCCGGCATGGATCTGCGACTTCACCACATAGATCGGCCCGGGCAGCTTGGCTGCCGCCTGCTGCGCCTCCTCCGGGGTCCAGGCGACATGCCCGTCCAACACGGCGACGCCATAGCGGCGCAGCAGCTCCTTGGCCTGATATTCGTGGATGTTCATTCCGGCCTAACCTCGCACTGCATCATAAACGTCGTTCGATCCTCAATAAGCCGAAACGCGCGGGCCGCCTAGCGGAGCGCCTCGCGTGCCCATGCAACCATGTGACGCATACTTACTTTAACCCATGATCGCGACTATCGGAGCGGGCGTCAGCACCTGCAGCGGTCAACGTCCACTGCATTATCGGAAGGAATGAGAATGGCCGAGGATCAGATAGAAGGCACTGCCCGCAACCTGGGCGGCAAGGTCGAGAGCGCCGTCGGCAGCGTGACGGGCGACACCAAGAGCAAGGTCGACGGCAAGGTCGACCAGATCGCCGGCAAGGCGCAGCAGGCCTATGGCGACGCCAAGGATGCGCTGCAGGACGCCGCCGAGAACGCCGGGTCGACCCTGAGCGGGGTGACCAAGAAGGTCACCGAGCAGGCGTCGCAGTTGGGCGGCCAGGCCTACGAACAGGGCACCGCGGCGGCGAAATACGTCGGCGACTACGTCCGCAACGAGCCTGTGGCGGTGATGCTCGGCGTGGCCGCGCTCGGCATGTTGGTCGGCTACATGATCGGGCGTCCGCCGCCGGAGCGCGCCATCGAGTTGGGCCGCTTCCGCGCCGCGTACCGCGACCGCTGATGTCCGGCGGCGGCCGGGCTATCCGGCCGCCGCCCGCTGCTTGCCCATCTCGGCTTCGGCGGTCGCCACCATCTCGTCCTCGTGCCGGTTCACCCAGATCACGAACCACAGGATCAGCCCCGCCGCGATGACGCCCAGCGTCAGCCCGATCGGACCCAGGAACACCTTGATGTGGTCGCCGACCAGATAGGCGGCGCTCCCGTAGCCGACCACCCAGCAGAACCCGCCGAGCGCATTCCAGATCAGGAAGGTATGCCAGGGCATGTGCGTCGCCCCCGCCAGCAGCGCCGACAGCGTGCGCAGGAAGGCGATGAAGCGGCCGAAGAACACCACCTTGCCCCCATGCTTGTGGAACAGGTAGTCGCCCAGCGTGATGCGCTTGTCGGTCAGGCCGATCTTGCCCCCCCACCGCACCAACGCCCGCCGGCCCGCGAACCGGCCGATCAGATAGCCCGCATTGTCGCCCATGATCGCGCCCAACACCGCCCAGCCCAGCGCCGACGTGATGTTGATGCCGCCCTTGGTCGACGCATAGATCGCCAGCGCGATCAGCAGGCTCTCGCCCGGCAGCGGCAGCCCCATGCTCTCGAAGAAGATCACCACGGCGACGACCCAGGTCCCGTGTCCCTGGACGACACCGTCTAGCCAATCAAGCACCAATACTCTCCCGAAACCGCTGCCAGCCCTGCGCCCGCAACACGCAGGCCGGGCACGTACCGCAGCCAAACCCCCACGCGTGACGACGGGAGCGGTCGCCCAGATAACACGTATGCGTGAGCTCCACCGTGATGTCGAGCACGCCCAGCCGGTCCGCCAGCGCCCATGTGGCTGCTTTGTCGAGCCACATCAACGGCGTCTCCAGCACGAACCGCCGCTCCAACCCCAGATTGAGCGCGAGTTGCATCGCCTTGACCGTGTCGTCGCGGCAATCCGGGTAGCCGCTGAAATCCGTCTCGCACATCCCGCCCACGATCCGGCGCAGCCCGCGCCGATACGCCAGGGCGGCGGCATAGGTCAGGAACAGCAGGTTGCGCCCCGGCACGAAGGTGGTCGGCAGTCCGTCCGCCCCCATCGCGATCGCCACCTCGCTCGTCAGCGCCGTCTCGCCGAGCGCGGCCAGCGACGGCCCGATGTCGACCACCACGTCCGGGCCCAGCCGGCTGCCCCAGCGCTCCGTCAGCGCCGTCCGGATCGGCCCCCGGCACGCCAGCTCGACCGCGTGGCGCTGGCCGTAGGCGAAGCCGACCGTCTCCACCCGCTCATACCGCTCCAGCGCCCAGGCCAGGCACGCCGTGCTATCCTGCCCACCACTGAACAGCACCAATGCGCCCTCATCCATCGTGTCGAATCCGTCGAATGACTATGTTGGCGGTATGGACCTGGATTTCAGCGAAGACGAGATCGCCCGCTACTCGCGCCACATCCTACTGGTCGAGGTCGGCGGCACCGGCCAGGCCAAGTTGCGCGCCGCCCGCGTGCTGGTCGTCGGTGCCGGCGGGCTCGGCAGCCCGGTCCTGCTCTATCTCGCCGCCGCCGGAGTGGGCACCATCGGCCTGATCGACGACGACCGCGTCGACCTGTCGAACCTGCAGCGCCAGATCGCCCACACCACCGACCGGGTCGGCGTGGCCAAGGTCCGCTCCGCCGCCACCGCCGCGCGCGCCATCAACCCGGCCGTCACTCTCGAGGCGCACGAGACGCGGCTCACCGCCGCCAACGCGCTCGACCTCGTCGGCCGCTACGACCTCGTCTGCGACGGCAGCGACAATTTCGCCACCCGCTTCCTCGTCGCCGATGCCTGCGCCCTGGCCGGCCGCACCCTCGTCTCCGCCGCCGTGCTCCGCTTCGACGGCCAGCTCTCGGTGTTCAAGCCGCACGCCGGCGGCCCCTGCTACCGCTGCCTGCATCCGGCCCCGCCGCCCCCCGGCCTGGTGCCCTCGTGCAGCGAAGCCGGCATCCTCGGCGCCGTCACCGGCGTGATGGGCACGCTGCAAGCGACCGAGACCCTGAAGGAGATCATGGGCATCGGCGAGAGCCTCTCCGGCCGGCTGCTGATCTGGGACGCGCTCGGCGCTCGGATGCGCACCATCCGCCTGCCGCGCGACCCGGCCTGCCCGCTCTGCGGCGACCACCCCACCATCAGAGACCTCTCCGCGCATGTCGTCTGAACCGCTCGGTCTCCTGCTGCTGACCGGCACCCACGAGCGCGCCCATTACGCGTTCATGCTCGCCGTCGCCGCTGCGGCAATCGGGCGGCCGGTGGTGCTGTTCGCCAGCAACGACGGTTGCCGGGCGCTGCTGCAGGACTGGTCCAGCCTGGTGCAGGCCGGGCGGGACGCGTCGGTGATCGCGCAGGGCGTGGCCGGGTTCGACGAGTTGCGCGACGCGGCGGCGGAGTTGGGGGTCCGGCTGCTGGTGTGCGAGGCCGGGCTGCGGATGGCCGGGCTGCCGCTGGCGGCGATGCTGCCGGCGGTCGAGGTCTCCGGCATCCCCGCGTTCCTCGTCGCGGCGGGCGGCGGGGCGATCGTGACGCTTTGAGCCGCTTGACCCGGCTGCGGCGTCCACGGCAGGGAGGACGCATGCGTCTCGCCGTCCTTCTCCTGCTGGCCCTCCCAGCCTACGCCGCGGCGCAACCGGCGCCGTCCACGTCGGTGCTCAAGCCGCCGGCGCCTCCGCTCCACCCGCCGGTGGCGGCACACCCAGCGCCCGCCCCCGACCACAAACCCGCCACGCCGCCCGCTAAACCCGGGCCGGCCAAGGCCGCACCAGCCAAATCGGGCGAGCACAAGCCAGCGGACCGCAAACCGTCCCCGAAGCCCGTCCGCAAGCCGCCCACGCCAGTACATCCTGCCCCGGCACCAGCCCCGGCGCCGGCCCCGGTCGAACCGCCCCCGGCCGAGCCCGGCAAAGGCAGCAACACCGGCATGCCGCTGCCTCGCTTCGCCGCGCTGCGCTCCGACGAGGTCAATTTCCGCAGCGGACCCGGCCCGCGCTACCCGATCGATTGGGTGTACAAGCGCCGCGACCTCCCGGTGCAGATCGAGCGTGAGTTCGACATCTGGCGCCTCGTCCAGGACCCCTCCGGCAACAAGGGCTGGGTCAACCGGGCCACGCTCACCGAGCGCCGGACGGCGGTGGTCACCGGGTCGGAGCGGGTGCTGCGCCAAGCCGCCAACGAGACCACCGGGCCCGTCGCCATGCTCAAGCCCGGCGTCATCCTCCGCCTACGCAGCTGCGAGGCCACTTCGGAGTGGTGCCAGGCGCAGATCGGGGATTATCGTGGCTACATCAAGCGCAGCGAGATCTGGGGCGTGTTGCCCGGCGAGGTAATCCAGTGACTGAACCAACACCCCGGGCCATGCACGACCTCGGCGGCGTCTCCCGCTTCCTCTGCGACGGCATCGACACCGAACCCCACGCGCTGACCGAGTTCGACCGCACCGTCGACGCGCTGCGCCAGATTCTCGGCGCCAAGAAGATCATGAGTGTCGACGAACTCCGCCGCGGCATCGAGGCGATCCCCGAGGCCGACTACCTGCGCCTCTCCTATTACGAGAAGTGGATCCGCTCGATTACCGGCAACCTGCTCGAGCACGGGGTCATCACCGAGGCCGAGCTGCGGACCGCGCTCGACCGATGCTAGAAGCCGGCACCCCGGTCCGCGTCCGCGACGATTGGCCCGAGACACGCGGCCCATGCCATATCCGCACGCCGCATTATTTGCGCGGCCGCACCGGCACCGTGCTCCGGCACCTTGGCGATTTCCGCAACCCGGAAGACCTCGCCTTCGCCCGCCCGGCCGCGACCCTGCCGCTCTACCACGTCGCCTTCGCCCCGCAATCGATCTGGCCCGATTCCGGCGCCAGCGAGATCGTGGTCGAGATCTTCGAACCCTGGTTGGAGCCGCTATGACCACGCTACTGGAGACCAGAGGCGACCGCCTGCTCGCCGCGGTGCGGCTGCTCCTCGCCGAGAAGAACATCGCCACCGCCCCGGAGATCGAGGCCGCCATCGAGCGCACCGACCGTGCCAACCCCGGCCAAGGCGCGCGCATGGTCGCCCGCGCTTGGGTCGATCCGACCTACCGCGCGCTGATGCTCGAGGACGGCGCCAAGGCCGCCGAGAGCCTCGGCATCCCCATGCGCGGCCTACCGCCGCTCGGCGTGCTCGAGAACACCGAGGGGACCCACAACCTGGTCGTCTGCACCCTGTGCAGTTGCTACCCGCGCGCAGTGCTCGGCTACCCGCCGTTCTGGTTCAAATCCGTCGCCTACCGCGCCCGCGCCATCCGCGACCCGGCCGGCGTGCTCGCCGAATGGGGCACCGTGCTCCCCGCCGGCACCGCCATCCGCGTCCTCGACAGCACCGCCGACTACCGCTGGATGGTCCTCCCCCGCCGCCCCGCCGGCACCGACGGCTGGGCCGAAGACCGCCTCGCCACCCTCGTCACCGCCGAATCCATGATCGGCGTGACGATCCCGTAGGGTGGGCTTCAGCCCACCTCCTCGCTCCCTACGTCGGCTGGTCTAGCTCCCCTGCTTCGGCACCGACGCCAAAAACTCCGCCAGCGGCTTCTGATAGAACTTCGCCACCGACGTCGTCCCGTGTCCCGACGTCTCCGGGCTCTCCGGGATCAGGTAATACTTCGCGTGGCTCACCCGCTTGAGCGCCGCCTCCAACAGCCCGGTCTGCGGCGGATTGCGCTCGTCGTCGGCCGAGTTGATGACCAGCACGCTCGCCTTGATCGTCGGCAACCCCGGCGCCGCATCGAAGTCGCGTGACGCCTCCCACTGGTACAGGAAGTCGTTCGCGTCGGCCGTGAATGGCAGCGCCTTGCGCTTGGCCACCGCCGCATCGGCCGCCTCCCGCGTCGGCGCCTCCTTGGCGTAGGCCGAACTGCCGCCGCTGGTCGCGATGCCGAACCAGACGTTCGCCACCCGCAGGTTGGGCGGCTGCTCGGTGTAGTTGCCGTCCTTCCAGGCCGGGTCGGTGCGGATGGTGTCGATGATCATCCGGCGCAGCATCCAGTTCCGGCTCGACATCGCGGTCGGCTGGCTCGCCATCGGCACCAGCGCATCCATGAACTCCGGGTATGTCTCGCCCCAGACCCACGTCTCCATCCCGCCCATCGAGTTGCCGATCACCACCCGCAGATGCTGGATCCCGAGCCCCTTGGTCAGCAGTTCGTACTGCGCGGCGACCATGTCGTCATAATCATAGTGCGGAAAGCTCGCCCGCATGCCGTCCGACGGCTTGGACGACTGCCCCGCCCCGATCGCGTCCGGCAGGATGATGTAATACTTCGCCGCATCGAGCGGCTGGCCCGGCCCGAACAGCTCGCCCGCGAAGGCCGGGTTCAGCATTCCGGTGCCGGTGCCCGCGGTGCCGTGCAGCACCAGCACCGGCTCGCCCGTCCTGGCCCCGACCGTCGCGTAATGGAGCGTCAGCGCCTTCAGCGTCGTGCCGTCGTGGAAGCGGAAATCGTGCGCGACGTAATCGCCCTGCAGCGGCGCCGGATACTCGGCCGCCTCCGCCGCGCCGCCGAGCAACAGCCCCGCCGCGAGCATCCGTCCCCATATCGCCATGACGGCCTCCCGAAATCGGAAGCGAGCTTAGGCGGACGACCGTCGCCTCCGCAACGGTCCGGCCTGAACCGAGAGTTCAGCGCACCGCTCGGCCGGAACAAGCCGCGACCACCAGCATGGCCGCGACCAGCGTCCCCAACGCGACCCGCAACCCCACCAACTCCGCGGCGCCCCCGATGAGGGCAGGCCCCACCAGCATGCCGGCATACCCCAGCACCGCCACCGCCGCGATCCCGGTGCTCGCCGCCGGCCCGGACCGGCCCGCGGCCGAGAACAGGATCGGCGCGCTGTTCGCCACGCCCAGCCCGACCAGCCCGAACCCCACCGGCCCGGCCGCCGGCACCGCGATCGCCAACGCAACCCCCGCCGCCGCCAAGCAGGTCCCGGCCTGCAGCACCCTGCGGGGCCCGAACCGCCGCACCCACTCATCGCCGAGCAGCCGCGCGACGATCATCGCCGCCGAGAACGCCGCGAACCCGGCCGCCCCCGTCACCGGGCCGAAGCCGGCCACGTCGCGCAGGAACACGCCCGACCAGTCCGCCACCGCTCCTTCGGTCAGGAAAGCCAGCAGGCATAGCAGCCCGATCCCCACGAGCACCCCGCCCGGCCATGCCCGCGCCCGCTGCCCCGACCCACCCACGACCGGGTCGGGGTCCAGCCACGCATGCGCCAGCACGCAGGCCGCCACGGCCGCGGCCGCGAGCGACAATCCGCCACGCTCCCCGGCCCCCGCCGCCGCGCAGCCCGCCACCAGCACCGTCCCGAGCAACCCGCCCAGCGAGAACGCCGCGTGGAACGACGACATCACCGCCCGCCCGGCCTCCTGCTCGAACCGGCTCGCCCGCGCGTTCATCCCAACGTCCAGCGACCCGGTCGCCGCCCCCAACAGCAGCAGCACCCCCGCCAGCCCGGCCCCGCCCGTCACGAACCCCGGCAGCGGCAGCGTGACCACCAGCGCAGCCCCCATCGCCGCCAGCAACCGTCGATACCCGAGCGCGCCGAGCCACCCCGCCACCGGCATCGCCATCATCGCGCCAACCGCCACGCACAGCAGCGTCACGCCCAGCACCCCGTCCGACAGCCCCAGTGCCGCCTTCACGGCGGCGATGCTGGCCGCCCAGGCCCCGAACGCCAGCCCCGCCGCCACGAACAGCAGCGCGATCCCCGCCCTCGGTGCGGCGATCTAGCCCACCTTATCCCACGCCGGCGCGAACCCCGGGTTGACGCAGCGCTGATCCTTCGGCAGCGCCGCGATCGCCGCCCGGTCCGCCTCGTCCAGCGCCACATGCAGCGCATCCAGATTGGCCTGCTGCGACTCCGGTCGCCCCGCCTTGGGGATCGCCGCGACGCCGTCCTGGTCGAGCAGCCATTTCAACGCCACCTGCGCCGCGCTCACCTTGTGCTTGAGCGCGATCTCCTCCAGCACCGGCTGCTGCGCCAGCCGTCCCTGCGCCAACGGGCAATACGCCACGCTTGCCGCGCCCACCGCCCGGGCCGCGTCCACCATGGTCTGCTGACCGAGCAGCACGTGATATTCGAACTGATTGCACGCAATTGGCGCCCCGATCTCGCCGACCGCCCGGCGCAGCAGGCCGGACGGGAAGTTCGCCACCCCGATCGAGCGCGCCATTCCCTGCTCCTTCAGCCGGACCAGCTTCTCGAGCGCATCGGCCAAATCCATGTCCGGCGCCGGCCAGTGGATCAGGTACAGGTCGACGTAATCGGTCCCCAGCCGCTTCAGGCTCGCCTCGGCCGCCCGCGCCATATCGTCGCCGGCCAGGTGCTGCCACCAGACCTTCGTCGTCAGGAAGATGTCGCCCCGCGCGACCCCGCTCGCCGCGATCCCCTGCCCGACCGCCTCCTCGTTGTCGTACATCTCGGCTGTGTCGAGGTGCCGGTAGCCGAGCTTCAGCGCGCCGTCGACCGCCGCGGCACACGCCTCGCCCTTGAGCCGATAGGTCCCCAGGCCGAGCTTCGGCATGCGCATCTGGTGCGCGTCGATCGTCTGCATCGTGATCATCCTATCGTTGGGCGAGATCGACCAGCGCGGCGAACCCCGTCTCGGTTCCGAACGCCAGCTTGCTGCCGTCCGCCGACCAGGCCAGCGCCGTGACCGGTCCATGGCCGGGGAGCGCGATGGGCAAGATCCGCTCGCTCGAGACGTCGGCGATCACCACCAGCCCGTCCGTGAACCCGGCCGCCACCATGTCCTGCTGCGGCTGGAACGCCACCCGCGTGCACACCACGCCGTCGCCGCCGGCCAGCTCCAGCGGCGCCTTGCCCATCGGCCCGCCGCCGAAGAACGGCCACAACACCACGGTATCCGCCCCCGACGAGGCCAGCCATTTGCCGTTGCGGCTGAACGACAGACTCTCGGTTTTGGAAGGATAGCCGCTCATCCGCATGTGCTGCCCGTCGGCCAGCCGCCACCCATGCAGCGCGTTCTCCTGCATGCAGGTCACCGCCGCCTCCCCCGCCGGGTGCAGCACGATGCCGGTATGGCTGCCCTTCCACTCCAGCACCCGCGGCGTATCCGCCTTGGCATTCACGAACCACAGCGAGCAGCCGTTGTAATGCGACGCCGCGACCCGCTTGCCCTTCGCATCGAAAGCGATGCCGGTGACGCTCGACGGGTGGTCGAGGCTCTTCAGCCGCTCGCCATGCCCATCGAACACATGCACGGTCTTGCCCACCGCGCACGCCAGCAGCGGCGCCTTGGCGTCGGTGAACGCCGCCACCTGCTCGACCCACTTGCCCTTGAACCGCGCCACCTCCGATACCGTCCCATCCGCCGCGACCCGGCGGAACCCGCCGTCATCCCCACCCGTCAGCCATCCGCCGCCGGCCGTGACCATCGACAACACCGGCCCGTCATGGACCTCGATCGTCCGCCAGGTGCCCTCGCTCGACACCAGCCGCAGCGTCCCGTCGCCGAGCGCGAACCCGGCCGTATGTCCGGAAAACCCGGCGCCGACGACGAACTCACCAAGCTCATGCCCGATGGTCCGTTCGTCGAGCGGGTTCTTTAAGGTAGCACTCACGCTCCTTGCTCCCTCTCCCTCCGGGAGAGGGTCGGGGTGAGGGCCTTCCCGACCGATCGACCCTCACCCAACCCTCTCCCGGAGGGAGAGGGCTTCGTATCGGCGAGCATCAACCTGCCACCTGACAGCTTTCGAACCCCCGCCGCAACTGCGGCCGGTTCAGGTTCCGTCCGATGAACACCAGCTTGCTCCGCCGCTCCCCCTCCGGCCAATTCCCGATGAAATCCCCGTCCGCGATCATGTGCACCGCCTGGAATGCAAACCGCCGGTCCTCGCCCGGATACGCCAGGATGCCCTTGGTCCGCAGCAGATCCTGCCCCTTCTCGGCCAGCAACGCGCTGATCCAGGCGTTGAACTTCTCCGGGTCCACCGGCCGCGTCAGCTCGAAGCTCATGCTCGAGACGTCTTCGTTGTGGCTATGCTCGTGCCCCTCGTCGAGGAACTCCGGCTCCCGCGCCAGCACCCGCTGCAGGTCGAACGCCCCCTGATCGAGGACCTCCGCCACCGGCAGATCGGCCCGCGTCGTACGGTGGATCCGCGCGAAGCGGTTGATCTTGCGGATCTGCGCCTCGACGTCGGTCAGCTCCTCGGCCGTCACCAGATCGGTCTTGTTCAGCACGATCACGTCGGCAAACGCGATCTGCTCCTCCGCCTCCGCGCTGTCCTTCAGCCGCGCCGGCAGGTTCTTGGCATCCACCACGGTGACGATCGCATCCAGCCGCGTCCGCGTCCGCACATTGTCGTCGACGAAGAAGGTCTGCGCGACCGGCGCCGGGTTGGCCAGCCCGGTGGTCTCGATGATGATCCCGTCGAACTTGCCGCGCCGCTTCATCAACCCGCCGACGATCCGGATCAGGTCGCCGCGCACGGTGCAGCAGATGCAGCCATTGTTCATCTCGAACACTTCTTCGTCCGCATCGACCACCAGGTCGTTATCGACCCCGAGCTCGCCGAATTCGTTGATGACCACCGCGTATTTCTTGCCGTGGTTCTCGGTCAGGATGCGGTTCAGCAGCGTGGTCTTACCGGCGCCGAGATAGCCGGTCAGCACCGTCACCGGAACTTGCGTGTCGGACATGGGAAACCTCGTCTGAAAATCGTCGGCTTGATATAGTGTGTCGGGCAGACGATGGCACGATGGGTCAATGGGCAAGCTGGATCGCGTCGAGACGGACTGGACGGCGGAGTCGTTCCTCAAAAGCGATCTGCATTTCTCCGGCGATGCCTGGCGCTATGAATTGGTCGACGGCATTGTCGTGGCGCATGCGGCGCCGGCACCGCTGCACGGGGTCGTTGCTGTCAATATCGCGGTTGCGCTCAGGTCGCGGATGAAGGGGCACCCCTGTCGCGTGGAGTTCGCGACAGGCGCCGTCCCACGCGACCAGCAGAGACCCACGGCCCGCATTCCCGACATCCTGGTGCGCTGCGATCGCCTGCCCCGCATTCTGTTCGAGGTAATCTCACCGTCCGAACTGCGGGACTGGCGCGGACGAAACCGCAAACGGCGGGACGAGCAGGACGTCGAGGGCGTCCAAGAGATCGTCGAGATCTACCAGAGCCAACCCTCCGTCCATCTGTACCGCAAGGGTGCCGAAGGCGAGTGGGTGTTCGAGGCGGTCGACGAGATGGAGGGGGTCCTGACCCTGCGCAGCATCGGGATCGACCTTCCGTTGGCGGAAATCTACGACGGCGTCGACTTCACCGAGTCCGAGTAGGCCAGCGCCAACCCGAGCTGCACGAAGAAATACCCCGCCAGCGGCATCGCCACCCAATCCGTATTCCCCGCGATCGGCCATAGATGGATCGCCGTCGCGATGAACAGCCCGGTCCGCAACGGCCCGCCCTCCCGCAGCCCCCGCCCGATCGCCACCAGCCACGACACCGCCAGCGCCCCGAACAGCAGCAGCCCCGGAACGCCCCCCTCGACCGCCGCCTGCATGTAGAAATTATGCGGATGCTGCACGCAGATGCCGGCACCCCCACCGTCATCACCCCCTGGTCGATCAGAGTGCCAGCCCTGGAAATACGCCGGCTCGTCGCACAGCCGGCGGAACCCATCGAACCCGGCCCCCGTCAGCGGATGCGCCCGGATGATCGCCACCGACCGCGCCGCGATCTCCCCATAATGGTTGTCGCCAAAATCGCTCATCTGCTTCGAAAACTGCGTCAGCACCCGCTGCGCCGCACTCGGCGACACCACCGGCAACGCCGCCAGCAACAGCGCCGCCGCCACCCCCGCCCCGATCGCCGCCAGCCGGAAGCGCTTGACCAACAACCCGGTCAGCGCCAGCCCGAAGAACGTCAGCAACAGCGGCATCCGCTGCGCCACCAGCATCATCAGCGCCACCGCGCCCACCATCGCCGCCAACGCCCGCCACCGCGTCCGCGACCACACCAGCAACGCCGGGAACAGGATGCGCGACAGCACCGGCCCCGCCCGCGGCTTGGTATACGGCCCCGTCAGCTCGCCCGCCGCACCCTTCGGCCACCCGAACAGATTATGCCCGAACGCGAACTGCGCCAGGCACTGCACCGCGATGTAGATCACCGACCACCGCAACAGCCGCGCCACCCAATCCCGCACCCATTCCTGCCGCAACACCCAATACGCCAGCGCCGCCGCCAGCAACGGGAACCGCACCACCCCCAGCGCCTGACCGAGGTCGGTGCCGGCGCTGCACACCAGCAGCCAGCCCCACCACGCCGCCGCGATCCGCACCCACCCGCGCCGCAGCCACGCCCAGTCCCGCCGGACCGCGCACTGTATAACGTACAGTACCCCGATCAGGCTGAGCGCGATATCCGCCGGCGCCCGCCCATGCAGCAGGAACACCGGCAGGATCAGCACCAGCGCAACCCCGGCCTGGTCCATCCAACGCAAGTAACTCTGCCCCCTCTCCCCCCGGGAGAGGGCCGGGGTGAGGGCTGTCACGGCGACGTCTCGTAATGGTCCATTTGCCACTCGACCGGCTCCCGCGCCGCCAAATCGTACCACTCGCTGACCAACGGATGCGCCCGCACCGCCGCGCAATAGGCCCGCGTGTCGTCGCCGACGGCCGGCTGATAGGTCAGCAGCCGCGTCACCACCGGCGCATACATGACGTCCGCCCCGGTGAACGCCGCCCCGAACAGATACGGCCCGTCCCCGCCGAACCGCGCCCGCGTGTCGCGCCACAGCGTCTCGATCCGCGCGATATCCGCCAGCGCCGCCGCAGTCTGCCCCCGCCCGGCCCCGTCGCGCCCCAGCACCATCGGCATCGCCTGCCGCAGCCCGCGGAACCCGGCGTGCATCTCCGCGCTGATCGACCGCGCCCGCGCCCGCGCCGCCTTATCCGCCGGCCAGAGCGCCGGATACGCCTCCGCGCAATACTCGCAGATCGCCAAGCTCTCCCACACCTGGATGCCCTGATGCTCCAGGAACGGCACCAGCCCGCTCGGCGACCGCCGCGCCACTCCGCTCTGCCCGTCCGGCACCGGCCCCTCGAGCGGGATCACCACGTCCTCCACATCGAGCCCGGCCAGCCGCACCGCCAACCACCCCCGCAGCGACCACGACGAATACCGCCGCGTGCCCAGCAACAATGTCCCGTCCGCCATGCCGCCCTCCTCAGATTGCGCCGCTATCGCACGCTTGCCCGCACCGCAGCAAAGCGCGATCATCCTCGCCATGAACGAGATCAGCCGCCCGAACAACCTCGACGCCTACTGGATGCCGTTCACCACGAACCGCACGTTCAAGCAGGCCCCGCGCATGCTCGCCCGCGCCGAGGGCATGTTCTACTACACGCCCGAAGAGCGCGAGGTCCTCGACGGCACCGCCGGGCTGTGGTGCGTCAACGCCGGGCACGGGCGCCGCGAGATCGTCGAAGCGATCCAGAAGCAAGCCGCGGTGATGGATTTCGCGCCCACCTTTCAGATGGGCCACCCGATCGCCTTCCAGGCCGCCGCCCGCCTGGCCGAGATCCTGCCCGCCCCGCTCGAGCGCGTGTTCTGGACCAATTCCGGCTCCGAGAGCGGCGACACCGCCCTCAAGATCGCCCTCGCCTACCAGCGCGCCCGCGGCCAGTCCCACCGCGTCCGGCTCGTCGGCCGCGAGCGCGGCTATCACGGCGTCGGCTTCGGCGGCATGTCGGTCGGCGGCATCGGCCCCAACCGCAAGCAGTTCGGCGCCCTGCTCCCCTATGTCGACCACTTGCCGCACACCCACGATCTCGCGCACAACGCCTTCACCAAGGGCCAGCCCGGATGGGGCGCCCATCTCGCCGACGCGCTCGAGAACCTCGTCACCCTGCATGGCGACACCATCGCCGCCGTCATGGTCGAGCCCGTCGCCGGCAGCACCGGCGTCCTCGTCCCGCCGGTCGGCTACCTGGAAAAGCTCCGCGCCCTCTGCACCAAGCACGACATCCTGCTGATCTTCGACGAGGTCATCACCGGCTTCGGCCGCATGGGCACCAATTTCGGCGCCGAGTATTTCGGCGTCGTCCCGGACCTCATGACCATGGCCAAGGGCCTGACCAACGCCGCCGTCCCCATGGGCGCCGTCGCCGCCACCGGTCAGATCTATGACACCATCACCGAGAACAGCCCGGCCGGCATCGAACTGTTCCACGGCTACACCTATAGCGGCCACCCGCTCGCCTCCGCCGCCGCCATCGCGACGATGGACCTACACCGCGCCGAGGACCTGCCAGCCCGTGCCGCCGCCCTGCTGCCCTACTGGCAAGACGCGATGCATTCGCTCCGCGGTGCCCCCGGCGTGCTCGACATCCGTAATTGCGGCCTCATCGCCGGCATCGAGATCGAGCCCCGCGCCGGCAAGCCCGGCACGCGGGCCATGGCCATCCTGCAACGCTGCTTCGACGCCGGCCTGCTGATCCGCACCACGGCCGACATCATCGCCCTGTCGCCGCCGTTGATCGCCGAACGGCAGCATGTCGACCGCATCGTCGAAACGCTGGACGGAGCGCTGCGAACAGAGGCTGCTTAATCGATGCCGAGATGAGCGCTATTGTTTAGAAGGCGCCCCATTCGGGCGCGACATACCCGAGTATCGACAGCACGACACCCGCGACGCCCAGCCCGGCCGCCAGCAGGACCAGTGCCCGCGACTGCATGATCGCCGACGCGGTCGCCAGCACGATCCCCAGCTGATACGATGCCGACCCGTTGTGGTAGGCGTGCGTCTGCTCCGTCGCGTGATCGCGCAGATGCTCGAACTCGTGCGCGCGATGCGCGATCGCCTCGCGGCCGTCCTTCGGGTCATGGTCGTAGCCTTCGGCGTCGCTCGTCAGCTTGGCGACCACCGCATCCCGGCGCGCGATGGCGGCCGGGTCGGAACCGACATCCAGCGCGCCCGCCAGGGCCGCGATGTCGCGCGCCACCGTGCCGCGCGTCGATTTCGCCTGATACTGCGACCACGCATCGGTCGTGTCGATCGCCCGCTGCTGCACGCGGATCTCGGCATGCCGGGCGCCCTGCTCGGCGATCGCCAGCCCGGCCGCCAGCGCCGCGACCAGCAGCGCGGTCCATTGCGTCGAGCGGCTGATCTCGTGATCGTCCTTGCCGTGGGCCATATGCCCGGCGTGGTGATGTCGCTCCAGGCTCTCGACGACCTCGTTCATGCGCCGGCCCGCATCCAGCGTTCGAGCAGGTCGAGGTTCCGCAGGTTGGCCTTGAACGCCATGTCGAACAAATCCCCCACAATCGGCACCGACCCGCCGACAACCTCGATCGCCACATTGCCCAGCATGCGCGCGAGCAACGCTCTCGGCGCGCCGAGCTGCCGCGCCTCCCAAACTAAATACAACGAAACGAGTCCGAGCGCCACGTCGCCGACGAGCGGCGACAACCCGAGGATGCTGTTCACCCCGAACCGGAACCGCGTTCCCGGCAGGCCGAACTGCGCATCGAGCAGCCAGGCGAACTTGCGCAACCGGGCGAGCCGGGCAGCGGCATTGAGGCGGTTGAATGTAGTGGCGGCCATGGCAGTCCCTCCGAACCCGGCGCATGTCGGATCGGCCGGGCCTCTTCGCAAGTAAGAGGCGCTAACTTTTAGCCAATTCCTTCACCGCCGCCACCGCCGCCGGATCGGCCCAGTCGGCCGAGCCCTCCAGCCGCGCCCGCTCGCGCCCGCGCGCATCGATCAGGATGGTCGTCGGAATGCCGCGCGAGCCGAACGCCCGCGCCGCCTCGCCGCGCGGATCGAGCAGGATCGGCAGCCCCGTGATGCCCTTCTCGTCGAAGAATTTCTGCACCGCCCCCGACCCGGCCCGATCCGACGACAGCGGCAAGACCGCCACATGCGCCGGGTCGACGAGCGAGGCGAGCTTGGCGAGCGCCGGCATCTCGGTCACGCAGGGGATGCACCAGGTCGCCCAGAAATTCAGCACCACGCCCTTGCCCGCATAATCCTTCAGCGTGCGGACCTCGCCCTCGGCCGTCGTGAACTGGAATTCCGGCACCGGGACCGCCGTCGTCGGCAGATCGTCCATCGACGGCACCGTGCCGCGCGGCGCCGCCCATGATTTGCGCGGCAACAACACGGCCGGTAGGGTCGCGCCCGCCGCCGCGAGCAAGATCCGGCGTTTCATAGGGGTCATGGGCTTGTCCCTCACCAAAGACGAACAACGCAATGTCGACGCCAATGCACAATGGGGCGGCCGCTTCGCCAGCGGCCCGTCCGTCATCATGCAAGACATAAATGCCTCGATCGGCTTCGATCGCAAGCTGTGGCGCCAGGACATCGCCGGCAGCCGCGCCCATGCCGCCATGCTCGCCCATGTCGGCGTCATCGAGCACGCCGACGCCGACGCCATCCGCACCGGTCTCGAGGCCATCGCCGCCGAAATCGAGGCCGGCCGCTTCCCCTTCGTCGACGACCTCGAAGACATCCACATGAACATCGAGGCCCGCCTCACCGAGCGCATCGGCGAGGCCGGCAAGCGCCTGCACACCGGGCGCAGCCGCAACGACCAGGTCGCGACCGATTTCCGCCTCTGGGTCCGCGACGCCATCGACGGGCTCGACGGCCAGGTCGCCGACGTCATGCAGGCGCTGGCCGCCCGCGCCACCGAGTTCGCCGCCGATCCCATGCCCGGCTTCACCCACCTCCAAACCGCCCAACCCGTCACCTTCGGCCACCATCTGCTCGCCTATGTCGAGATGTTGGCCCGCGACCGCTCCCGCCTGCACGATGCCCGGGTCCGCATGAACGAGTGCCCGCTCGGCTCCGCCGCCCTGGCCGGCACCAGCTTCCCCATCGACCGCGACATGGTCGCCGCCACCCTGGGCTTCGACCGCCCGACCGCCAACTCGCTCGACGCCGTCAGCGACCGCGACTTCGCCCTCGATTTCCTCGCTGCCGCGGCGATCTGCGCCATGCACCTCTCCCGCCTGGCCGAAGAGATCGTCATCTGGTGCAGCGCCCCCTACGGCTTCATCCGCCTGTCCGACGCCTTCACCACCGGCAGCTCGATCATGCCGCAGAAGCGCAACCCCGACGCCGCCGAGCTCGCCCGCGCCAAGACCGGCCGCGTCACCGGCGCCCTCGTCGCGCTGCTGACCGTGATGAAGGGCCTGCCGCTCGCCTACGCCAAGGACACGCAAGAGGACAAGGAGCCGGTCTTCGACGCCGCCGCCGCGCTGTCTCTTTCTTTGGCCGCGATCGGCGGCATGGTGCGCGACCTGCAGCCCAACCTGCCCCGCATGCGCGAACTCGCCGGCTCCGGCTTCGCCACCGCGACCGATTTGGCCGACTGGCTGGTCCGCGTGCTGAAGCTGCCGTTCCGCACCGCCCACCACGTCACCGGCCGCCTGGTCGCCGCCGCCGAGGCCAAAGGCACCGACCTCGCCGGCCTCACGCTCGCCGAGATGCAGCAGGAGGAGCCCGCGATCACCGCCGATCTGTTCAACTTCCTCACCGTCGACGCCTCCATCGCCAGCCGCACCAGCTACGGCGGCACCGCGCCGGCCAACGTCGCGGCCCAAGCCAAGCGCTGGGCGGAGGCGCTGACGTGACCCAATTTACCTCCCACCCCCGCTTCCTTCTCCCTCTCCCTCCGGG
>CAZZVQ010000049.1:0-33433 GCA_964657565.1 uncultured Acetobacteraceae bacterium
GCCTGATTGCGCATGCCGTCCCCGCCGACCCCGGTCATCGACCACGACGAATTCTACGTGGCATCGGCGTATTTCCGGCTCCATCTGTTGATGTGGGGCGTCCTGTGCATGTGTTTCGCCTGCACGATGTATTTGGTCGGCGTGCTGATGGTCATTCCGCGGGCCGTCTTTTCCAGCCCGTGGCTGCTGGAGGTCAACGAGTGGATCATCTGGTATAGCGGCGTGCCGCTGCTGGTCGGGATGCTGCTGGCAGGGCTGGACCTGTTCCTCCTGCTGGGTCGGAAGCGGTCGACGCGGCATGACGTGCGGTACGACCGGGTGGCATCGCCACGGCTGATCGTCGCGCTGACCGCGTATAACGACGAGGAGAGCATCGCCGAGGCGGTGGCGGATTTCCGCGCGCATCCGCTGGTCGACGAGGTGATCGTCGTGAGCAACAACAGCGTCGACGCCACGTTCGCGCGGGCGCAGGCGGCGGGAGCGACGGCGGTCGACGAGCAGAGGCCGGGCTACGGCCGTTGCGTGTGGCGTTGCTTTACCGAGGGCGTGGCGCGGAACTCCGACCTGATCGTGCTGTGCGAGGGTGACCGGACATTCCGGGCGTATGACCTCGACAAGCTGGTCGCCTTCATCGGGCATGCCGACATCGTCAATGGGACGCGGACGGTGGAGCGGCTGCGCGCGCGCGACACCCAGCTCAGCACGTTCATGTATTACGGCAATCTATTCGTCGGGAAGATCCTCGAGGCCAAGCATCTCGGCCGCAGCACGATCACCGACGTGGGCACCACGTTCAAGCTGTGCCGCCGGGATGCGCTGATCCGGCTGATGCCGCATCTGGACCCGGCGGTTAACCTCGAATTCAACGCGCATTTCCTCGACGTCGCCCTCCGCCGCGGGCTGGACGTCGTCGAATGCCCGATCACCTTCCACCCGCGAGTCGGCGTGAGCAAGGGCGGGAACGTGAACAATGGCCGCGCGCTTCGGGTCGGGCTGCGCATGCTGCTCGGCGTGATTTTTGGCTGGAAGGGCCTCGCGACATGACCCCCGACGGCTATCACGAGGTCCGGCTGCCGCATGATCCGCGGCGCGAGGTGCTGTGGCGCGCGCTCTGGCGGTTCCGCTTCCGCGCGCTGATCGCGCCGGAGGACTGCGTGCTGGATCTTGGCACCGGATATGGCAGTTTCATCAACACGGTGACCGCCCGCCGGCGGATCGCGGTCGACGCGTGGGAGGGATGCCGGGCCTATTTGGACCGGGACGTGGAGGCGCATGTCGGCAGCGTGACCGAGCTTGGGTTCCTGGAGGACGGCAGCGTCGATTTTGCGTTCGCGAGCAATCTGTTCGAGCATCTGACGCAGGCCGACATCAAGCTGGTGCTGGAACAGCTGCGCCGCAGCCTCTCGGCGAAAGGCACGCTGACGATCGTGCAGCCAAACTATCGCTACGCGTTCCGCGAGTATTTCGATGATTTCGACCACAAGTCGATTTTCTCGCATGTGAGCCTGGCGGACTTCCTGGCCGCCAACGGATACGAGATCCTGACCGTCGAGCCCCGCTTTATGCCGTTGAGCGTGAAGGGCCGGCTGCCGGTCAATGAACGTTTGATTCAGGCATGGCTGATGTCGCCGTGGAAGCCGATCGGCAAGCAGATGTTGATCCAGGCTCGGCCAAACCGGTGAGCCTCACGGGGCTTGCAGCATTGCGCTCGGCCATGGCTCGATGGCTGCTAGCGATCATCGTCGCCGTGTTTGCTGCGGAGGTCGCCTATCATACCTGGGGCGTGCTGCAGGACTCGGTTGCAGCGCTCCGCTATCCGTACCGGCTGGATTACGGCGAGGGCATCGTCTGGCAACAGGCGCTGCTGATGTTCGGGCCGAAGATGTACAGCCCGTCGCCAGAGCTTCCGTTCATCGTCTTCCATTATCCCCCGCTTTATCACTTCATTGTCCGCGCCCTCCTGCTCTTGCAACTCGACCCTTTGTTTGCTGGCCGCCTGATCTCCGGTCTGTCGTCGGCCGCATCGTCGATCTGCATCACTACCCTTGTTCTGATGAGTATTCGGGGACGACCGAACTTCACGCAGTGGACGCTGGCGGTGACTGTTGGCCTTCTGTTCCTGTGCTTGACCCCGGTCCGGACCTGGGGGATCTGGATGCGGGTCGACATGCTCGCCGTGTTTCTCGGGCTCGCCGCCACGGTGGTCGCGGTGCGAAGCCGGTTCGGAGCCGTGGGGACCATCGTAGCTCTGCTGTTGTCTCTCGCCGCAGTCTTCACCAAACAGACCCACCTTCCCGCGGGCATATCGATCTTCGCCGTCGGGATGTTGTGCGCGCGCCGACGCACCGTCGTTGCGGCGCTGATCGCCGGCGCGGTTGGGCTCGCCGGTGTTGCCATCCTGGAAGCGACGACGCACGGCTTTCTGCGTAACATCATTACTTACAACATTAATCCAGTGAGATGGTCCGTCATGAACGACGTGCTCTGGACTGATCGCGATAACCTTCCCTACAAAGCCTGCATCTGTGTTGCCGCGCTTATCGTTACAGGTCTCGTGGCCAACAAAGCGCAATTGGCACAGCTACGGCAGCATGATCGAAGCACCATCGCGCTCTATCTCACCGTGATCCATTTCTGGATCGCCTTTGCTTTCAGCTTACAGATCATCAAGGAGGGCGCCAGCAGCAACTACTTCTTGGATGTCCTCGCGGCCGGATGTGCCCTGCTGGGCCTGTTGTTCTGCGACATCGCCTATAAACCCGCGCGGCTCGCAGCCTTCGCCCTCGTGCTCGCCTTGACCACGTCGAATATCCAATTTCGCCATTACTTTGCCGACCGCTTCTCCATCTGGACGGGGGAGAACGACCGCTTGGTGGAGCGCATCCAACACTCGCCCAAGCCGGTTGCTTCAGACGATATGACCATCGTTCTGAGGGCGGGAAAATCGGTCGTGTTCGAGCCGGCGATCGTGCGCGTCCTCATCGCGTCCGGAACGTGGGACCCGGCCGCCCTGCTGAAGATGTTCCACGATCACGCGTTCGCCATGGTGATAACCGGCTCTCACGCGGTCGAAGGCGGCCCGGTCCTCGAGCGAGCGATGGCCGCGGACTATCCCATGGTCGAGCAAGCGACGTCAGCGCTCGCCGTGCATTTGCCTGAACACCCTGATCAACCCTAGTCGCATGGTCAGCGGTCATGGAGGAGGTCTGGTCCGGACGACGTCGTATGCCCAATCGCGCGATGGTTGACTTCTTGCTTCGACCGCGACGGACCGCGTTGCTCGTCGTCGTCGCCTCGACGGTCGCCACGCTGTATGTTGCCGTCACGTTCGACGTCGACTTTCTGGCAGGCCGTGGACCATTCTGGGCCTACCCGGTTGGTCCTTGGTTGGAGGACCCGTTCGACGCCAAAAACAACCTCGACGTCCTCAATTATCTCGTCGCCTACACCGGACTGTTACGATCACCTTGGACGTTTCCGCCGTTCCATGTTGCTGCGATCGGGGCACCAACAGGGACGAACGTGGTGTTTCTCGACGTCATCCCCATCGTCGCACTCTCGGGCCGCGTCATTTCAGAGCTGCTCGGCACCTTTATTGTTCCGTATGGCGTTTGGATTGGTCTCTGCTTTGTATTTTCCGCTGTATTCGCAACCTTGATGCTGGCCGAGGGAGGGCAGCGATCGCTCCTGGCCGCCGTCTCCACATCGGTCTTCGCGATTTCCGCGCCGACCTTGCTCCATCGTTTTGCCCATCTGCCCTTGATGGCTCATTTCCTGATCATCGGCGCTTTGCATCTTTATCTACGGGAACAAAGTTCACGGTCGCAAGCCGTCCGCCTGCTCTGTTGGGTGGCATGGCTGCTCTTTGCCCTGCTCACCAGCGCCTATTTGTTCGCCATGGTCAGCTCAATCTACGCGGCGACCTTGGCGAGATCTTGGCGATCGAGGGGCATCGGTGCCCGGCTACTAGAGCCAGCCGTGATCGCCTGCGTGGTTGCGCTGATGCTGCTGACGCTCGGCTTCATCGGGTCCGGCACTCCGTTATCTGCGGAGGGTTACGGGACCTATTCCATGAACCTTCTCTCCCCATTCCGACCGCAACGAAGCGGCTTGTTCCCGTCTCTGAACGCGATCGCTGACGCAACCGGGGACAATACGAAGGCTTCAACTACTTTGGGTTTGGTGGGCTGATCTGCTGGCCCTGGCGTATTTGATCGATCCAGTCGGGCTTCGGCGGAAAATAGCAGCGGATCGCGAGATGTTCTTGATGCTCCTTCTACTTGCCATGTTTTCGGTATCTAAGCATGTCTGGTTAGGTGGCCACGAACTACTACACATCGACGTAGCCTCGAGACTTGCAGACCTGGCCGGCATATTCAGAAGCTCTGGCCGTATGTTTTGGCCCGTCTACTATGGCCTCCTACTCGGTAGTCTGCTCTTCGTTCTAAGCCGTCTCCCCCCTAAGTGGCGGACTCCGGTAGTAGGTGCCTGCTGCTTGCTGCAACTCATCGATGCCGAACCGCTCCGGGCGCGGCTGACCTCGCTCACCAGTCATGGTGGAACGCCCCTGCTGGATCAGGCTGAATGGTCCAAGCGCGTGACTGGTGCAGACTTCGTCGAGATCTATCCGACGTTTTTCTGTTCGGACGACCGGACCAAACGTGCAGACATGGAGTTGCAGCTCCTGGCGATACGCGAGGACAAGAGCTTCAACGTCTCCTACAACCCGCGGCTTGATCCGGATTGCGAGGCCGAAGCGGCGCGGGCCATGGCGGGACCGTGGAGTCCGACGACGCTGTACGTCTACCTCAACGGTCCGATGCAGATGCCGAGAGACTGGGCTCCAGCTGAACTCACCTGCAGCAGCTTCGCTGAAGGCCTATGGTGTCTTGGTCGCGAGAGCGGGCGCAACGTTCCACCCCGCTAACCGACCCGGTTGGGTCGGATATTGCTTGAATGATGATGTCTGCGGAGTGATTGTCGAGGAGCACCTCGAGCGCTGCCTCGTGACCGTGGGAATCCCTCAACGGAACCTTCACGGAAGCGATCTACTAGAAGTAATTTAGTTATCAAAGAGCGCCGTCCACTCAAGTGTAACCGGCGACTCTTAATTCTTTGCTAAAGCCACAAAAGGCCGCGGATGGTGGGCGCGACAGGGATTGAACCTGTGACCCCCGCCATGTCAAGGCGGGAGCCGCGCACGATAATCCTTTGGGCTTATTGAGAGGTTTAGAGCACTGCGCGGAAGTTGCCCCATGTGTGCCCAATCACACCGTCAACTCGTTGTCGTCTGCACGGCCCGCTAGCCGTCACCCCCGCGATCATCACCCACGCCCTTCTCTCGCTCGCGACGGGCTAGCTCGGTCTCGACGGAGGTTGGTGTTTGAGTGCCGTCAGTCACGCTCGACCCCCTCATAATCGTATTCGGCAACGGATGCTATCGCATCGTCGCGCGACAGATGGAGAACCTCGTCGGCCGTCAGGTGAAGACCGCGCCCCCGCTCGGCAGCAGCCATGACTGCAACGTAGGGGCTGCGATGGAGACCCGAGGGGATGAACCCCTGCTGACGCCAATAAAACCTTGGGCGCTCGGCGGTTGGAGTCTCAGGAGTGTTGCTCATAGGCCCTCACAGTTACTGCGACGACGTCGAGAAATTCATCCTTGCCGATCGGGTCCAAATCTCTCCAACTTGGAATCGCAAATCCCCACCAGCCGTGGCGCAGGCCAATGCGGTAAAGCATGTCGGCGGCAGCCTCTAACCCGGCTTCGCTCGGCTCCCGAACGGTCGGTGCCGAAGTGTCGTCGCTGCTATTCTGCATCGGCTGCGTCCCACGCTTCGGCCAGCGCAAGCCCATCTGCGAAGCTGATGCCTCGACGCTTTGCCAGCCACTCAGCGCACTCGCCGGGGTAATGGAGTTGATCCAGCACTGCGCATTCCAGAGTTCCGCAAGAAACCAGTCGTCATCGCTGCCGAGCAATGGTTCCCTGACAAGACCCTGAAGGGCGTTCATTGGGAAATGCGGTCGCTAGATGACGGTGAGTTCTTGGTTCCCTACGTCATCACCGCTCACGAGCAGCGCGCGTATCTCGCTCCGGGCGACTGGGTAATACCCGAGCCGAAGGCGGAGCGGTTTTACCCGTGCAAGCCGGACATATTCTCGAACACCTACGACCCAATCTGACCGTATCTTAAACCCCTGGAGGAGCGATTTGAAGATGCCGCTAACTGTAGACGAAGCAGAAATCGTCTTGAAGACGTTCATAGCCGAGGAACAGCGGCGTCTTCAAACTATCCTGAAGCCATATATGGACGAGCTGTGCCATGTATCCTTCAGGAAGCCGCCGCCACCTGTGCGTATGCAGGACGGCAGGACGATGGTTTACATCGGCCCGACTGCCGAAGATATGGCTGGCATATACAAAGCGCCACGTTGGCTTGAACAATTGTGCCAGGAAGACCCGACGATGCGACATATGCTGCGTCAGATCAGGCGAGACCAGAGCGACGACATATCTTAAACCCCACTACCGCACCCCGCCCAACAACCAAATGACCAGCAGCACGACGAGCACGAGCCCCAGTGTGCCGCCGCCGAATGCCGGAGCGCTGTAGTAGCCAGCCCGGTAGCCGTAGCTACCGCCACAGAGTAGAATGACAAGCAGGACGACCAAGATAATGTTCATGGGAGTGCTCCGATGATTTGGTTTGGCATCGCGGTCTTAGTTTTCACTCTGGCTTTCGCTCTGCGTCGCCGCAGACATCTGAAGTCTGATCCCCTAGAGCGCGAAAATGCGGAGCAGCTTAGAGCTTGGGATGACTGGTCTAGCCGCCGAAAAGCCCAAGGCTACCATTGCTGGCAGTGGCAGCGTCCACCAACGGGCACTTGGATCGAATGCACCCGTCGCGAGTGGAACACGGTTAAGGTCTGGCAGTCTGGCAACGAAAATCCCTACCTCAACATTGCCGACCTTTGGTGGCGCCCGTGGGAAGGCGAAACCATCAGCGGCGATATTATTGAGGGGATTGCCTCTTCGTTTCATCCCGAGAATTGCTTAAGCGGCGCTAGTGTCAAGACTTACTAGTTCTTGACGTCGGCGGCCGGCACAACCGTTAGCGGCTTCGGTAGCGCTGAGGCCGGCATGGACTGTGCGATGATTTCCGTCTTGCGGGCGCTGCTGACTGCATCCTGGGCGCCGCCAGTCCAGTACCGGACGATGCCGCCGAACGCTAAGACGAGGGCGCCGATGATGGTGTTGATCATGGCGGCCACCCCGGCATCGTCGATCCGCTTCACCCAAAGCAGTCCGGCGAACGAGGCGAACAGGCCGATCACGACCACGATGGAAACAGCCGGCGCACCCCAGCTAATCTGGCTGCCTGTCTTGGCGAGGTTCACCGTCTGCTGCCGTGCGTCTGCGACGTCGCCGAATGAAGCTGTGATCTGATCGGTCTGCGCGTCGAGCTGCGCTTGCTCCCGGTCGGCGGCGATCTTGAGCGCCTGCACCTTGTAGGCGGCTAGAGCGGCGCTGTCTGTGGATAGGATTTGCACTTGGCTCGCTTCATCGTCAGCGCCCGTGATGGCCTTGGCGGCGGCGGCCAGGATTGGCGTGGCATCGGTGCCGAAAACATGCGGCACCAGAGATGACGCGAGGCCGATCAGCCCGCCAGCGCCCGCTCCGATCGGCCCAAGGATTGCCCCAGCAGAAGCCCCCTTTGCGCCGCTGATCAGCACATCGCCTAGACCATCCAGAAAATCTGTCATGCTGCTACGCTCCTGATGCGCACGAGCTCCTGCGCGTTAAGATCGTCGGCTGTGATGATGGAAGGCGCGGGCGGTAAGGGTGCCGTGGCCCGCTGCGCGTTGTGGAGTGCCGCTAGAATGACAGGATATCGCGCGTGGACATCGGCCAGTCCGAGACTTCCGCCCTGGATGATTCGGCGGACGGTGGCAATGTCTCCCCGGTCGGCAACGGAATTGCACCCAGCGGCTTGAAAGAATGAAGCTGCGCTCTCGACCGCGCCAGAGGGCGTCGCAAGGTAAGCGGGCAGTTCTTCGACTGGTCTCATCCAGCCGATTGTTTTCCCGAATGCCGTGTAGTTCGTCCGACCCGTCGTCATCAAGCCGCCGTTGCCACGGAACAGGTAGCCATCGCCGCTGCCTTCCGGGCCGTTCCCCATGCGTCCGCCATAGGAGCGTTCGGCGATGGCGTGCTGATCGGCGACGTGCTGCACGGTTCGCCCCATGCGCTCAGCGTCGGCAGCAGTATAGCGCGCTGGCCACGTCGCTAGCAGCCCCGCGGCCGAATAGTTCAGATTTTCGACCAACACCGACAGGTTAACGGTCTCGTGCAGCACGTTGGCGAGGAAAGCCGCCAGGCGTAGGGGCGAGTTGATTTCATGCGCTGCGCAGGCCGTTAGGAGCGGCGCCCCCCACGTGCTCGGCACTCTGACGCCCAGGCTGAGGAGAAGTTGCTCAAACGCGCTCATCGGTGCGGCGCTCCTACAAAATTCACTTGCATATCGGGCGAGCGATAGATGCGGGAGCCGAACAGCGAGCCAAGCCATGTCGGAAGGAATCCACAGGTCTCAACCGTAACGGTGCGGTAGAACCACGGCTTATCCAGATCGGGCACTCCAGGGTTCGGCACCGTGAATAGCACCTTGCCGCTGTCCCCCAGAAACGGCGCCGCCGTGGCCACCAGCGGGTACACGCGCTGCACGCGCTCACCGCGGTAATCCTCCCAGCGCCACACCCATCGTTGCGTCGTCGATGGACATATCCGTTTGCGGGTAAACGCGGTGAGGATGTCGAGTTGAGTGGGGTCGGCAAACTCCGGCCCCTCCGCCTCCTCCTGCAACGTGACCACCGTCCCCGGCCCCGACGTGACGTTTAACGCCGCCCAACAGACGGCCGATCCGACACAAAACGCCCCGACTAGGGCAAGCGCCTTGATCCTCATGGCTTCCCCGATCCTGTATGGATGTTGCTCATTAGCCAGGTGAAGATCGCGCCAACCGCGACTGCCACGACGGTCTTGATGCTGCTCATCACCGTCTCGTTCTTGCGTTCCTCGCGCCGCTCTCGAGCCCGCATGATGTCCTTGATCGCGTCCCGGGCCGCACCGATTTCGCTCTCCTCAATCTCAAGGATTTCCGCCATCAGCTTGCGCACCGCGGGCCGAAGCTGATCGGCCGCACGCTGTTTTGCATCGGAATTCCGTTCGGAGTGCCGTATGTCATCGTCTAGGGCCATGCGCGGCTCATCCATGGACCTGTCATGGCGATTGCCCACGTAAGTACAAGCCTCGCAACGGGCTTTGCTTCGTCGCTGACGCCGTATTCATGGCTACAGCCCGACGATCTTCCCGCCGCCGTTGGCGAGCGCAGCGATATCGGCCGGCATGGCTGGGTCTGACATGAGAACGATCTCCTGATGGAAAAGCGGGGGCCGCAGCCCCCGCCTAGGTGCTAGGTCGCGGGCTGCTCCGGGCTTGCGCTCTGCTCGGGGCTGGCTGGCGCGTCGGGGGTTGCGGCCGGCGCCGTGGTGACCGGGGCCGGCTCAGGTGTCGTGGCCGCGGGCGGGGTCGGCGTGGTGGGTTCGGCGGCCGAGGTATTAGCCGGGATTGCGGCGGCGAGCGCAGCAGTATTACTCTCCAGCGTCGTGCGGACGGCCGAGACCGCCGCGATTTGACTGTCGGTCGCACCAGCCGCCTTAGCGCTGGCTTCCGCGGCGGCGAGCTGCGCGACGAGACCGCTGAACGCTGCTGCGGCCGAGGCAATGACGGTGCCTTGCGCTGCCACGTCGGCCTTGAGCGTCGTCATCTCGGTGTCAAATGTGTCGGACATTCTCTTCAACTCCTGAAGGATTTGAGCCAGTTGGTTCGGAACCCCGTCGAACGGGGATGACGGCGCGATCTGCGCACGGCATTGGTCGTAGTGGTGCAAGACGTGGCCGAGAAATTCGGCGGCGTCGTGTAGCGTCTGATGCATGGGACCTCAGGCGTTGTGAGGGGCTGGGCCGCTAGGCGGGCGTGGAGCGTCGAGTGTGGTGGCTGGCGCGGCATCATTATTGTTCCTCCAAGCTTTCAACACGTGCCACGACGCGTATGGAATCTGCATTCCCAGATGGAGGGGCAAACGTGAGATTGAGGCCACCGTTTGTATTATCCGCTGCAGCAGACACGCTCGCCGCCCAAGAGTTGGTCGCCAGAGTAACCGCTGTCCCAAGCGCAAGCGTCGTCGTGCTCTGCGCAGTGCCAGTTTTATACAGAGTGGAGATTGGCATCGTCCATGAGTAGGTGTTGGCTGGATTTGTGACATCGAATGCGTTGAGCGTAATGCGCAGTGTGTAAGAAGCTGTCGTGGTTGCGGGTAGGTTCACAACGTTAGCTGATCCGGCCGAACCCTGGTCCGCAGTAAGCCGCACCGCACCGCTGTTTGTGGACCCGCGCAGAATCTGCTTCCCGTCCTGGGAGTAGACGCCGGCAAGAATGCGCCCGCTCGCGTATCCAGACCAACCAAATCGACCAAAGTCGCTGGTGTAGTTCCCGGTTGAGAGGCTAAAAGCGCCGTTGGCTATGTTGTTTGCACCCAACGTGCCCGCACCATAACCGCCAACCGTGTTAGCTGGACCACACGAATAGCCAAACTGTGCATAGATCGTGGAACCGGTTCCGCAAAGATTTACCGCATCAACGCCTTGAGTCTGGTTGAGATATGCTAGAGGGGTCTCAGTAAATACCGTGAAGTAGCCTGACGAAAGCGCGAAGTAGCGCGAGACGCTGTGAGCAGGCTGGTAGTAGGGGGCGTTGCTCGTCAGGCTACCGATTTGCCCAGCCGTTGGAGGGTAGACCCCAAGAACGACTCCAGTCTCGTTTATGACGACAACCTCTGTCGCGGTAGGCGTGGCTGAGTCCAGCCGCAGAGCTGAACCAAACCCACTGGATGCGGCGGTTACGCGGTTGAATGCCGATGCGAGAGGAACCGCGCTAGCTTGCGAAGTACCAGCCGCGGTGATCCCGGTCGTGAAGCTCTGGTTAAAATATCCTAGAGGCTGGTCGCTCTTCCGAGGGGTGACCGATCCAACCGACAGTTTAGAGGCATCCGATGTGAAGGCGGTTGAGTAGGGTAGCGCTTGAACGCCTGCGTAAAATTGAACGCCTGGAGCGTAGACAGTATCGGCTGTTGCACCATTCACAAGGTTGTAAGCCGGAACCTGCCCAGCTACTCCACCAGACTTGAAAATTGCACCGACGAGCGCGGTCTTTAACCCGTTATTAGTAATGTCTGGCGACGTATTATTGGCGTTGAAAACGGTCCCGTTGAAGTTTGTCCCAGCCGACGTCGCGTCAATGGCAAACCCGCCGCTCGCGTTAGTCCCTATATTTCCGCCGAAGAACTGTGTGTTGCTGGACGCAACTAATCGAGCCCCATAACCAGAACCGAAGTATAGATTGACGCCCACAAACGTGTTGTTGTTCTGATTACTCTGGACCAGTTCGGCGTCAGCGCCCTTGCTGATATCCACGTCGACCCACCGATGATCAGCCGAGGATTTCATCACGACCGATTGCCAGCCGCCCGCAATGTCGCAACTGACGCATTGCGAGTTAAACCGGCGGGTGCCGAGATATATCTGATTAATAAGGCCGCCGTAGACCTTAAGCTTGCGGCTGTTTAGGCTGTAGTAATAAGGGAAATCCCCGTTTGGATAGTCTGCGAAGTAGATGGCTTGTGCAGCGCGTCCGTTGCCGTTGACCTGGATATCATCCAGACCAAAAACAAAGCTGCCGGAAGCAACGTTGATAACTGGATCAATATATTGCGGCGCGCCGCCCGGCACTGTTGCCCCAGTGGCAGTTATTGTCACCGATAAAGCGCTTCCAGCATCCAGCATATACGTTGCAGACCCGAACGGCGATGTTCCAGACGTGTAGTAGATCTGATAATCGTTGGCACCCGGAACTGCCGCGTAGTTCACGCTGAGTGCGGTAGTTGTTGACCCGTCCAGCGTGATGGTTCCTGCGCCTGGCTGAACCTTGATCAGGGAAGCGCCATTATACGCATACACGAGATAGCTGTATGTGCCGGCAGGCAGAGTGCCGCCAGTCGCCGCCGAGCCAGAAGCATCTGCTGACGTGATCCGGTAGATTGCCGTGTTGTCGAAGCCATGCCCGCGAACGGTCAGTGCCCCGCTCACGTTAACGGTCGTCACCAGATATCGAGGCGATGGCAAATCGACCAGCATCTGATTGGCGATGCCATAGGCGAAAGCAGCCTGCACGGCCGCTGTATCGTCTGCGATGTAGTTGCCTTTGGCACCCCACATGTCGGGCGACACCGTGCGGCCTGGCAGAATTCGTAACCACCGGCCAGGGCCACTGTTGCCGGTCGGATTAAAGACCATTCCGCCGTCGTCGGCGGCAGTACTTGACGCTGACCACTGGAAAATCCCGCCGCCGAAATCAGTTGCCGAGCTGTATCCTGTAACGTTGACCGTCGCCGGAACGATCGCTGGCGCATACGGCATTGCTCGCAGCAATGCTACTGAGGCAATGGTCTGGACTGCTCCCGTGATTCGATTGTCATTGCCCGCCGCGACGGTGCCGGGCGTGGTGCCGATCGTGGGCGCGGGCGTCGTAACCCCCGGCGGCCCGGCCGCGACGAGCAGGAGCGCGGCCAGAGCGAGGGTGAGGCGGTTCATCATGCGAGGTTCCTTACCCGGCCGCATAGGCGAATACGTCGCCAGCAGTGCCGTTGATCCATATCTGATTGGCATTGGCGGACGAGAACGAGATCGAGCCGCCTGGCGCGAGTGGATAGCCGTTTCCCGTGCCGTCGTTGACAGTCGTCAGCGCAGAGGACCCGCCCACGGTACTGCTGTAGGTTCCAACCTGCGCCGCATTGCTGGCCTTGGCGCTGACGGTGATGCCGTTGACCAAGGCGGCAGCAGGAAGGTTGATGGCGGTGCCGGTGGTCGTGATCTTGACCTGACCAGTTATGGGCGCCGCAAGTGGCGTCGTGACCGCGAGCGACGAGTTCTGGACGGTGACCCGCAGCGTGCCAGCCAACGCGGCCAGGATGCTCACCAGCGTGCCGTAGCTGCCCGATAGCCACCCGCGGATACCGACGGCGCCGGAGGGTGGAGTGATGCCGGACGCATCGATGCCGTCTTGCGAGGCATTCGCTGGGAGAGGCAGGGCGACGGCGGAGATTTGCTGTGTGGCTGGGAAGTTTTGGATATGCACTAGCGAACCGCCGTCAGCATTTAGCGAGGGCTGATTTGCGGCAGTGGCGGCCCCGGTGGGAAGTGGGAGGGATGCGGCGCTGACAGGCTGTGTGGCCGGGAAATTCATCACGTGGCTTTGCGCGCCACCGTCTGCGTTGATCGCGGCTTGCCCGGCCGAGGTCGCCGCCCCTGTTGGTAGGGGCAGCGCGGCAGCGGAAATCGCCATGGTGCCCGCGCCAGCGTTCGCCGTGATCGTGCCGCTCACCGGCTGCGTCGTCTGGAAGAATGTGCCGGTGACCGCGATCGACGAATTCTGGATGTTGACCTTCAGGGTGCCCGCTAGTGCGGTGAGGATGTTGCCCAGCACGCCGTAGCTGGCAGAGACCCATCCCCGGATACCAATTGCGCCCGATGGTGCGGTCACGCCCGTCGCGTCCGATCCGTCCTGAGCGGCGCCAGTTGGCAGAGGCGCGCTCGCCAGTGACACCGCCTGCGTGGTCGGGAAATTCACCACGTGCGCGAGAGCGCCGCCGTCGACATTGAGGGCTGGCTGATTGGCCGATGTGGCGGCACCCGCAGGGAGCGGAAGCGCCGCCGCACTGACGGGCTGGGTGGACTGCGAGAACGTGCCAGAGACGGGAACCGTGCCCTGAACCACAACTGCTAGCGGCGTGCCGAGCCGAGCGTAGATGCCGGATAGCCACCCCCTAATCCCGACACCACCAGCCGGGATCGCAACTCCCGTCGCATCGGTCCCGTCCTGAGCCGCGCCGATCGGCAGAGGCAGCGCCGTCAGGCTGACAGGCTGGACTGTGGTTGCCGTCGCCACGATGACTGGGTTTGGTACCGTGCCAGTCTCGGCTCCAGCCGAATTCACCAGCACGTGCGCCGCCGCGATATTCCCGTTGGCGTCCGCGCCGACGATGAGTGTTTTCGACGCGCCGCCAATCACCGCGGGTTGGGTGGAGAGAGTCATGCCGGTATCTCCGTGGATTGGTGAGCGATCCTGCGGAGGATCAGCAGTCGAGCGCGAGTGGCCCGGATTAGTGGCCAGCGCTCAAATTGCTGCGCCGTGAGCATTAGCCTGCATGTATTGACCTAAGCCGCGCTCGCCATATCGAACGCCGAGTAGTAGGCGTATGGCCCAGTATCCATCGGCGCCATGAAAGCCACGGCCTTGTCGCGCAGAGATGCGGTCACGGTCGAGTTCCCGGCCTGCCGCGCCAACTGCACGACTGAGTTGTTTGGCGGCATGTAGTTTGTCCAGTCGCCGTAATATGGGAAAATCAGGTAATCTCCTGATCCGCCCTGCACGGCATAGGCTGGATCCGCTACTGATTGCGGACAGACCACCAACCCAACACCGCTCACTGTCGCGCCGCCGAAAGTCATCGGCGTGCCCCCAAGCGTGAGCGACAATTGCCAACGGGGCGGGGTGGTCGGAGAGTTTCGCCCGGTCAATCCTGATCCGGGCACTAGGTTGACTACATAGGCGAGTGTGCCTTCGGCTACTCCTGGCACCGCTGCCGCGTTGCCGCTGCCGCCGTCCGTCAAGACGGTAAAAGTCATCGGATCGCCGTTGCGGAGCGGAGGCGGGTAACAGCCGTTAACCTGCCACTGATTCCCCGCCGACTGGGTAAAGAAGCCATCGCTTCCGAGCGTCGGGGATAGCTCAAGATATGGCTGCTGCGCCACGGGAATAAGCGGGTTGGTGCTCGGATCGTAGCTTGCGAACTTGCGGCGGGTCGTCGTGCGATAAGCGTCCCACATGTAGAACCGCCCAGCCGTCGCCTGATCAATGGCCCAATGCCCGATATGATCCCCCAGGCGCTTCCAGCGTGCGTCCTCGTTGCACAAATAGTGGCAGTAGGCGCCGATCGCGCCAAAGGCCGCCATCCATGGCGAGTAGAGCCCATAGTTGCCGTCCGCAGGGAAATATACCCCCGCCGCAGCAAAATCGGCGGTCAGCAAGTCAAGCGTGGCAGCGATATAGTCGCCCTGATGGCTCATAAGCGCGGTGGCCGCAGGCTTATAGGGGTGGTCATCGGGCAAGCCGCCGAACGCATGCCCCGCGACCAATTGCGACCAGCCGACATAGCGCATGTTCTGCTGCTGCCACTGACCAAGCAATCCCGTCCAAGTCGCCGATGGCGTGGCGATGCCGTAAGTGTCTGCGAACGGCTTGACGTTCTGGTGATACGTGAAGATGTTCTGGTGTGCCAAATAGAGAGCTAAATCAAGCTGTGCGTCGACAAACCATTCTTCGCCTGTTATTAGCCCAGCGTAGTAGCTATAAGTGACGGCATGACTGCTGTCCGTCCCGCTTGCCCACGGGTTGCTACTTAGAGTAGCAGGCGCAAGCCAGTTGTCGGTCGGAGATGGTCCGTTTCGATAAGCATCTACCGCGACCGGCAATCCCTGCGCAGTGAAGTCGCTGGTGCTGTCGGCCTTGGGATGCATCAGCAGCACGATATTGGTATTGGCGACGTCGGCGCTCTCGCCGGGGCGGGCGCGATTCCTGCTGCTCTTGTGGTGGAACGGGACGCTCAGCCCAGTCAGCGCGTTCGTCAGCATCACAGCAAATGCGGACGGTGTCTGCGCCATGAAATGATCGGCGTCGAAGCGCGTGATAGCCCCGCGCCCCTGATACAGACCGACCGCGTCGATGATAGTTCGATGGCTGTTGTTGTGATCGCTCGTGTTTTCGGCCACC
This sequence comes from uncultured Acetobacteraceae bacterium, assembly GCA_964657565.1. Classification (GTDB taxonomy): domain Bacteria; phylum Pseudomonadota; class Alphaproteobacteria; order Acetobacterales; family Acetobacteraceae; genus JAVVHH01. The sequence continues at coordinate 15,944 of CAZZVQ010000049.1, forward strand.
ACATTGCAGGGCACGTAGGCAAATTGTGGCGCCGGGGCCGGCGTCTTGTCGGTCCGATAGGGCGGGATCAGATTGGTGCTGACGGCATATGGCTTGTCGAAAGTGCAGTGCAGCGTCGGACGTGCAGCCCCCGCCCACGGCGCCGCTCCGGCGTTCAACCCGCCATCGTTGATGCACATGAGCCAGTGCGAATGGTAGTAGTGCTGTACCCCGACAAACGAGACGATCGGCGTCGAGCCGTCCGTCAGCGCCGCGTCGTAGGTGAGGTCGGACTTGCCCGCAGCGCTCCACCAGTCGAGGGCGGGGGCTGCGCCAATTTGCCAAGCTAGCGTGCTGCCATCCGCGTTCTTCCAACGCGTCAGATACCAATTGACTTTGAGGTGCGCATCGGACCCAGCGACGCCCCATCCCTGCCAAACGTCAGCGACGGCGCCGGTCGTCAGTAGAGTCCACCGGGTAGAAATCGTGGCGTGCGTGGCGAGCGAAGCCGTGAGCGTGCCGCCGCCATAGGTCGCGCCGGTGCTATCCTTCACGTTTGAGAACGTCACCTTGAAATCGTGGCCCGACAGGGCTGACACGAGGCCAGCATTGCCCGTCGCGGCTACGCTGCCCGACAAAGCTCCGACAACTGCCGTCATCGTGTAGGAGCGGCTTGCGCCCGCAATCAGCCCAGCATCGCGGAGCATCAGCCTGGCTCGCTTTAGCGAGCCGTCCGACCAGCGGCCGATCCCGTAAAGCTGCATCGTGCCGCTGGACAGGGCGGGGATAGAGCCGGTGGGGACGTCGCCCTTCTTGAACCACACGCCGCGCTTGTGCACACCGAGCGACGAGGCGCTGCCCCAGTTGGTTAAGGTGAACGCTTGCGACATCGGACCAGATGGCGCGGGCGGCGTTACGACAGCCGTGGTGTTGAGCAGGTATGGTCGCCCATTTAGTTGCCGGTTGAGAAGAGCGGTCATCAGCTCACCGCGATGTCGAGGGCGGGCAGCATGTGCCAGCCGTAGGGAATGCCGTTGCCAGTCCGATCGTCCGCCAGCATCACGCCGCGGGCGCTACCAGGCACCACGGTGCTATTCGAGGCCCCGAAATCCGCCGCATAATGGACAGTCAACGCGCTCGGCATCGCCGCCGTGCTACCGTCGGCAAAGGTGATCCCGCCTGATCCCGCGAGCGCCAACACGACCGTCTTGGCGCCGCTGTTGATCGTCGCGCTGGAGATTCTGATAGCCTGCCCGTTGCCCTGATAGCCGCCCGATAGATAGACCGCGAACAGGCTGGCAATCTCTTGCGCCGTCGCACCGTTTACGGTCGAGGCCGGATTCGTGTAGATGACCCCGATCGGGGTCAGGGTCGCGCCAGCCGCGATCGTGTAGGACAGCGTGATCGTCCGCGCGGATGCGTTGAGCGTGCCAGTCGGGACTAGAACAGGTCCGCGATATGACGTCTGCAATCCACCCATGATCGCCAATTCGGCCGCCATGAGCTTGCGGAACCCAGGACGCGCGTAGTCGACCCTGGCACCCATGGTGGCGTGGTTCCCGGCATACTCGTTCCATAGGTAGCTCTCTTTCGAGACCACCATCGGGTTTGTCGGCTCAATCTCATTGAGGAATACGGCTTGGTTCCGCGTGTACCCCGTGGCTCGCGACCCATCGCTACCGAACTGCCCTGAGGCGCCCGTTGCCCACCCTTGCACGGCACAGGCAGGGTAATTTCTGGCGATCCAATCCACAGCCGCGAGATACCGTGTCCTGTTCTCGGCGTGCGTCTCGGACGTGTAGGGGCTGGTCCCGGTCCAATCGCTGACGTCTGTCCAGTAATAGCGGAACTTGTTGCCGACCGATTCGCCCACGGTGCCGGTAAAGCCGCCCGACAAGCTGCCGTCGTGCCCCACCATATCATCGAAATTCCCGCCGGCTTCAGCCGAGCCCGTGATCCCGACGCACACGCCAAGCTGGCTCTCGATCAGCCGCCCGAACTCCTGCACGGCCGAAGACGACTTCTCGCCGCTCTCGTAGGGATAGGCGTTGCTCAAGGCGCTGTTTTGCAGGAACCAGACCGCGCCGTTGTAGGAGCTCATGCCGTAGCGATGATCCTGCGAGCACCAGGTCGCGGCCTTGGTGTAGATCGCCGTGAAGGATGTCCCGCCGTCGTTGTAGTCGCGCGACATCCCGCATTCCTGCGAGCGCGTGTTGAGGCCGAGAACAACGCCAACCCTGAAGCGCTGTGCGATGCGGACCGGGTTGGTGAACGCGGCGTCGGTCGCGACGTCGGCGTAATAGATGTAAGGGCCGGCTGGCAGCAGCACGCGCACGGTCCCGGTCGCGCTGACAGCGCCGTAGACCTGCGCCGGGCTGGAGTGCAACGCGGTGCCCGTGCCTGCCGTGGCCGTCGCGCCCGTCGAGAGCGCGTCGTAGAGGCGCACGAACAGGCCGCTGGTGGCGCCGGCGATCGCCGAGACGCTGAGCCAGACCTCGCCCCAGCCTTTGACCCAGGAGAGCGAGAAGCCGGCCGGATTGCCTGTGGCGACGTCACGCTGGTAGGTCACCATGTCCGCCCGGGTGAGCGAGGCGGCGAGCGTCCGCGCCGTGCCAGTTGATGCGGCGAACACCGTCAGCGGCGCCGGATACGGGTTGTAGAGGCCGGCGGTGTTGGTGGCCGCGAAAGAGACCTCACCCGCTGCCGAGGGTGTGTGGCTGTAGCTGACGGGCGCGTTGCCGCTGCTGGGAATCGTGAGGGCGATGGCTGATCCGCCCGTTGGCGTGAGCGTGGCCGTGCCGCCGGCCCAGAGGCCATTCGGGTAGAGCTTGCCGGTTGCGGTCGCCCCCGGCGCGACTGCGCTTTGGTCGGGGATGACGTCGAAGCGGTTGGCGTTGCCGGTCGGCGTGACAGACGCCGCACTGATCGTAACTGCCACCGTTTGCGAGAAAGTGGCAGCATTGGCCGAGGCCACTTGGGGCGTTATCGAATAGCCACCCGCGGGGACATTCCCAGGAAGAAACGCAACTTGATTTCCTGCGACGATCTGAAAATCACCGCCCGCGCTCGTTAGCAATGAGAATACCGGATTGATCAGCGCTCCACCTGTAGTAGTCGCGGTCAACGTGCCGACTATCGTGCCGCTCGCGCTATTGGCCACGCCCGTTGCCGGAGAAAGCGTGATGCCGGTGACCACCACGGGCGATGGCGGCGGCGCCTGGGGCGCGATGTTGAGCAGATAGGGCAGTCCGTTGAGGCGGCGGTTTAAGAGGAAGGTCATGCCCAGCCCCTAAGCGGTTACGCCGCCAGCTACGATCCAGAGGTTTGCCGCAGAGTCGTTCAGCCGCACCCACGCGCTTGCTCCAGGAAGCAGCTTCAGCGGATCACCCGTATACAGCGACGATACGCCACCATCGGCGGGGGCTGTGAGGGTGACCGTGCCTGTGCCACCGTTGACAATGTCGAATGAGTAGCCCGCGGGGAACGGAAACTGCGCGCGGGTCGGCAGCGTCACCGGAGTATTCGACCCACTGTCGATATAGATTGTCTGGTTATAGGCCCGGGGCCAATCGCCAGCAGTTAGATCGCCAAAAATCAGCGCAGTGCCGCCATCGCGGGTCGCGCTGGGCTGCAGCCGCCACCCGGAGGCATCCTTCATCATGACGACCTCGGCGAAGATATCCTGCAAGACGTTGCCGTATGCTTGGATACGTTTGGCTGCGGACGTCGCGGAATACATCAGGGAGATCGTGGTGCTGTTGAAGCGGTTGAGCGCCATTGAGCAGGCGGCGAGGTCAGCAACTTCCACATAACCAATCGGCGAGACACCGTCGTTCTCGCAACACTCGTTGTGAGACATGAACAGCGGGCCTTCGGCCAAAATGCGCGACAGCGCGCTCCCGGAGCAGGCCCCGGTAGTCTCAATATGGTTGGTGGTTAGGTGGAGAGAGCTGATCGAATACGAATTGCCGTCCGGCGACCCCCGATAGATGCCTGCACGAACGATGTTATAGTCGATCGAGCTGCCTTGGATGAACACGGACCCGCCTTGCGAATATTGTGGGCTGGTCCCGTAGACGGCCTCAACATCAAATCCATAGTTGTTGTTGGAAAGCGTCCCGCGCTCGAAGTAGATGCCCTCCATGCTGTCGAGCGCACCGCTCTCGTTATAGTTGAACCCGATGTTGTTTCCGCCGCCGCCTGAACGCGTGAAATGGATGCCATAGACGTGGTTGCCCCATGCGATCGGCTTGTCATAGCCGTTCCAGCCGACGCGCTCGATGTCCACGCCTTGGGAATTGTCGAGGAGCAGGAACGACGCGCCAGGCGTGAACCCGGTCTGCGCAACACCGCCGGCGTTACCCGGAAAGCCGACCCCCGTTGCTTGGGCCTGGAACGCCAAGTCGGACAACACGAGCGACAAGGCGGCGCAGTTGCCGATGCGCAGGGCGGGCGTGGTGCCGCAGCCTGCCGTGATGAGTTTGACGTTCCGCCCTCCGTGGAACCATGTGCGCGTAGCGTCCTGTATGTTGAGCTGCTGCGACACCATCATGGTGGCGCCGTCGTTCAGCCCGATGATGCCAGCGCCGGCCGAGCCCGTTCGCACGTCGTTTTCAGCCTGCAACCAGGCCGCTGTGTCGATCTCCATGGCCGACCAGTTCGATCCGGTCAGCCCGGCGTTGGGGTAGGCCGCCGTGGCTGCCGCGAGAGAGCTATACGTCCCGCTGAGCGGGTGCGAGGCGCCATCGCAGCGCGCGCCATATTTCCCTTTGAGGTCAATGCGCTGCATGCCGTAGGTCCGCGAGACCAAGGCGGTCCGTGCTGCAAGTGTGGTCTTGTAGTCGGTCCCACCGCGGTTGAGCGTGTCGACGTCGGTCAGCGCGGGACCGCCGAGCGTGCTGATATCGGTCAGGGACGTAACGGGGAGGCCGGGGAAATAGCTCATTAGGTGATCCTCCACGTCGTCGCATTCACGGCTCGCAGCGTGAGGGCGGTGTTGTTCGCGTTCATGACGAAGGTTGTCGCGCCGTTGATCGTGCCGCTCGCGAGAGTCACCGTGATGTTGTTCGCCCCGGCATCGCCCTTGCCGTCGATTACGGTGTATTCAACCCAAAGGGCAGGGTTGCTAGGCAGCAAGATTTTCGTCGCGGCGCCGGTCGTTTTGTTCACGTCAACCACGCGATCCGCGGTCAGCATCTGGTAGGGTGCGCCTGTCGATGCGACGATGGTCGAACCGTCAATGCTGACGCTGGATACTGCGGATGAGCCGCCCGAGACAGTGCCGGGTGCCCACGTGGTGCCGTTCCAAACTAGCGCCTGCCCCGTCGTAGCGCCGCCCTGCTGGAGCGATACAGTTCCGCCGCTGACGGCGATCGGAGCAGTGCCGGTGATGGTGACGCCGCCGCTGGTTGTGATGGTCGTCGGCGCCCACGTGCTCCCGTTCCATTGGAGCACCTGGCCAGTGGTCGCGCCGCTCTGAAGGAGCGAGATGACGCTGCCGGTCACGCCGACCGGCGCGGCCCCGGTGTAGGTCGCCCCGCCTGGAATGCTTGCGGTGGCAGTCGTGAAGCTGGTAGCGCTTGAGGTCGCGGTATTGCTGCCGGTGCCGGTCACCACGATCGAATGCGTGCCGGCCGTGGGCGTGGTGATGGCGAACGAGTAGATGCCGCCCGAGATGCTAGGGCTGGGCGCGGCCACCAGAGAGCCGCCGTCGAGCGAGTAGGACAGGCCGGACGGCGCGCCGTTATAATAGGTCCCGGCGACGACGCTCGTTCCCCCAGCGATCAGGCCGGACACGCTTGGTGCGGAAAGGCTTGGCGTGCTGCCTACATTCGACTGCACGACGTTGCGCGCGTTCTCGCTGGCGAGGATAGCGGCCACAGCGGTGGGGTCGGTGATTGACGCGCCGACCGCATAGGGCGGGAAGGCAGTTGTGACGACGAGTGCGGTCATGCGGGATTGGCCCTCAGGTCAGGGTGGAGCGCGTCGCCGATAAGGCGGATCGTGGGTGCCTTCACGTGTTGGCGGGCCAGCCTTTGGTGATGTCGGTCGAAAGGTCGGCCGCCAGCGCCGCCGCGAGCGCGGCCTCGTGGGCAAAGCACTGCGCGATGAAGCCAAGAACCTTTAGCGCGAGCGCCATCATGTCGGCTGTAGTAAGCGGCACGAAACTGCCGTCCGCCATCTTCCAAGGGGTGCCGTCGATCCAATGGCCATCACGAGCAGCCGAGTAGCTGGCGGTCAGCATGCCGGTCGATGCCGCATCGGACGCGGCCAGGCTCACCGTCGTCGCTCCGGCGGCTTGGAACATCACGCCACGACTCTGTTGCTGGTATCGCTCGGCCGCCAACGCTGCTAGCCGAACGCCAATCGTGGGCGCGGACGGCCCGATCGCGACTAGCGTCCCGCCCTGCACCATCCACCCGCTTGAGTTAGCAAGGCGCTGCTGCCATTGGTCGTAGGACACGGCCAGCAACTCTGCTGCCGGGGGCATCGTCGGATAGCGGACTAGGTCAGTGTCGAACCAGCCCGTTACGGGTTGCGGCGCCGTCGCGGCAGGGTCGAAGTGGGCATACTTCGGCATCTAGCTCCCCCATGCCTTGATCGCGACGCCGAGCGTCACGGAGCTTGAGTAGTTCGTCGTCACCGCGACCTGAGTGCGAGATAGCGGCTGCACCGAAATGGAGCCCTGTGCCGTTGGTGGCGTGTTGCCGACGAACGAAATGCTCGCGTCCAAGCAGTTGTTCGGAAAGGCCGTTGGCAGGGTCACATTCGTCTGCACGAGACCGCCACCGCCCGGGACCATGGCCGTACACGTCTCGTGATAGATGCCGCCTGGGAATGAAATAAACCCGTTGTTGGAGCCCGCGTAGGACGATTGGCTGTTGAATAGCGCTCGCAGCGCGGCAAGTTCTTGTGTCGGGTCCAACGGGTTGAACGTGAGACCTGCCGTGGTCGCCAAAATTCGCAGTGCTGCCCCAAGCTGCGGCACCGTGGCGGGCACGAAGGGCGCCGCCGGGTGAACCACGAAATTGCCGCTCGTGATCGTCGTCGCGCCGTTCGCCAGGGTCACGATGTAGAGCGGCGACCATCCCGCATCAGCGGCAGGCGCAGTCTGCGATCCAGTCGACGCTGGCACCCCGTTCTTGATCTGGATCAGCACGCGTTGGATGCGCTCTGTGTATTGCGGCGTCCCGCTGTTGTTTGGCCCGCTGAATGACACTGCCGGGTTGGCGGCGTTGTAGTAGGGCAGCGCGACTGGCACAGCGTCAGTTTCCGAAAACTGCGCCTGGATCAGGAAGGCCTGGCTCTGCCCCGGCGTGGTGGGGGCCACGAACGTCAGGGGCGTCGAAGTGGTGTTGATGCCGATCTTGAGGAGCGGATCGGAAGAAGCGGGCAGGTCGCCGAACGGCGAGCCGTCGACGACGGTATACTGGGTAATGGCGCCGCGCCCGATCGTGATCGACAAGCTGGCCGGCGAGGTTGGTACGCAAGCGAGACCCATGACAGCCGTAGCGCTTCCGAGCGTCGTCTCAAGGCCGAACCCCAACCCGACCATCTGGCCAAGCTGCGCGGACAGCAAATCTGTTTCAAAGGGCACGGCGCCAGGATAGACGATGATCCGATCGGTCATTGTGGTCCTAACAGTGTGAAGAGGAGTTGGCTGACCGCCGGACTAGACAGACCGCTAAGGGGTTCCGTTGGGGCCGGGCTTCTTGTCGGCGGCAGCTTTTTCCGCTTCAGCCTTGTCGGCAGCGGCCTTGCCCGCGATGGACTTGTCCGCGAGCGCCTTGTCGGCCAAATCTTTTTCTGCCTTCGCCGCACGTTGCTCTGCGGCGATGGCTCGCATCCGCGCCATGACCTCCCGCTGCTGGCTCTCCTGCAACATTTCCCCGGCCGCTTGGAGTGCGGGAGGCTGCTGGGGTGCGAGAGGCTGCGCGAGCGCCGGGGCCGCTGCCAAGAGCAGGCAGGCTAGGAGAGGACGCTTCATTTCAAGCATCCCTGCAAAATTGGATCGTTGTGAATGACCTGCTCATATTCTGGAGGTGGGGGATCAATAACCTCAAAACAATCTTGGCTTGGTCTCTCCTTGCTCAACGCAATTGGTTCATTGAGAACTAAAACAGAGATCATACGCTCAAGGGTTGCTTCTTGGGATATGCTCTTTCTATTGTAGTCGCCAGAGGCGTGCAGCCACTTGCGCAACTGTTCAGGGTTCACTGCGCAGGTCCCGTCTTGACGCATGATAAATACCAATTTCGCTGGAGCGTTTTGTTCTTTAAACTCCCAGGATAATTGCAAGGGTTCAATGCTGGTTGGCCACGCGATTGGCCCCATGTCACAAGCCATTCTTATGATCTCCTCTACGGTGATGCACTCGCTGTAACGGTGCCTCGAAAGATAGCATTGCCGGTGTCCGACACGCTAAACTGCGCTGTAGCGCCACCAACTGTATAGACTAGCTTGTGGCCAGCCGAGTTATAGCTAAAACACGCGTCAGTATCGTTAAAGCATATCTTCATGTCATGCTTCACAAGCACTGCGTTGGGGGTGTTTGCGTCCGTAAACCGCAGGGCCGCCAATCCATAAGTGCCGATCGCGTTAATCATCGCATTGGCCGTGGATGCGTCGGAAATGGCCTGCAGCGGATGGGAACCCGAGATCGCCACGCCTGTAGGGCTGTCGGTGCCAGCGGCAATGTTCGCAATGAGGTAAGACGAGCCGGTTGGGTTGAACTTGCCAAGCGCCAGACCGTATTGCGCGCCTTGAGTATCAAGCTCGATGTCGGCCTGGATCGCCACCTTGTCGGCAATATACATTCCGAAGAGCGAAGGGTTATAGGATGTTGGGATCGTCGCGCTGTGCCCGATCGCGATCGCGGCGGTAGAATAGTTGGTGCCGCCCATGAAAATTTGCAGCGCGATGCAGTTGGATGTGCCTGGAATGCAGTTCGTGCCGCTATTGTTGCTGTAGTCTTGTTCATAGCCGACGTCGAACGACGGCACCGCGCCAGGCTGCATGCCGAAGTTCGCAGCGCGCCCCCAGGACTGGCCGGCGCCTTTGTGCCCCGGGCTTGGGCCGTTGACGACGGTCTCTTCGTAGCTGCCAACTTTTGCCAAAATGGCGGACTCGTTGATCCACTGCCAGATCACGGTGCCGTCGGTAATGGATGAGCCTGTGCCCACTGGGCCGCTGCCCGTGCTGGCTGACGTGCCTGCCGTCGTTGCTCGGTAAACTGCGTTATTGGCAAAAACAGCGAGGTTGTCGCCCAGCGCGTAAGCGGTGCTTGGTGACCATGTCCTGAAAGCGCCATCGTTGATGACCGTCTCAATCGCAACAGTTTGTTCCTCACTGTGATTGTCGTCGCGTGTAGTCGACCAGAACAGTGCGGTTGCCCTCTGATGGTCCGCGCTCGGCGACAAGACGCATGCGAAAAGGGGACAATAAGAGATCGTAGCGCCGCCCGCGCCGATGAGCACGCCGTTGGTCAAGCCGCCGGACGCGTAGGTGAGGTCTTGCGTCGGCGTCGGATTGAGCCAGGCCAAAGTCCCGCCGACATCCGCGCCGCCAGTGAGACCGCCGTTTACGATCGCGCTAGGGGTCGCCGAGCCAAATGAATACGCACCGCCGACACCCACCCGCGTCAGCACGTTGCTGTTGGGCGGCATGGTCGCCACGGGCGACAGTTGGGGGGCGTCTAGGCGGATTTGCCCTAGCGCCAGCGATGGGAAGAGCGCGACGGACATCACGAGGCCGAGCAGACGCATGTTCAACTTTGCCTCAATGGGTTGTCGCTGGTGTCGGTGAGCGGATTTCCGTCGCTATCGACGAGCGTGAGGTTCGCAGCAGATGCGAACGCGCCGCTCAACCGAATCCATCCGATCGACCCGACCGGAATCGTGTCCACGATGGCGTCGTAGATGTCCTGATCCGTCACGTGCGGCGCCTCGTCGGACAGGCGCGCGTAAGCGGTGGCGATGCGGTAGCCGCCCGTCGTGCTGTAGCCGGGGATGTTCGGTATGCCCTGACCGGCCGGGCGCGTGAGTGTGATGAACGACTGGTTGGGCAACGATAGCGAGCCATAGGCACCAGCGACACCGTAGCCCATGGCTATCCCATACCCGCCGATATCAGCGGGCCGGGCTGGCTCAAATACGGTGATTGAGGTGCAGCCCAGGTCTGTGAGGCGGGCGATGAGGGAAGCCCGAGTTGCCCGCGGCTGTAGGATTTCGCGGCGAAGGCGGAGTTGCAAAGCAGCGTCGCTCTCGCCAACGCCGCGTAACACGCGACTTCCGAAGAAGTCCCACGCCGCAGCATCCGCCCAACCATCGGCAAGGGTCGCGAGCCTCGTTTGCTGACGGGCGTAGCCGATCGTGTCCCAGAGATTGACGTGCTCTGCAGCCATACCGGCCAGCACGCCTTGCAAATGTGGCGGGGCGTCACTGAACCAAGGCGGCAGCGTTAGCCCAAGCCGCGCCAGCATGTCGCCAGCATCGCCGATCGCCATTAGCTGACGATCACGCTCGCGGTTCGAACGACCTGCGTCACACCGCCTCCAACGTCGACCGTGCCGCCATTGAGCAATAGCGACGAGACGCCAACAATGCCGGGATCGGCATCGTAGGCCAAACGATACAACTGCCCGTAGCGTAGCTGCTGGCTGATGCTTAGATCGTTGATGTAGGCGGTGATATTCTCGTTCACGGTCGCTAGCACGGCTTGACGATTCGTGCCGGCCGCGAGAGTCAGTGTCAGACTGATGGTGGCGAGTAGAAGTGTCGGAGGCTGGATCGCAAAGGCTGTTCCTACGGGCCGATACGCATCAACCGCCGTATAGACACGGGCGAGCAGGTCGGATGACGGCGCGCCGCTTCCATCATCCACCGTGACCACAAAGAACCCTGGGCGATAGGTGCCATCCGGCGCAACGTTCTCGGCGATGCTGCTGGTCAACCCCTGCTGCACCGTTGAGACGGCGTAGGCGATTGCGCTAGGCGTGGCGCGAGACAACGAGGCGATGTAGAGGCGGAACCTGGCTCGGAAGGCGTCGTCACTCTCGGCGTCCACGCCGGTAGTAAAGGCAGCCGCATTCGTGACCGTATCCAGCGATATGGCGTTCGCAATCAGGCTGATTGCGCCAGCGACCACGTTTCCGCCAGCCCCGGCTACTTGCGCCAAAACCGGGACTGTGACCGAAGCTTGGCCAGCGGGAAGTTGATAGCCCAGCAGGGACTGGACCCATGCGGGGTTGGTCGTGTCGATCGTAACTTGGAATGCCTGCGTGCTATCCGCGCTCGTCACCGTGACCCCGGCGGGAATTACGGCAGCCAAGGTCGGCGAGTAGCGGCTGAAAGTCACCTGTCCAGCCGCCGCTACAGCGGGAGCGCGGATGAAGAAATAGTCTGCCATCCAGGTATCGAGGGCGGACCCGTTGGATGTAGCCGCGCGCGTGAGGGCCATGACTTGCAGAATGAGCGCCTGTTCCCAGAGCGCGACGCTGGCGTTGCCTTCCAAAAGCGCGAGAAGAATGCTGCCCGGCGTGAAGTCAATCAGGTCTGGGGATTTGGCCTGAACCGCTGCCGCCTGCACACTGACGATCTGGTCGTGCGTGTAGAGGCCAACCGTCATCCCGGAACCTGAAACGATAACCCGGCTGGCACGCCGAGATTGGCGTCCACATAGCTGATAGATACGAACACGCCGTTGGCGATGGTGGACACGCCAATGACCGGCGCGGGGTCGGCGGCCACCGCGGCTTCAAGCGCCATTTGCTCGCGGATCACTGCCTCAATCGCCCGCAGGTCCAGGGTCTCGCCGATACGGCGCGCCAACCCCGCTCCGTAACTTGGATGCCATATGTAATCCCCCGGATTGGTAAGCAGACGGCGCAGCACTCGCTGGGTGCCGTAGTCAGTGCCTGAAACCGCTGCCAGACCGCCAGTCGGCGAGCGCGCGATGTCGCCGCCCCAGAATTGTGCGAGGTCCATCGCCTACTCCGGGTCCGGATGGTCCATGGACACATCCACGTCGCCGCGGCTGTCGGTATGTTTATGAGCATTGAAGTTGCCGCGAAGGCGATCAAGAGACCCGTGTTTATCGTAGATGTCGCCGTTCACGTGCAGGTCGCCCATAGCTTGGATCGTCCCGTCGTTGGTCAGTCGGAAATATGTCCCGCTCTTGTGCGTGAGCCAGAATTCACCGGACGGCACAGGGAGCGGGCGCGTCTGATCGTTGAAGTGGCCCAGCGTCACGAAGCCGGAGTCAATGTCACCTTCCTGATGGTGCACGTCCACCACGTCGCCGGGGGACGGGCCGGCCTGAAGCCCGAACTGATTGCCCACCCATGACGATTTGATCTTCATCCAGCCCGTCAGCGTGTCTTCGGGCTGAAGGCGCACCCTCACGGCGTATTCCGCAGGATCGTAGCTTTCGATGATCCCAGCTCGCGCGCCCTGAACATAAGCGTCAGTTGCGTCCGCCCCGCGGCGAAGCATTTGGTTGCGGATGTCTTCCATGCTCATGTAGTGGACTCCGGGCTGTGATTCTTCAGCCTAATCCGCATGACGAACCCCTGGCGCTGGTCCATCTGCCTCTCCACCGCATCGCAGTAATAATCCTGATCAAAGTCCGTCTTCGTCCCCGTCAGGCGCACCTTCATGCGCGGGAGAAGCTTCAGGTCTCCGGGGCCAAAGCCCTCGACAATTCTCTCATGCAGGGAGATTTCCTTCAATTTCTTGTCCGCGAAGGCCTCGGCCTGCTGCTGGGTTAGGCCAGCAATCCGGAGGGTGTAAACCTGCTTTCCGCTTCCGAGCCCGGCCGCTCCCTTTGAAGAAGAACCGCGGCGCTGGGCCGACTTGCGTTCTACGCTGACGGATTTGCCCGATTTCGCGCTGAACGATTTCACGCGGACCACGACATCCTTAGCAACAAGGAGGCTGCGCCGAAGCCGCAGTCCCGTGAGGGTTCCCGCGTGCGGCTGGCCGCCTTGATTGGGCACGTAGCTGATCCGGTAAAGCTGCTGCGAACTGCTCTCGCTTGGCTTAAAGTGCAAAATGTTGCCCTCGCACCAGACGTCGAAGCCCTCCTCTTCGGCGAGACGCGTCAACACGTCCCATTCGTTTTCATTGTTCCGAAGTTTGGCGCTGTTGCCGTGAAAGTAGGTGCCAACCTTCGTGCTGGTCGCGACGGTGTCGCACACCATGCCGTGCCGGTTCGCGAGTTGCTGCGCCACTTGGCTGGATGTCATGTTTTGGTAGGTGTCGCCTTCGAACGGGGCCTCAATGAAGTCCGCTGTGCGGTCTCGGCCAGTCAGGGTGAGGGTCAGTTGCTCGTCGTCCATCTCGACATCGTCCACTCGGCCCGTGATGACCGACTTCCAATCCGGCGACGTGCCGCCCGGCGGGATGAAGCCTAGAAATACCTCAACCTGGATCGGTGCCGTGGATGCCCAGAACTGTGGCGAGAGCTTGTCCGGTAACGCGGTCAGGCTAGCCACGATGTGGAAGGTGTCGGCGGCGTAGTAGTTGTTGTTGACGACCTCGACGCTTATTGGAATCAGGGTGTCGGTTCCCCCCACCTTCACGTAAGCCCGCGGCCGGCGGTGCTTTTCGATGCTGGCGATGAGGTCGGCGCGAGTTTGCGGCTCGTCTGGCGGCGGGTCGGCGGATGGGTCTGGGGGTGGGATCGTGGCTTTGGGGATCGAAGGGCGCGCTGCCGGGGGGGTGGCGGGGGGCGATCCGGTAATCTGGGGATGGAAAACCGGGGTAACGGGCGTTCCGCCCGTTGGAGTGACTCCCGGAATCGTCGGAAAAAATCTGGCCCAGTCTTCGGGCGAAAGGTTGGTGCGATGCTCTGTCGGGTTGGCTGGATTATAGCCTGGTTCGCCCGGGCCTATGTAACGATCCGGAACCGATGGCGGGTAGCTGTCGACCATCGGAGTCTCCCGCCTATTGGCTTGGATATATTCGAACTTGGTATCTCGCGGTTCGACCAATGCCGAGCATCTGAGCGCAAGGCAGCGTCAGGACTGCGCGCCGCGCTCGCTCAAAGAAATCGGACCCCGACAACTGCCCAGGAGCGGGGGATGCGTCACGCACAATTCCAAGAGAGTCAGTGGCTACCAGCACTGATACACCCTCAATCGGGCCAGGGCCGGGCCGACAAAATGCTCGAACGTGTTCTTCCATGGGTGACAGCTGCGCGCTTGCCGCTCCGCAACACCCCACCCACGCCATTGCCGCCAGCCACAACCGCATGCCACCCTCCCGCCGAACGGCGAGATGGAACAACATGGCGGAGTGTCATGTCTAGGTTGTGGCGACTGTTGCTGATCGGGGCCGGAGCGTTCGTGTTCTATCGTGCCGCCACCGCACTACGCCAAGAGGCGGCTCCCCCACTTCCAGCGATGAAATTCGGCGATCAATCGCGTTGCGCCGATCTAGTAGCCGCGCTAGACCGAAATGATACTCTATCAGCTCAGGCGGCCTTCCAATATGTGAATAATGTTATGGTAGAGCTTGATACTCTCCACACTAAGCACCGGGAGCAATCAGTATTGGCTTCACTTTCGCCGCACGGTCTGGAAACGACAATTATCTCTGGTTTTGAGCAATGTAGGACGAACCCAAGCCTGACTTTGAAACAAGCCGCTATCGAAGCCTATAATGGGGTTCGGGCTATAGGAACTGCTCTCGGACACCAAACGCTCCGCCGCTAGCTCGCGCGAAAAACTCAACCCCCACCCAAAATCCCGCCGCCCGCTGACGCATCCCGTGCCGGCACCTTCAGGGTTGCCACGCCCTGGATGACTGGATCAACTAACCCGTTCAGCGCAGCGATCCGATCCCACTGAGTGGCATCCCCCAGTTCGCGCAATGCCATGTGGAAAAGGTCGCCACCGGCCACCATCACGGTCCGATAAATCATGTCGCGCGCCCGAGGTTGATGCCAATTCGCCCAAGTAGGTTCTGCGCTTGGTTCGTATTCGCCAATTGAGCCATAATCCCAGCCTGCGAGCCAAACGCTGCACCAGCGCTGCGCCCTACAACACCCGTGAGAGACAGGGCGCCGCCGACAACGTTGCCGTTCGCAATGCTGAACAAACTGCCGGCGGCATTCTGCGCCGTTGAGAGATAGCCTCCGATCGCCGCGATCTTGCTGCTGCCAGTGATCGCGCCAGCGATTGAGACGGCCCCCTGCAGGTCGGACATCGCGCTGCCCAACGTCGCATCGCCGATCAAATCGGAAAGCCCCAGCGCGTCCAATGCGTCTTTCCCGATAAGGTCAGAAATCTTGCTGCCGAAGCCCAGCGCGCCGGCCGCTTGAAGAGACGCACTATCTTCCACCACCTCGCATTCAATGGAATAGAGAATTTGGTAGAACCGCTCCCAGCGGTAACGAACCGACTTGATAACGACCGATTTGCGTTGCGCGCCCCAAGACAGGGAGACCTTCTCGCCCTTGTCTCGCATCGCTTCCAGCGTCCGAAGCCTAGACTCGGCTTGCGGCCCCTGAAGTCGACCGCTCCATGTGACGGGCGCCGGATCTGGCCCCATGGCGTCCACGACACGGGTGCCGCCGATAAGTTTCTGGACGGCCATTGCCTGGTCGCCGCCAGATGAAAGCTCAGGGGGAACCTCCGATCCGGAAAACGCGAATGTCCCCAAAAGGAGGATGGTGTCGGTCATGCGGGCATCAGGGCGCGAGAACCGTCGAAGGCGTTACGGCTGCCGGTGGGGCGCTCCAACTCTCGAGCTTGCCATCGGGTAGTAGCTTCTCCAACGACGCGCCGGTCAAGGATCAGGGTTGAGTTGATTGTGCCACCACCGCTGTCCCTCGTTGGGGAGTAGGAGGAACGACTAGCCCGAGGCGTATCGTGCGGGCTATCAGCGGCTGGCGGCACGTAGCCGGGGCGCGCGCTGTCGGGAAGAAATCCCAGGCCGTCAATGCCAGCGTTGATTCCGGTGCGTGAACGGGCCTCCTCATCGGCCTGCTCACGTCCAACCCGCAACCTCCGTAAATAGTAGCCGGCAGTCGCTCCCAGGCCGACGCCGATGCCGACTGCCCCCAAAACGCTAGCAAGGCGGCCAATACCGCCCGCCAAAACGCCGAGACCGCCACCAACAGCGCTCGCACCACCCAATCCTCTGATGGCCGCCCCCAAGATTTGAAGGCTGCCTACGATCGAAGCCACACGCCCCAATGCGAACAGCGCAACGCCAACGGTCACGAACGCCAGGACCGCGACGCGGGTGGAATTCGGGAAATCTCGCGATTGCCGCGCAAACCAGTTCAGCATAGCGGCACCGGCCTGGAGCGCAGGAACGATGATCGGGATCATTGATGACCCCAGCGCTGTGGTGAAATTGTCCCATTGCGCATGTAGCGCCATCATCTGCACTTGGGGGTTCGCTGCAGCGAGTGTCTTGAATGGGTCTGTCTGGATTGAATGGTAAAGCGCCCGATCTTTCTCAAAGTTGGCCTGCTGAGTGAGATACAGCGTGATTTGCCGGGCTGCCGTCCGATTGCCGAACATGCGGGCCACACCGGAAATCAGTTCCTCATGCGTTTTCCCGGCGAACACCGGAGCAAGATACTGCTGCGTCCATGCGTAGGGATCGCGCAGGAATAGCTCGCCGCCCTTGATCGCGCCAGGGTTCAGGCCTTTGGCCGAGCCATTGCGGTTGTAGGTGATGCCTCCCTCGTTGATGAGCCCAGCGCCCTTGAAAGCGTTGATGCTGCGCTGGCCGGCCACGCCAGCAATGACGGTTTGACCGATGCTGGCCAAGCTGGTGCCTGCCCCGTCGCCGCCCTGCTCCTGCATGAGGCGCGGGGCGATGGCATAGAGAAATTCGTTGGACAATCCGGCCGTGTATGTTGAACCGGCACGTTTGCTGAAATTCAAGAAATCCCGCGGCAGCACTTTGCCGCCCGACGAGACGATCGCGTTCGTCAGATACCCGCTTTCCTGCGTGAACCGCGCACTGTCTGACGCGGCGCCGCGCATTTCGAGGAATTTCGCGGCCGAGAAAGCTTCGGCCGCCCCGAGCCGGCCGCCCGTGCTGGCTTGCAGGACCGTCGTCATCTGTTGGACGCCGGTCAGCGCAGTCATAGCGTGGTGACTGTCGCCCAACGCATACCGCAGTTCACGGAGCGTCTTCAGGTTCTCAACGACTGAACTGGACAACACCTCGCCGCTGGTCTTCCAGGCCTGCGTGATGTCGCCCGCAACCTCCTGTTGCGTCTGCCCTGCAGCCCGCATGTTGGTGATTTGGTTTTCGTATTCCATACCAGCGTGGGCCGTATGGCCGAACCCGTGTAGCATGGAGCGCCCCGCGCCGCCCAACACGTATCCGGCGGCCATGAGGCCGCCTCCGCCGCCGGGTGGTCCCTACGGCCCGCCGCCGCATGACGGCTTTGCACCCCCGCCGCCGGGCCAGCTCGGTCCCCGCGTCAGCCAGATCGACCAGCGTATCGGCATGCTCAACTTTCGGGTTGGTAAAATGGTTCACCATG
>CAZZVQ010000050.1:0-22754 GCA_964657565.1 uncultured Acetobacteraceae bacterium
CTCAGACCAGGTCAGCACGCCCGCGCCAAAACCGCGGCCGTCGGCAGACGCTTACACGGAGAAAGGCTTCCACTACGAAGGAGCCGCGAAGGAAAGCATGCCGGAAGGATCTAGTGTCGCACTGTATCCGACAGGTGGGCGATACGAAGGCCAGTGGCACAAAGGGAGGCAAGAAGGCCATGGCATCAGCATCTGGGTTTCTGGCGTCAGATACGAAGGCGATTGGAGTGGCGGCAAATTCGATGGTGAGGGAACACTAACCCTGCCAGGTAAAGCTCCGTTCACCGGGACATGGATGCATGGTTGCTTCTCTGATCGAAGCCGCCGGGTTGAGTTGGGCACCAGCCAGCAGACGTGCCCTTGATGAGCGAGGCGTAGAACTCACACAGATCGCCTGCACCGAGTGTTCCCACTGACCGGTGCCCAACGCCGCACGATCCCCGGCGCGGCTTCGGGCGGGCGTTCGTGGGACGGTCTGAGCGGGTGTCGCGACGATGACGGCGCTGGCGTTGTGTTCGAGGTTGGCCCGGCGATGCCGGTGCAGGATGGCCGCCGCAGGACCACAGCAAGGCCGCCAGGCGAGGTGCCGCCGCCAGCGGGTGAACGGGCCGGGACGAACTCGTCAGGCTTCCTGGGCGGCGTCCTGGCGACGTTTCGAGGATGATTGAATGTTTCGAGTTCAAATGCGACCTATAACAGCACCGGTCACTTACAAACTCCAAGTAGTTGTGAAGATTGAGCAGGACCATCAGAGAGAAATTGATCAACTAGCGCTCGAATTCTCTGATCCAAGATGAGGCTAAATCCCAAATCTGGGTCCACCCAATTTCGACCAAACTGGTAGCCGATCAGCAAACCATCAGAGATACCAAATTCATTTGAGCAAGAAGGAAAAGGAGCATCCCGCTTGCGCGAACACACAAGTACGAACTCATCGGCCTCTGGGCCGTGGGCAAAGACATCTCTTGAGACCAAATTGTCGGCAACATATCGAAAACCTTGGTCCGTGGCGATCTTAGTTGCTTTTGCAAGATCAGGATTTGACACTGACGATACATTATTATTTTTGATATGGGAGGCGACCAACTGTTTCCCGAACAGATGGTTTATCGAGAATGTGCTTATCTGCATCGCAAGCACGCTTCCCCAACCTTTGCCACTGATTGCTGGGTCTGGTCCAGAAAGCGGAGTTAGGCAAGGAAGCTCCAAGCGCAATCGGATGTAATCTGAAAGCTGCGGTAGGCCGCCCAGATTACTGAAGTAAGCAGTTGGTATCCGCAGAGTGTGACCTGCTATGGTCACGGTCGCGACATTCAGATTGGTTGGTGCTTTCTCGATGACGGTATCCATTTGTTCAGCAGCACTCGGCAGAGCGCCTCCGACCGCCAGGAGTGAAAACATTAGACTTAGCCGAAAAACGACTGCCGTCATGTTGATAACCTGTTGCTCACCATTCTTGGCACGATATGTTTGTCATTCATAGGAAAGGCAACAATACGCTTGAGCAAGCTAACAGATGCTTAAAATAAGTCTCTCGCCCAATTGTACGACTTACCTGGCGAACACTCAAGCTGGCGACGAGCTTCCCTCGCGGGTGTCACTGCACGCGCCTTCGGGCAATTGGATCGACGACGGCGCGAGCGTGCCGCCCTCATAGGTGGCCCCGCCATGCCGGTGTGGGCGGGTGCCGGAGCCCCGTACAAGCCGACAGGTGGGGTGTCGCCATCAGCCGGTGCCCAACGCCGAGATGATCCCCGGCGCGGCTCGGGGGGGCTTTCCTGGGACGGCTGATGAAATGCAGGACTGTTCGCTCGGTTCAAAGCCTTTGTGGGACGGCGGTAACGGTCGATCAGTCGGAAGCGATAGCACAGTGCTCGGCCCTGCCGCAGCCCCACACGAACCCGCCTAGCCGGTATCGCCGCCGCAAGTCCCAACCCCACCAGGCGGGGCGCTGCTCGGGCTCGTGGCGGGCGTTCGTGGGACGGTGCGGGGTGTCGAGTTCGCATGTCGGCAGCGGGTGCAACGGCGCGGGCGAACTCGGCGCGGCTCGTGGCGGGCGTTGCTGGGGACGCCGTGGGCGGGTCTGGATAAGGGTTCCACGTTTAAGGCTGGCACTGTGGTGGAATTTCCTGCCTGACATCACTGTCCGGAGCGTTTGGGTTAGGCGCATCTGCATAGGGATTGCCCGTGGTGCGACGATAGCCATACTGTTTGCATGCTTGGATGCATTGGATCGCAATGCGCATCTGCGGGAGCCCTTCCTCGAACCCATACCGTCCGCTATGACAAACGACATCTTGGCCAGTAGCTGGGTTGTGCATCGGGAACTCGTCGCGTGTTCCGCACCCCGAGATGAGCATAGTACCGACCAAGGCTATGCTTTTAAGCCGAGGCCAATTGGGCATCGACAGCATGTCTGTTGGTCCGCTCATGTTCATAACCGATGAATACCAGATCGACAGCCTACCCACTGGCAACAATCACGCGTCCTACAACGACCAAGCCCAAGAACGGGTGCCGCAGCCCACAACAAGACACTGCATCAGCGCCGCCGCCAGCCGGTGCCCAACGCCGAGACGATCCCCGGCGCGGCTTGTGACGGGCGTTCCTGGGACGGTCTATAAATGTGAGGCTCGATCGTCAGGTGGTTTCGGGAGCAACCAACATCGTGCAAAAGTTCAAGCAATCCTTGTGCAACAAGACGAGTCATCCGCAGTTCATAAATCTTGAACTATCGACCGCCCGCTTTCGGCTCAACCCCGATGATGAGTTCGTCCTTTTCTACGAAGCGGATATTCAGGAAACGCCAGGTGACACACTGAAAATAGATTTCATCATGAACGGCGATCAGCTTGAGCTAGTTGTGTGGACTGATGAGGACCAGATGTTCTTCAGCGATGGCCGCCCTGTAGCTCAGGATTTTGACCCTACTTGATGTGGGCTAGTGACGCCCCACGGCGCAGCTTCCCAGTTTGGGTCGGGGTGCCGCAACCCCACAGGAAGCCCGCTGGGCCGAGTGTCGCCGTCAACCGGTGCCCAACGCCAGACCATCCCTGGCGCGGCTCGGGGCGGCGTTGTGAGACGGTGCTGGTGGTTGTCTCGACGACGGCGCTGGCGTCGGGCCGAAGGTGTTCGTTAACTCGTGCTAGCAAAACGGGGACGATGGAAGGCGAGCCCGTGGCAGAGAGGAAGTTGGTGGTGGAAGACTTTGAGGTGAGCGTAAAGGAGGCTGGAATTGTCTTGCAAGAAAGCTGGTCAGGTGACGAGTTCGCCGACTATCGCGCAAAGGCTCGCCGCTGGGCTCGTGATAATGTCAGCAAAGTTGAAGCTGTATTTGCAGGCAACGACAAATTTTGGGCCGGACTTGATTCTTACAACTGTGGTGAACTGTCTTACGGGGGCTTCATACACAGGGTATTCGGAAATCCCGATCACCTGCTCATTCCTGCTTTGGGATGGGAAGGATCAAGAAAGGTGGTTAGGGAACTCGCGGCTCGGGTATGTCCGTTTTCGGAAAGCAGGCAAAAGCAGTTCAGGGAAGCATTCCCACTCCTCTACGAGTTTTATGATCCTGAATCATACGGTCTTGAGGGGTAGCTTAGCACGATCCCCGGTGCGGCTCGGGCGGCGTTCCTGCTGACGGTCACGGCGGAACGATCGAGATCGGCGACGTGGCTTGCGGAGTTCGTCATCAGCAGCCGCCTGGCGGTGTCGCCGCAAGCCCGGTGCCAATGGGTGACGGAGCGTTGGCGGGCTTGTGGCGCGTCCCTCGACGGTCACGGGGGCGTCGATCGAAGTGGGCGACGCTGCCTCGGGTGATCGGGATACTGATCAGCATCCCCACCAGCGCCGCCTGACCGGTGCCGCCGCCAATCGGTGCAGATGACCAGGCCCGGCGCTACGCGGGTGCTGGCGGCGTTCTGGACGGTCACGGGGCGATGATCTTGCGACGGTGGTCTAACCTGCCAGGCCGGGGCGCTTCACGGGCGGTGGCTGCGTTCCTGCTTACGGTTCGGGGCGATTGTCTGGGCGACGGCGCTCGCCCCAGTGCTGCCGCAGAATATCGCGGGGCGAGGTAAAGCAACTGCCCGGAGGTGTTGGTCCTGGTTTACCTTGACGCTCGGCTTGGGTTTGCAGGAAGGCTCATCGTGAACGTCATCAACGTAATCCAACCATACTGGCATCTCGACATGTGGGTGTTCGATGATCCGCGCGTCGGCCTCTCGGCCGAGCCGTTCGTCGGCGGCGCAGACACAATGATTGATTCTATCACTAGGCATATTCCCGACGCTAAACATGGCTTCAACATGGTTTTCTCGGGAATACCCTTCCCCGGCCAGCAATACCGGCTGGAGTGGCGACGAGAGGAGGGCACTGGAAATGTTTACCACTCCGCCGAACTCGGCATGGATGGGTGGCTCTGCCCCGCGCTGCTTCGGTATTTCGACGAGAAGCCGCAAGAAATCTTCGTCCAGATAAAACCGAAGGTCGCAAGCAGCTAACTTCTGCCTGCCGAGGTGCAGCAGCCTCACACAAGCCGCCTGGCCGGTATCGCCGCCAACCGGTGCCCAGTGCCGGACGATCCCCGGCGCGGCTCGGGGCGGCGTCCTGGGGACGGTCTCGGGGCGTGGTTGCCTCGGTAAGCGGGATACAAAATTTAAAGGTTTTTGCCCCAATACGGACCGCTACAAGAGGTTTGCTATGCTCAAACGAGAGGTTTCCATCGACGGGCAACGGAACATCCTCTTTGGCTGGGGGCGTCTTTCTCTTGGAGATGTCTCAACCATCCGAGCTAGCATCGAAACGGGTCACACAGTCATGACGATCCGATCTTGCCCGCACGGTATCTTCTGGACTCAGGCCGTTCGACTGGAATGGGCTTTCGAGCAGGAAATCCCGTCACGGCTCTTGAACACAGCGCCTGACGCAGTTTGCTTCCAGCTTACGAAGGAGGGGCGTCAAAAACTGGAAAGGTTTATTGATTACAGAAAGCTATTCGACCTCTCAGCATGGAATCATGCGCCCGCAGACCGAAAGCCGCCGATCGTCTTTGTTGGGCGCGACCAAGTCTTCGAGCTTCTTGATCCAGAGAAGTACCCGGTCAATTTTGTCGCAATGCCGAACTCACCCGATTTCGACCAGATTGAACTTGCAATGTCGAAGCAAGGCCGGACTATCTCCCGTTTTGACACTGAACATTTCCTGAATTAAGGGCATCGCACGGCACCACGTCGCAATGAGCTTTAGGCGGTGCGAATGCCCCTCACCGGCGAGGATCGTCGAGAATGATCCGGTCACGCCGACGCGGGTGGTCACAGCAGCGCCACAGCGAGCCCCTGCACTTCAAGCCGATGCCCAACGCCGGACGAACTCGGTACGGCTCGCGGCGGGCGTCCCTGGGGACGGGTGATGACGGCGCGGGCGGGAGACTGCTGCCGTCGTCGATGACCCGGCGATGCCAGCGTGGCCCATTGCAGCCCCCCACGCAGAAGCCGCCTGACCCAATGCCGCCGCCGGCCAGTGCCCAACGCCGGACGATCCCCTGCACGGCTGAGGCGACGTTTCGTGGACGGCTTCTCGGGCAGTGGATCGACGACTTGCAAGAATTCGATCCCCCTTGGCAGGGCGTCGCGCTGAGCTTACATTAAATCTGCCTGCGGCCAGCCGACCGCATCTAGTGTTGTCGCTACCTGCCCGCAGGCGACGTCGAGCGGATGATCGCTTCTTGCGACACCAACAAAGCACATGGCGGACGGGCCTGTCGATCACGGTTGCGCACCTACCGCCCGGCACCAGCAAGCGGAACCGCATCGAGCACCGGCTGTTTGCGTTCGTCACCCAGAACTGGCGCGGCAAGCCGTTGCTGACACATCAGGTCATGATCCAGCTGATTGCCAGCACGACCACCCAGACCGGGCTCACCGTCCAATGCAAACTGGATGAGAACCTCTACGAGAAGGCAACCAAGGTCTCCGACGCCCAGATCGCCAGCCTCAACATCACGCCGGACGAATTCCATGGCGAGTGGAACTACACGATCACACCACGAATACACGTAAACTGAAGCGGTTGCTTCGGCTCAGGTAAGCCGTTGTTAGGCGACCTGTTCCGCAAATTTCGGGGTCATTTTGGATTTTGCGGATAAATGATTGATCCATCGAATTTTCTGTCGACACTTCCTCCGGCGGTCACGGCGAAACGGAACAATCGCTGATCCTGACGCAAACCAGAGGTCGGCGATGCAATCCTGGGCCGTCCGTGACGCCTCGGTCTCGGCTGTTCACCTGATATCGAAATCATTGCTGAGTGGGGCGATGGCATCCGACTCACTCCAAGCACGTGGCACGTAGTCGACCTGCAAGAGCTCTGCGAACGCGTCACCCTGCATGGGCCGTCCGTAGAGGAAACCCTGCAATTCTCGGCAGCCTTCATCACGCACCCGATCCGCCTGGGCCAATGTTTCCACGCCTTCGGCCGTCGTCGTGATGCCGAGCGCGTCGCTCAATCCCACCACAGCTCGCATGATCGCGACCGCATCGGGATCATCGGCAAGGTGCTGCACCAGACTGCGGTCGATCTTGATTTTGTCGAAGCGGAACTTGAGGAGATAGCCGAGGCTGGAGTAACCGGTGCCGAAATAGTCCATGGCAATACTCACGCCGAGCGCGCGAAGGCGGCGCAACCCGACGAGTGTCTCGTCGGTATCGTTCATCAGCAGTCGCTCGGTGATTTCCACTTGCAAGCGAGACGGGGCTAGGCCGGATTTCTGCAGGGCGGTCTGCAGCGCCTCGTAGAAGCTCGGAATTCGGAACTGCACCGGCGAGATGTTGACCGCGACGCCAAGCGGCGCTGGCCAGGTCGCAGCAACGCGGCAGGCCTCTTCCAGCACCCAGGTGCCGATCGGACCGATGAGACCAATCTCCTCGGCAAAGCCGATGAAGCTGTCGGCCGGGAGCAAGCCGTGTCCGGGACGGTTCCAGCGTAGCAGCGCCTCGGCGCCGATGACCCGTTCCGTAAGCGCATCAAATTGCGGCTGATAGACGAGGAACAGGTCATCATTGACCAGCGCGGCGCGCAAATCGGCCTCCATGGCGCGGCGCTCGAGCAGACGAGCGTTCATCTCAGGGGCGAAAAAGCAGAACCCGCCGCGGCCGGCTTCCTTCGCTTGATAAAGAGCCACGTCCGCATCCTTCAGGATCTGACCGGCATCGCTGTCGCCGTTGCCGACGGCGATGCCTATACTCACCCCTACACTCGCCTCCAGACCGTTGAGCGGGATGGGCTCCGTGAGGGCGGCGATCAGGCGGCCGGCCAGCACCTGAATGTCGATTGGCTGCTTCACCTGTGACTGGATCACCGCGAACTCGTCGCCGCCCAGGCGAGCCAACGTGTCGCTCTCGCGCAGGCAGGCACGCAACCGTGCCGACACCGTCCGCAGCAGCAGGTCGCCGGCAGCGTGGCCGAGGGTGTCGTTCACCTCCTTGAAGCGGTCAAGGTCGAGACAGAGCACGGCCATGCTGCCGTTGTCTCGGCGCGCCATGGCGAGCGCCTGCAACAGTCGGTCGCCAAACAAGCTACGGTTGGGCAGGCCGGTCAACACGTCGTGCGCCGACAGATAGCGCGCCCGCTCCAGCGCTTGGTGCAGCAGGTGCAGCGGCACCACGCGCAGCACCGCGAACATCACACCACCGCACAGGGCACAGCCGACCCCGAGCAGCAGCGTCAGGAGTAGCGGCGTTCGAAAGGAGCGAGTCGCCTCGGCCTCGCCAAGTTGCTCATCGCCGTCCTTGACTGGCGCGCGCCGTGACAGCACCGGCCAGGCAAGATCTTCTGGCGGCACCGATTCAACGACGAGCCGGCCCGAGCGGTCGTAGACGCGCCGGCGTTCGGGCTCGACATGCGACTGCTCCTCCGAGACCGGCGCGGAAACACGCAATCCATTGAACCGCCAGAACGACGGCGTGTCGCGGGCCAGCACCGTCACCTCCGCCGCGTGTAGCCGCGCACTCGTCTCCAGCACGCCCTGCAGATAATAGTAGCTGGCGAGGTACAACGATATTGGCGGTGTCACGGTGAACGCGATCGTCGCTAACCCGGCCAAGATGGTGACAGTCCAGGTGACCGTTCGATCGGTCATGAAATCGGATAACCGAGTCATGGAGCAGATGAGCTCGACGAATCTTCCAGAAGCGCGGACCAAGCGGGAAGGACGAAGAACAGGCACGTTCAGGCTCCTGGACTCATCTGCTTTACAATCCGATGGTGCTCATGACTGCGAAATTTACGGCAAGATATGAAAGAAAGAGTAAACGTGGGCTCGTACACGGCGTAGCATTATTGATTATCAGCTCAAATTTTAACTTCAGCTGATATGGCCGCTGGTTAGAGATGTTTTAAACTTTTTAGCTGAATATCAACGCTGGCGCCGTATCCGCGTATGCTCGCGACCGTCCATGGTGCCTTTGTGGAGCCTCACTGATCGACTATGCGACAGCGCCGGCCACTTAACATGTGTCGCCCGCAGCGATCGCGCAGCTGGCATCGCGTGTCGCTACTTGCTATGGTGCTGGTTGGCATCGTGAGGGCCGCCATCGCCGCCGAGCCCGGCCCCGCTGAATTCGAGATCATCGGCCGCACTCTTGGATTCCTTACGCCGCCGGCGCGGGGCACCATACAGATCGGCCTGGTTTATCCGACCGGGTCCGCCGCTGGGCGTAGCGAGGCCGAGCAGATCGCCGCCACCCTCGGCAGCCAGTTCGGTGTCGATGACCTCACGCTGCGTCCGCTGCCAATGACGGTCGAGGAGGCGGGCCGTTCAAGCGTGCCCGTGCTGCTGATCACGCGATTGGCGTTGCCGGCAGCCCAGGCCCTCGCTGGCGCCCTCGCCGGCAAGCGGGTCATCACCGTCAGTACCGAGCTGTCGAGTGTCGATGCCAACCAGGTCGTGGTCGTCGTCAGCGCGCATCCGAGTATCGAGATCTTCGTCAGCCGGGCCGCCACCAAGCTTGCCGGGCTTCAGTTCTCCTCTGCCTTTCGTATGCTGATCCAGGAGAGATGAGCGATGCCCTCCGCCCAGCGGCAGCGACACGAGAGCAAGAATTCGGCGCACCGGTCGCTGATCCTAATGGGACTGATTTGTTGCGTCCCCGCCATCGCATCGGCCGACGACCTCGACCATTCCACGCTCGAACGTCTGTTCGGGGAGCCGGTAACTACCAGCGCCACCGGCAAGCCGCAACGCGCGCGTGACGTGCCGGTGGCCATGGACATCATCACCGCCGAGCAGATCCGCCGTTCCGGCGCGCATGACATTCCGGGGGTGCTGAGCCGGTTCACCAGCTTGGACGTCTTGCGGCACACACCGGACGATTATTCGGTCGGGATACGCGGCTACGCCCCGCCAGACGTCGCCCGTCTGCTGATTTTGGTGGACGGGCGGCAGGTCTATCTGGACGACTGGGGCCGGACCGTGTGGCCGGCTATCCCGGTGCAACTGTCCGAAATCCGCCAGATCGAGGTGGTGCGCGGCCCTAACAGCGCCTTATTCGGCTTCAACGCCGCCGCGGGTGTCATCAACATCGTCACCTACAATCCCGCCTATGACCGGGTGACGAACGTGGTCACTCGCGTCGGCACCGGCAACTACGGCGAACTATCGGGGGTCGCCACGGCGCCGCTGCCTGGCAATGGCGGCCTGCGTATCTCCACTGGCTTGCGTCGGGAGGACGCGTTCACTGGTGGGTACCAGGTCCTCGACAAGCGCACCGATCCCCACAATGCGCAAGTTGCCACAAAGGCCGAGTTTGGCCTGGGCAGTACCATCCGGGCGGGGATCGACGCGAGCTATGATACCACCACGACGGGGCAACTGAATGGCCCCCTCCTCAACCGGGAAGACCTGGAGGTCTGGAGCCTGGGAAGTCATTTGTCGGCCGATACCGATTACGGATTGTTCAATGGTTCTGTCTATTTCAACGGTCTGGGTAGCAGCACAGGCACGCAACCGAATTGGCAGCAGGGCACCACTGTCGTCGAACTCAGCGACACGCTCAAACTGGGGCCGGAACATACGCTGCGGCCGTTCGTACAGTACCGGAAAAACGACTTGCGGGAGAGCGATGCACTGACCTTCGGAGGCTTGTTCCAAGGTAGTTCCGTCCAAGTCGGCTATCAAGTTGCGTCAGCCGGTCTCATGTGGGACTGGGCGATAACGGACGGCCTGGAATGGACGGCGGCGGTGCGCTACGACCAGCTCTGGCTGCACGGCTCGGGGTATGATGCGCCGGGCCAACTCTTCTCCAATGCCGATTACAACCGGCGTACCTTTAGCACCGTGGCCGGGAATGCCGGCCTGGTCTGGAAGCCGAGCAGTGTGGACACCATTCGTCTATCGGCCGCCCGTGGTATCCAGCCGCCGACATTGCTTGATCTCGGCGTCCGCCTCGCCACCCATTTTGGGGCAACAGTTATTGGGGAAACAGTAGGCTCGCCGTTCGCGCCGACGACCGTGGTGGACAACTACGAGGTGGGCTACCGCCGCCGCCTGCCAAGCCTCGCGACTGATCTCGACGTAACGGCATTCACCCAGATCAACCGTGACCTGAGCAGCACGGTATCGGGTGTCGCGAGCGTATTTCCGCCCGCCGTCTTGGCGCCGACCAGTCTGCCCACCAGCCTCGGCACCTCCCACGTGGCAGGCGCGGAAATCGGGGCGACAACCCGCCTTGGTCGTGGGCTGCAGTTCGGCCTAAAATACCGGGGTGCCTTTACCACCGGCAACCTCGAACCGGCGTATGTGGAATATCAACGCGCGTCGCCGCGTCATATCGCCACCGCGCATCTTGGCTGGACGGATGGCGCATGGGAGGCCGACCTATTCGGCCGCTACGCCAGTTCAGCCGCAGGCTACCGCATCACCGGTTTTGCCCCCACACTGGTTACTGTGGAGGACTATTTCACCGCCTCTGCCCGAATCGCCTATCACATCAAACCGCAGCTGACCGTCGCACTGGAGGTCGAGGACATGTTGCATGCGCATCAGGCGCAAAGCATCGGCACCCTCGTCGATCGCCGGTTCTATCTTTCGCTGAGGGCCGATTTTTAGGCGCGTCATCGTGGTTCATCGCTCGGGTCAGCCGGCAATGAGCCCGAGAACGAGCCAACCAATAATCGACTGCCAACGCAATCTGGCGTCAACCTCAAGGCGGTGACGGCGAAGCTGGAAATGGTTGTGGATCCGGCTATGGGCGGAAAGGAAGCGTTGCGCATGGAGCGCCGACTTGAACCGCTGCATCTGTTGTTCTCGCCTTCGCGTGGGCTGGTGCGAGGCCTCGGGCCGGTTAATGAGGTAGCGGCTCTGCCGATGCTCGACACCAGGCAGGATTTCACGCTTTGCCGCGCCGTAGCTGCGCAGCTTGTCGGTCACGATCACCCGAGGAACGTCTTGCAAAGCCCGCAGCAGTTTGCGGAAGAGCCGCTTGGCCGCTTGACCTGCCTCCCGTTTCTTGGACCGGTTCAGGTTGGAAAATTCCAGTTTAGGTTTGGGCCTGGATTGGAGTTTTGTGATGAAGGCATCGAAGTTTTCGGAGGCGCAGATCGCGTTCGTTTTGCGCCAGGCGGAGGAAGGGACGGCGATCGGCGAGGTGTGCCGCAAGGCCGGGATCAGCGAGGCGACGTTTTACAACTGGCGCAAGAAGTATGCGGGCCTGATGCCGTCGGAGATGAAGCGGCTGCGGCAGCTCGAAGAGGAGAACGGCAAGCTGAAGAAGTTGGTGGCCGATCTCTCGCTCGACAAAGCGATGCTACAGGATGTGCTGTCAAAAAAGCTGTAAGGCCTGCGCGGCGACGTGCCCTTGTTGATGAGGTTCGCGTGGGCTGGAAGGTGTCGATCCGTCGCGCCTGCCGGGTGCTCGGGACGGACACGTGGACGTATCACTACAAGGGCAAACGCGCCTCGCAGGCCGGTCTGACCAAGCGGATCAAAGAGATTGCCGAGACTCGTGTGCGCTACGGCTACCGGCGGATCCACGTGTTGCTGCGGCGGGAAGGATGGCCGGTCAATGCCAAACGGACCTATCGGCTTTATAAGAATTTGGGCCTGCAGCTCCGGAACAAAACGCCGAAGCGCCGGGTTAAAGCGAAGCTGCGTGATGATCGACGTCCAGCGGTGCAAGCGAACGAAACCTGGGCGATGGATTTCGTGCACGACCAGTTGGCGACCGGGAGGAAGATCCGGGTCCTGACGATGGTGGATACGTTCACCAGGTTCGCTCCGGCAATCGAGCCACGGTTCAGCTTCAAGGCGGCCGACGTGGTCGAGGTGCTCGAGCGGGTCGGCCGTGAGCATGGGTTTCCGAAGGCGATCCGGGTCGACCAGGGCACCGAGTTCGTGTCTCGGGATCTGGATCTATGGGCCTACCAGCGCGGAGTGACGCTGGACTTCTCGCGGCCGGGCAAGCCGACGGACAACGCGTTCATTGAGAGCCTGAATGGCAAGTTTCGGGCGGAGTGTTTGAACGCGCACTGGTTCATGAGCCTCGACGACGCGCGGGCTAAATGCGAGGCTTGGCGTAGAGACTATAACGAGGTTCGCCCGCACAGCGCGATCGGCAATAAGCCCCCGATCACGCTGGTCAATCGGTCAGGGACACATGGCCCAACCTGACCGAGATGCTCTGGAAGCGGTCCAACTGACCGGTCCAACGATGGGGAGCAGTTCAACGTAAAACGGACTCTGCTTATGAACGAGGGCACGTTGGGGGCAGGGTCACGCTGTGACTTGGAAGGCGGCGCGTTCGGCTCCGGCCGCTATCGCGGCATGACGAAACAGCGGACGCGGCCATCCCGTTCGACAGGACGGGCGATGAGCCTCGAGCAATTGGACGCGTGGCTTTACAGCTCGACCCGGCGCCAAAGGTCACCAGCGCTTCGATGCTGGATGGCTATCTGACCGCGATCGTCATCGGGCCATGCTCAATCCCGCCGGATGAATGGTTCGTCTATCTCCTTGGCGAACGCGGCCGAATAGCCAGCGCAGCCGATGATGTCTTGGCCGCGATTAAGACAATCGTCGCACGCTTCAACGCGATTAGCGAAGGCCTGTCCATCGCGCCGAAGCAGCACGCGCCGCTGTTCGAGAAAACAAAGGATCGGCTCGTACTACCGCAACCGTGGTGCATGGGATTTCTCAGCGCAATGCGACTGCGCTTTGACGATTGGGGGCCTCTGCTCGACCTCAACCGGATTGGGCACGGTCTGCTGCTGCCGATTTGCTCTACACCACCGACCAGTTTGGGCGACCGACGCTTGGACCGCCGCGGGAGGGGCCCGAAACCGAAGAGTTTCTGCGCACCACGTATCAGGACATCCCGCTCATGATACCGGCCATGCAGGACTTCTGGATGCCGCAGCGACTCAGTGTCGGTCCAAGATCATGTTGAGTGCTGGGTGACCAACTCGCAACGGTTACACCCAATCTAATTTCAACGATGATCTTTACGCAGTCCGGCAGGCGACCCGATCAGATGCTCGCGTGACGTCGCTGGGCGTTATCCTCCGACGCACCTATCTTGACGAGCTCTGCAGCAACGGGGCACGGGTGCGGCTCTGGAAGACCGAGCTGCAGAGGCTTGCCGACCAGACGGGCCTGTCGATCACGGTTGCGCACCTACCGCCCGGCAACAGCAAGTGGAACCGCATCGAGCACCGGCTGTTTGCGTTCGTCACCCAGAACTGGCGCGGCAAGCCGTTGCTGACACATCAGGTCATGATCCAGCTGATTGCCAGCACGACCACCCAGACCGGGCTCACCGTCCAATGCAAACTGGATGAGAACCTCTACGAGAAGGCAACCAAGGTCTCCGACGCCCAGATCGCCAGCCTCAACATCACGCCGGACGAATTCCATGGCGAGTGGAACTACACGATCACACCACGAATACACGTAAACTGAAGCGGTTGCTTCGGCTCAGGCCCTTAGTGTCGGCTAGCGTCGACCCCCGGGGTGGGTGTCCTCACGGCAACAGCAATCGGTGCAACAACACCGGATGTCAGCAATTTCGCTTCGGCACGCGATTACGCCGCCTGGCTCGGTCAAACGAGCTGGCCATCGCCGTGGGCGCGCTGAACCGCATGCTGAACCTGGGACACACGAAATACGTCCGGATCGCGTGAAACTGAGACAGCGAAGGGCATCGTCCGTCCGCCCTGCAAATTCGCGCACCACAGTCATCAACTGATTTGGGATTAACCAAACCTTATTCCTTTGAAGCCATATTCCGGGGATGCCCAATGTGATCAGCCGCCGTCGACTGCTGAACGTCGTAGCCTCGCTGCCACCCGCAGCCACCCTGTCGGGATTCGGGCTTCGAGCCCACGCGCAGCAGGCACCCCGGCGCAAGCGGGTGGCACTGGTGATGAAGACCCTGACGAACCCGTTCTTCGTGGAAATGGAACGGGGCGCCCGCCGTTCGGAAGCAGCGCTGGACCTCGAACTGCTGGTCAAGACCGCGGCGCAGGAGACCTCGATCGAGCAGCAGGTCATCATCGTCGAGGGTCTGATCCGCTCGCAAGTCGATGCCATCGTGATCGCGCCGGGTGATAGCTTCAGGCTGATACCCGTCCTCAAGAAGGCACACGACGCCGGCATTGTCGTGGTCAACATTGACAACAGGCTCGACCCGACGTTCGCGTCCAAGAAAGGCTTCGCGCCGCCCTTCGTCGGCGTCGATAACCGGCGCGGCGCGGCGGCGGCGGTGCGGGCCTTGGCCGCCGGCGTGACCGCGCCGACCGAGGTGGCGATCATCGAGGGGATACGAAGCGCCGCTAACGCCGAGGCGCGCAAGCTGGGGGCCTTGGATGCCTTCGCCGAGATTCCCGCCATCAGCGTGGTCGCGCAGGAGAGCGCCAACTGGAAGGTGGACGAGGCATACAACGTTGCCTCCCTCATCCTGGACAGGCATCCATCGGTCAAGCTGATCTACTGCGCGAACGACATGATGGCGCTCGGCGTGATCCGCCTGCTTCAGGAACAGAAGCGGACCGATGTCCGGGTGGGTGGCTTCGACGCGCTTCCCGAGGCGATGCCCGCGCTGAAGGCGGGACGGCTCGCCGTGACGGTGGACCAGCGAGCCGACGAGCAAGGCCGACGCGGCGTGCAGACTGCGGTTGACGTGCTGAACGGCAACGACGTCCCGGCCGACCTGATCATCGACACCATGATACTGACCTCGCCGAAAGCCTGAGTAAGCCGTTTGCGGAGGATCTTTCCCGGCGGCATCACCGGCCGGCTCATCATCTATCTCGCGCTGATCGGGGTCCTACCGCCACTTGTCGTGGGCATGATCTCGTATGGCGTCTCCCAGTCGACCTTACGTAACGAGGCGCTCCGCCACACAGAGCAGTTGCTGCAAGCGCAGAGCGACTACCTGGAGGCGCAACTCGAACAGGTCCAGGAACTCATCGGCAACGTCCTCGGCGTCGAGGCGATCACCGAAGTCGTCGGGGAACGCGACAGCGAGCCTGATGTCTACAGCCAGCTCGCCACCCAGGCACGCATAGGCTACCTGCTCAACGCCTACATCGCCGTGCGTGGATTGGTGTCGATCGATATTTTCACGGTGGACGGTCGCCACTACCACGTTGGCGACACGCTCGACGTCCAGTCGATTGACGAGGCCCAACGCGACGCACTGTTCGCCGCTGCTTCCAAGAAGCCGGACGAGACCCTCTGGGTCGGCGCCGAGACGAACGTGAACGGCAAGTCGCGCGTCCCGCGCGTGATCGCAACGGCGCGTGCGATCGAGGCGTTCGAGCCGGACGGGGGAAGCCGGGTCGCCGGTTTGCTGCTGGTTAGCCAGGACGCGAACTACTTCCACGCGGCGTTCCGTCGCCTGGAAGGCGAGATGCTCGGCGGCCTTCTGCTGATCGACGGCCGGAACCGCATCATCTACCATCGGGATGCCGCGCTGATCGGCACGAAGCTGCCCTCCTCGATCCTGGCCGGGTTGGCGGGCGTGCAGGGCAGCGCCCAACGGGCTATCGACGGCGTCGACATGCTCGTGAGCGAGGTCACGTCACCCACCACCGGCTGGCGCCTGGTCAGCCTGCTGCCGCTCCAGGAGCTAGACGCGCGCTCCTCGCCGATCTGGCGAACCACGACCATGGCGATCCTCGCCTGCCTGCTGGTGATCGCCCTGACGACGCTGTCGTTCTCGCGCGCCGTCGTCATGCCGCTCCGCAGGATCCGCCAGGGCTTTCAGGAACTGCAGCGGGGCGGCGCGGCGTCGGTGCAGCCGCTGCCCATCCATGGACGCGACGAGGTCGCCGAACTGATGGCGTGGTTCAACGCCTTCCTGGAAAGCTCGGGCGCGCGCGAACGCTCCGAGCAAGCGCTGCGCGAGGCGGAGACACGTTTCCGGATGATGCACGAGGCTTCGTTCACGGGCTTGTGCGTGCACCACGAGGGCGTGGTGCTGGAAGCCAATCAGGCGCTATGCCGGGAGTTCGGTCGCGACTACGCGGACCTGATCGGCACGCGGCTATGCGGCCTCCTCGCGCCGGACACCCCGGCGGCAACGTTGACCAGCCTGGAGTGCCGGGAAACGCATGGTCTGGACGTCGAGGCCGTGCGGGCTGACGGGAGTCGCTTCCCCGCGGAGCTGAGCAGCCGCGCAATGCCGTTCCGAGGCTTGAACGCGTACGTCGTCGATATCCGCAACATCGAGTCCCGCAAGCGGACCGAGGCGGAACTGGAGCGCCTGAAGAATCAGGCCGAGGTTGCAAGCCGTGCGAAATCGCAGTTCCTGGCCACGATGAGCCACGAGATCCGCACGCCGATGAATGCCGTGCTGGGACTCGCCTTCCTACTGCAAAACCGCGGCCTGAGCGCAGTCGAGCACGAGATGGTCCGCAAGATCCGGAATGCCGGCCAGCTGCTGCTGGGGATCATCAACAACATCCTGGACTTCTCGAAGATCGAAGCCGGCCGATTGGAGATCGCTTGCGAGCCGTTCCGGCTCGGCGACGTGCTGGACAACGTCGCGAGCATCATGGCGGCGGCGGCCGGAGCCAAGGATATCGAGCTGGTCATCGGGTCGGTACCGGCTGAGGCCATGTTCTTACGGGGCGACGCCCTGCGACTCGAGCAGGTGCTCGTCAACCTGGTCGGCAACGCGATCAAATTCACCGAGACCGGCTACGTGGCCCTGACGGTCACCACCTCCAGAACGCGGCCGGGCGCGGTGGACCTGCGCTTCGGCGTGCGCGACACGGGGATCGGCATCACGCCCGAGCAACAGGAGGACATCTTCTCGGCCTTCTCCCAAGCGGAAGGCTCGACAACTCGCCGCTTCGGCGGCACCGGGCTCGGCCTGACCATCACCCGCCGCATCGTGACGTTGATGGGCGGCAGCGTCGCCGTCGCCAGTACTCTCGGCGCAGGGAGCGAATTCAGCATCGACGCCCCGTTCCTCCTCGATCCGGAAGAAGCCAGTCTCCGGGCTACACCGACGGACGCGGGTGCCGCCCCCCCGGATAAGCTGCGGGTGCTGATAACCGAGGACCACCCGGTCGCACTCGCCATGCTCGTCGACGTCGCCCGCAGCTTGGGCTGGAACGTCGTCGGAAGCGCCTCCGGCGACCAGGCCGTGGAGCGGGCCGTTGCTGCCGCTGATGCCGCAGCGCCGTTCGACGCGTTGCTGTTGGACTGGAAGATGCCCGGCACGGACGGGCTGACAGCGGCCGGGAACCTGCGCGCGGCCCTGGGCGACCGGCAATCGCCGGCGATCATCCTGGTGACCGCCTATGACAAGGCAGACCTGCCGCGAAGCGCTCTGGCCGGCGTCGTCGATGAAGTTCTCTCCAAGCCGGTGACGGCGTCGGCCATGCGCGACGCGGTCGACCGGACCCGCCGCAGGCTGGCCGGACGGCGGGAGATGGGCGATGACCCGCACCAAGACATGCGGCTGGCCAACCGGTCGATCCTCGTTGTGGACGACAGCGAGATCAATCGCGAGGTGGCCAAGCAGATCCTCGAAGGCGAGGGCGCTCGGGTGTTCCTGGCGAGCGATGGCGGCCAGGCGCTCTCGATTCTCGGATCGAGCGCGAGGGACGTGCACATCGTGCTGATGGACATCCAGATGCCGGTCATGGACGGCTACGAGGCGACGCGGCAGATACGCGAGGTCCTCCAGTTGACCGAGTTGCCGGTGGTGGCGCTGACCGCCGACGTCCTGGAAGGCCAGCAGGCGGCGACGCTCAAGGCGGGAATGAACGAGTTCGTCGCTAAGCCGTTCGACGTCGACCAACTAGTGTCCACCATAGTCCGCCTGACGGACCGTGATGGGCCGCCGCCGCAGCCGGATGCGAAGGCCACTCCCGCCATCGACCTCACGCGCGGGTTGCGCAATTGGAAAGACGGCGTGGCGTTCAAACGCTACCTGCGCCGCTTCGCAGAGTCGCACGGAAACGACGCCGCTGCGATCCTTCACATGCTGGATCTGGGGATGCGTGCAGAAGCGTCGGCCGCACTGCACAAGCTAAAGGGCGCGGCAGGCAGCATGGCGCTCACGACGGTTTCGAGGAGCGCTGACGAGGCGCAGAGGGCTCTCGCGCAAGAACGCGACATGGCCGACGCCATGAGTTTGCTCCGGGGCTCGCTCGAGGCCGCGTCCGTCGCGATCGCGGCCTACGCAGGCGTCGAGGACGACGACGCGCAGCGAGTACCGGCTGGCGATCCCGCCACCACGATCGTCCTGCTCGAGACGTTCCTGGGAACGCTCGCTCACGACGACCTCGACGAAGCCGAGGTGGCCCTCGACGGGATGGCCGGCAGCCTGCCCACCGATCGGGTCGCGGCGTTGCGCGAGCACCTGGGAAACTTCGACTTCCGCGCTGCTGAAGCGGTCGCTCGTGCCGTCGCGGGCAGCATGTCGCCGCAGGAACGCGTACCGGTGCCTCAGTGAACGGCCCTTTGGTTCTCTGCGTCGACGACGAACCAAACAACCTCGGCGTCCTTCGGCAGGTGCTGAGGGATGATTACAGGCTGGTGTTCGCGCGCAGTGGCCTCGAGGCGC
The DNA here is from genome assembly GCA_964657565.1 of uncultured Acetobacteraceae bacterium. Taxonomy (GTDB): domain Bacteria; phylum Pseudomonadota; class Alphaproteobacteria; order Acetobacterales; family Acetobacteraceae; genus JAVVHH01. The sequence continues at coordinate 19,074 of CAZZVQ010000050.1, forward strand.
TTGCCGCTGCTGACAAGCATCGACCGTCGCTTGTCCTGTTGGACGTGGAGATGCCGGAGATCGATGGCTACGAGGTCTGCCGTCGACTGAAGTGCGATCAGTCCACCAAGGGTATCCCGGTCATCTTCGTCACCAGTCGCACGGACGAGCCTGACGAGATGACGGGGTTCGAGGTGGGCGGCGTGGATTACATCGCCAAACCTTTCTCCGCTTCGATCGTGCTGGCTCGTGTGCGCAACCACCTCCGCCTCGTGCGGATCGAGTCCCTGGAGGAGAGTAATCGTTCGGCCGTTCATATGCTCGGCCAAGCCGGCCACTACAACGATGCCGACACGGGCGAGCACATCTGGCGCATCGCCGCCTACAGCCGGGTCCTGGCGGAGGCCTCCGGTTGGGATCAAGGGCGGGCCGAGCTCATCGAGATGGCCGCCGCGATGCACGACACCGGTAAGATCGGCATCCCGGATGCGGTGCTCAAGAAGCCGGACAAGCTGGATGACGGCGAAAGGGAGGTGATGAAGACCCACACGCGCATTGGGTACGACATCCTCTCCAAGAGCCAGGCACCGCTGTTCCAGTTGGCGGCGGAGATAGCGCTCTACCATCACGAGAAATGGGATGGGAGCGGCTACCCGTTCGGCCTGAGCGGCGAGGGCATTCCCGAGGCGGCTCGCATCGTAGCCGTCGCCGACGTCTTCGATGCGCTCGGCACCACGCGGCCATATAAGAATGCCTGGCCGCTCGACAGAGTGCTGGAGACCCTCAGGCAGAGCGCGGGCAGCCATCTCGATCCGCACATGGTCGATCGTTTCCTGGCGCTCATGCCGCGCATTCTCGAGTTTAAGGGGCGCCTATCGTCTTGAATGCAATCAGGGCAGAGGATGTTGGCCTGGCGTGGTGACGCTGGAGGGCCTACCGCCCGCAAGCAATGGCGTGATGTCGCCGATCAAGCGCGGCCCCGTATGCCCAAACTGGCCGCCCTTATGGACGAAGCTTAAACCGACGTGCTGGCCTACACGGGATTTCCCGCAGGCGGGCCTTGTAGAATTACGTCGCGTCGAAAAGCGAGCGCGCACCGATCGCGTCGAGCGACCGTCGATGATGCTGGCCTTACTCCACCACGACGTGCACCGGGGACGAGACTACCTGTTGTGAGGTCATGCGGATCTGGAAACGGTAGCGGCCGGGAGCCATGGTCCAGACGAGCGGTGCGCTGGAATCGGCGGTCGAGACCGGCTCTCCGTTCACGAGCCAGACGATCTGACCGCCCATCGGCTCGACCGAGGCATGTAGCACGAGGCGATTGAGGGTAGCGGGCAGGTTCGGGTCGCGCCAGACGTGCAGATTGTCGGTGGGGCGGGTGATCGCGAGATGCGCCTCAGGTGCGGCGAGCGATGGCACTCCCGGCTGGACCCACTCGGTCAATCGCTCGGCGCAGTCGCGTCCGGCCAGCCGGCCGGTGCGCGCGCATAACTCCGTCGGCACGCGACCGGGCGGGGGCGCGAACTCGCCAGCGAGCAGGTCGGTGCGAAGGCTTCCGTGCAGGTGCAGCATGATCTCCTGCGCCAAACCGGCCGCGGCGCGCGAACCGCTGAGCCGGGTCATGGGCCCGGCGTCGGCACGTCCGACCCAGACCCCCACGACGTAGTCGCGCGATCACGCGAGCGTCCAGGCGTCGCGATAGCCCTGCGAGGTGCCGGTCTTGAGCGCCACCGCAAACGGATATTCCGACGAGCCATAGCGCGGAAAGCTCGGTAGCCGCGCGACAGGATCGCTGAGGAAGCGGCCGACCAATCGCGCGGCGTCGAGGCCGATCAGCCGGGTCGATGGGACCGGTTCGGCCTTGAACCAAGCAAGCGGACGGTCGCGCCCGTCATCGGCCAGCGTGGCGTAAGCCCGCACGAGCCGTTCGAGGCTGCTCGGCAGCGCGCCGATCGCCATCGCCAGGCCGAACCGCTCGGGAGACCCATTGGCATCATGGAGACCCAGGCGGTTCAGGGCCTCGAACGCGGGCCGCACGCCGATCTGGCGCAACAGCGCGGCGGCGGGGACGTTGCGGGAGTTGGCCAACGCCTGGCGGGGCAGCAGCGCGCCGAGGAAGTCGTGGTCGGCATTGTTGATGCCACTCGCGCGCTCCGGCGTGTCGGCGGCGATGTCCTGCGGCGCGATCAGGCCGCGCTCGAGGCCGATGGCGTACAGGAAGGGCTTGAGCGTGCTGCCGGGGGAGCGGAGGGCGCGGGTGAAGTCGATGCCGGCTTGTCCGCCGATATCGGCCAGCACTGCCCGGTCGCGCCGCCGCACCACCATGACCGCGGCCTGCTGCGCGCCGTCGGGACGCCACCGACCGAGGTGGGCGTCGACCCGGCGGCTGATCCAGCCTTGCTCGGCCAGATCGATCGTCGCTCGCAGGATCGGTTTGTCTTGCGCCTGAGCGAGGCGGTGCAGGCGGCCGGCCAGGAGAAGGTCGGGCGGGCGGCGTGGGGCCGGGCGCGGGATGATGGCCGGCAGTTCGGCCAGGGCATCGGCGCGGACCGAGTCATCGAGCGTCATGCCCACGATGGCACGCCGGGCGCGCGCTTGCACCCGCGCGAGCCGGTCGGGGCGGCGCAGCGACATCACGCCGGGGGCTTGCGGGATCGCGCAGAGCAGGGCGGCCTGCGCCTCGGTGAGATCGTCGGCCGGGCGGTCGAAATACCAGCGCGCGGCGTGGGCGATGCCGTGGCTGCCTTCGCCGTAGGGGGCGATGCGGAGATACTGCGCCAGCGCCGCGGCATGGCCGTAGCGCAGGGTGAGGCCGATCGCCGCGCCCGCCTCGATCGCCTTGGACCAGAGCGTCCGCGGCCGCGGGTGCTGCATGCGGACGACTTGCATCGCGATGGTGGAGGCGCCGGAGCCATGGCCGCCGCGCAGGTGTTGCCAGACGGCGCGCAGGATCGCGAGCGGGTCGACGCCGGGGTGGTGCCAGAAGCGGCGGTCCTCCAGCGCCAGGGTCGCGGCCACGACGCGCGGCGGCGGCGAGACGGGCCAATAGCCGTAATCCACTTGGCGGCCCCCGCCGGACCGTATGCTCTCATGGCCGGCTTGCGTGATGAAGCCGCCAGCGTCATCCGTCACATACTGCGTCGGGGCGGGGCCGGTGAGGCTGACGTCGGCGGCCATCTGCACCGCCGCCACGCTGGCGAGAACGGCGAGCGCGGCGGCGACGTAGCGCAGTCTCACCGCGCGATTACCACCCGTGCGCCGCCGGTGCTGCCGGAGACGCCCGGCGCATACAACATCGCCGCGCTTGCGGGTGGCTCGGTGAAGCTGCCGGCGATGGTGGCGCGCATGCGGGTGCGCAGGCTGAACGTGCCGCGCGGGAGCTGGAGCCAGACCGCTGTCACGGCGTCGTCGCCGTAATTGGCCCAGTTCGGGGTCAAGGTCGGCGCGGCCGAGGGGGTGGCGTCGGCGGTCGCGGTGGCGAGCGCCGGGTTGAGCGGTTCCATTCCGGCTGCGAGCGGCATGGTGAGTGCGACCTGCAGCCGGTCGGCGTCGCTGACCAACTCGTCCCACTCCTCGACGACGTCGCCGACCGAGAGATGGATCGTGCCGTCGGCCGCGGGTTCGAGCTTGGTCATCGGGCCGGAGGGCTCGACCTTGTAGAGGGTGCGGGTGAGGGCGAAGCCGTGTTGGTCGGGCTGG
>CAZZVQ010000050.1:22802-32852 GCA_964657565.1 uncultured Acetobacteraceae bacterium
CGCCGCCACTTGGACGGGGCCGGTCGCCTGGGTGCGCGCCTGCAGCAATGGATGGGTCTGGTCGAGCGTGCCCGGGACCCGGCGGTCGGGCAGCGCGATCGCGGCTGGCACGGGCTGGGACGGCGCCTGCCACGACGAAGCCAGCGCCTCGAGCGCCGCCGCGGTGGCGTTGCTGGTGCCCCATCCCTCGCCGCCGGCCAGTCCGAGCAGCCCGGCGCGCACCACCGACAGCCGCGGATCGGACGGGCTCTCAGACTGGGCGTCTTTCCCTGAGTGCGGATGGATGTTCCAGTCGGAATGGACATCCATGGTTGATGCCGACAAGTCTCTCTGTTTATTCGTAGAACTCCGGCGCGTGGCGAATGCTCGCTGCCTGCTTGGCGTCGTGGTTTATCCAGAACTGCGCGTGATACTTTGCGAGCAATTCTGCCACGTGCTCCATCGAGGCGACCGACGCGGACTTGTCGGTGTTGCCGCCTGGCACACGACGGTTGTCGAAGTTATCCTGAAAATGCGCCACGTCGCCACTCAGCAGGATCCAGCCAGTCTTCGGTAAGTCGACCATCAGCGACTCGTGGCCTGGTGTGTGTCCCGGCGTCGGCACGACGCGGACGCTGCCATCGCCGAAGACGTCTTTCTCACCCTCGAGTTTCTCCACCGGATGCGCGGCGCTGAACGGTTTCGTCACCGAAGCGGATGCCCAGTCGTACTCGGCTTTCTGGATGAGCACGGTCGCCGCGGGAAACAGCTCGACATTGCCGACGTGATCGCCGTGCGTGTGGGAGATCCCGATAAACTTGATGTCCGCCGGCCGAACGCCAATCCCAGCCATCTGCGCCGCCAATGTCTTGCTGCGCCGCCATGGAATCGGACCCGGTGCTGGCTGGTCCTTGTCGAACAGGTCGTCAGGAACACCGGTGTCCCACAGCATGTAGCCCTGCTTGTGATGAATGAGGTAGCAGTTGTCGACAATGTCGATGGGCTGTCCGACGTTGACCCCGGGCGACCACCGGGACTGATCCGGCGCATGCGCGGCGCCGCAATCGAACACGTAAAGTCGATCCACCCCACTCGGATCGGCCCGTGCAGGCGAAGCGACGAGAAGTAGTCCGGCAAGAGCAACGCGGATCATGAGCAAGCCTTTCAAGTCGGACTGGATTACATCGGCGGCGTCAGGCCATCCTTGCCGACATTGATTGCCGCGGCGGTAACCGTGCCGTCGGCGTCGCGACTGCCGCTCACGATGACCTTCGCGCCCGGCTTGAGCGCCGACCGGTCCGCATCCTCGAAAGCGACGATCGGAACGTCGTCCGGGATCAGAACCTGCTTCTCCCCACTGCCATATTTGACCGTCGCGACCCGGCCCGTCGTCGTCACGAGGTTGCCCACGGTCCCATTTGTCATCGTAGCCTCCCCGCCGCCCTCGACTTCGAACGGGCGGAAGCCTTCGCCCCGGCCGCGCATGCTCGGCGGAAACACGTGCACCTCAAGCGCCCGCAACGTGCCATCCTGCTCGCGGGTGGCGGCCGTGCCGATGTAGCTTCCGAGTTCGATGTCGGCCATCTTGGCTAAAACGACGAACGTGGTGCGAACGCTCGGGGGCAGCAGGATGTGGGCTTTTGTCCCGCTACGTGTTGTCATGTCCAATTCATCGCCGCTCACAGTGTCGATAGTCCCGCGCAGGCGAGCCGGACCCGGCTGTGCCAGCGCAGGCATTATCATCAGCGTCGCGCCGAGAAAGAGTGTTGCGAACCTCACGCCATGGCGCATGCGGATACCTCGAGATCGATCCACCCATTCTCGCCCTTGGGCCCTCGGCGACGCAAACTTCTCCATCCGTTTCTCATGGCGGGTCGCTGTATCCCGAGATCCGCTCGTCACGAACCCTCCCACCCGCGTGCCGCCAATCCATCCCGGTCGCGCCGTCGAACATGACCGAAACGGGCGACGATGGTGCATGCAACTCGAGCGACAAAAAAGTTCAGCATAGAGACGTTGGCGAGCCGGATCAAAGCGGTGATTGCGAAGTAGACCTCAGTGAACAGGCCCGAACTGGATCCGCTCGATGTGACCAACTGCTCGGTGCTCCGTATTTTAGCTCGTAGCAAGGCCGTGCTGGTCTCCGGATGAAGTCAATCAGCAGCAAGCGGAGAAACAGCCGTCTAGTCGGTGCCATTTTGGAACCGCCCAGCGCTGGCGTGCAGTTAGGCACGGGAGATCCGAACGCCTCGCCACGCATGATCCTGCTGAAGCGCTAGCGTCCCGTCGCGCGCCAGTTCGAGCCCGGCAAGGAAAGTGCTCGCCACCGCCGCTCGACAGCGCAGCTCCTTGTTCGATCCCACCCCGTCCACCTTCGGCAGGAAGCTCGCGAGCGTCCCGCCCTCTGGCCGCGCCGCGAGTATCCGCGTGATCCACGCGATCGCGTCCGGCACCCGCCACAACTTGATGAAGCGGAGCTGATAGGCATCTCTCTGCTCCGGTACCCGCAACGCGACCAGGCAGGCGCGGAACAGGTCGGTGATGTCGCCCATACGCCCCTTTCTCGCCGCCCGAGCAACCACCCCGCCGCGCGGGAACACGTCGCGCCCGAGTTGCGCTCGCTGATCCAGCCACTCGGCTGCCTGGCAGATTGCGGCACGCTCGAGGAGCTGGCGGCGCATCGCTTGGGCCTCGTCCTGCGCGGCCCGGGCTTCCGGGGCATCCGGCGGCAACAGCAGGCGCGAGCGCAGCAAGCCAGCGTGGCGGCCATGACCAGCCACTCGCCCCAGCGTGACAGATCGGCGCGGACCGCGTGCTCCGACAACACGGCATCCAGTGCCGCGACGAACGCATCGACGAGCTCGATGATGGACAGCCTGGCCAGATCGATCCGCTGCGCGCGCGCCATCTCCAGCAGCCAGTCGAGCGGTCCCTCGAACCCGGCGACGGTCAACACCGGCGCCGCACTCGCGGGCGGACGCCGCGGCGGATCTTCCCAGCGGTCGGGGACCGTCGCCGTCACGTTCGCCCGTACAGCGGCTGCACATCCACCCGCAGGCCCGGAAAACGCGCCCGGATGGCGGCAAGCGCCTGCCACGGCGTCCAATCGGCCGACCAGAAGCTGACCCGGAACACGGTCTCGGCCGGCGCCGTCTCGGTGCGATCCGGCGCCGGCGCGACATGGCGGAGCGTGTCGGTGGTGCCCCAGTGCTGCCACAGCCCCCGCAGCGCGTCCGGATGATCCGGCCCCAGACGCAGGAGATCACTTGGGACCGGCACCAGCGCGTGCAGATCGAAACAGCATCTCTTATCGTGCCCGACCGGGGCCACCGCCAGCGCATGCCGGCGGGCGACGGCATCGCGCAGCTCGGCTGCCAGCATCCGCGCGCCTTCCAAACTGAGCGTGCGCGCTTGCCCTTGGGGCGCTGCAAGCCGCAGGAAGGCATCCTCCTCGACCCGGTCGAAATAGAGATGCCACGGAATGATCCCGGCCCCGGACGCGGTCTCCCGGAACGCGGCCACGGCCTCGGCCGGGCCCTCGATCCGCAAATGATGGAACAGCCAATCCGGATGCGCCGGAACCACTGCCGGGAGCGGCCCGCCGCCGGTGGATGTCATCGCCGTCTTTTCCCGGGCGGCAGCGCGGCGGTGCGCCGGGCCAGGATGAGGCGGAGGGCGTCGGTGCCAAGGGCAGCGTGCTCGAGCTGACCCCACCGATTCACTTTGCGAAATACCGGCCCATAACGGGTTACCGAGGCACGAAGCCAGTCTTCGACGGCGCGGACCGGGCAAGAGGCGGGTGCTGCCGATCGGGGGAGGTGGAGCGTCTGCGGCGTTTCGCCTTTCCCGCTCAGGCGCAGGGACAGCCCAAGCTCGGTCAACCGCAGCTGCTCGGCCTGCAACGCAACGATCGCGACTCGCCCCAGTCCGGCAGCCAGCAACAGCAGCAGCGCACGGTCCCGCCGGCCGGCGAGATCGCCGCGACAGGCATCTGCCATCCGGATGAGCGTTGCCGCGTCCGCGGCGGGCGCACGGGTCCTGCGCGGCGTGGCACGGCGGGCTTGGCGCAAGACGGCTCGCACTCTCGGCTCGGCGCCGGGCGGGGCAAGGCCACGCTGGCGGTGCTGATGATCGATAGCGGTCAGGCGCCGAGCGAGGGCGGCGCGACCGGTGCCGGGAGCGGCAAGGAACGCGCAGACCAGCTCCGGGCTGGCCGGCAGCGCCGCCAGGCCGCGCTCGACGCAGTAGGCTTGGAGATGCACCCAATCGCCGGCGTAGAGGCGCAGGGTCTCGGCAGCGAGCTGGAGTTTGACGGTGCCGGGTCGAGCAGCCGGCGGCGTCCGCGGGCGATCGAGCACCGTCTCGGATCTTAAGGAGTCGGCATCCGACCCAGGTTCAGCTGCGTGTTCTGTCGTCGCCTGCAACTCCATCAGTTCACGATTCCTGCCTGAATCCCGTCGAATGTGGCTGCGAAGCTAGAATAAGGCAAGCCTCCTAAGATGCGGTAACTTGTAATGCGGCCATTTGCACTCCGAACGGATTACCTCCGAGAATCACCCTTATCGGAGGTGATAGCTTGATCACGGAACCGCGATCAGCCAGACTGCCCGCTGTCGCGTGGCCTCGATGGTGAGAATGCGGCCGGTATGGTCGTGTTGAGCTCGGATATGAGCCGCAAATCGCGATAAAGCTGCTCCCTGGTTGCTGATAGGTGCGCTCCTGGATCCCGATAAACTGCCGAGCGTCTGCCACGGAATCGCCTTTCCCGCCTGCTCCGGCTGATCGGAGAATGCGCCAATTTACGTTGGCCACCTCTGCAAACGGTCGTTTCCTTCTATCTCATTCGATTGTAAATTCGGTTCCTCAGAGAGGTTCAACCGAATGACGTCACTAAAGCGCGCAGCACCGACCGTGCGCGGCCGGTCTATTGGGTATGCGCGGGTCTCGACCGAGGACCAGGGGACCGACCCACAGCTCGACGAACTGCGCTCGGCAGGATGCACGATCGTTCTCGAAGAGCACGCCTCCGGCGCCGACCGCAGCCGGCCCGTGCTGGCGCGGTTGCTTCGTGAAATCCGTCCCAACGAAACCCTGGTCGTGGTCCGGCTCGACCGATTGGCCCGGTCGGTCAGCCATCTGCTCGCCGTTATTGAGCAACTCGAAGCCGCTGGTGCGCATTTCCGCAGCCTGCACGACCCGATCGACACCAGCACGCCCCAAGGCATGTTCTCCCTGCAGGTGCTGGGCGCCGTCGCCCAGCTGGAGCGTGCCCTGATCGCCGAGCGCACCAAGGCCGGCCTCAGCGCGGCCAAGGCGCGGGGCCGGATCGGCGGCAACCCCGGGCTGCGCACCGGCGATCCGGAGGCGATCCGCAAACTGCGCGCCAGCCGTGACGCGACCCATCTCAATAACGTGCTAGCCCAATTGGATACCTGGTTGCCGACCGTGCGTCGGATGCGTCCAGACCAGCCTTGGGGCGATGTCGTCCGTGTCCTCAATCAGGGCGGTCAAAATCCGGCCTGGACGGTCGAACGCCTGCGCCGCACGGTCAAGCGCCTGGCAACGGACGGCATCATCGAGACGACACTGATGGGTCGCGCCCGCCAGCAGCGCGGCGATGACCGGCTGGCCCGCCTCGTCGCCGGGATCAAGGTCGCGGCGCCCGACCGCACCCTGCAGCAGATTGCAGCACAGCTCGAGAGCATGCGCGAGCGCACGCCCCGCGGAGGCACAAGATGGCATCCCTCCTCGGTCAAGCACTTGCTGCGCCGCGCCGAACAACTCGGGATCACACAAGCTGCTTTGGCCGCGGTCGCGCCTGACGTCTGGCGTTGGGAGCCTGCTCCCTGATCGGCGGGACCGCGTCGATTGCGCCTCGCGCCGCGTTGCACGCGTCCAAACCCCAAAAAGCCGCAGCAGCGTAGAGCATTCGCCGTGCGGGTTCCGTTAACCAGGCGAGAAATGACCGCATCGTCAACGGCCGTGTCATTCCGTCCGGCCGCCAGACGTGGTCGCGATGACATTCGGACCTCAGACCATCGAGAAAAACTGCGATCAGCGTCATCAGACCGAACGCGGCGTAAGGCGTCAGCAAAGCAAGCGTGATCGGTTCGTATGCTGCTGCTCCCGCCTGCCCTCTTGCGATGGCATAGCGATCAAGCCGGGGAGCCACACGAAGATCAACCGACCAGATCACGGCAAGCGTCAGAGCGGAAACCACCACCATCAGCTGTTCGGCGGAACGCACGGGCCCCCACGCGCACGGCCGGCCGGCCGCGGCAAGCCCAGCCTGCAGATCACGTTGCAGCGTTTGAACCAGGCCAAAGAGCTGTGGCGTGAGCACAACGCGGAATGCGCCCTCCGTCCATGTCGATCGAACATTGATCTCACGATTGAGTACGACGGGGCGTTCGCATACATCGCAGATCAGCCCCAGTCGTCCATCCGCGGGTCGATAGCGACAACGCGCGTCGGCATCGCACCGACGGCAGCGGTGATCGAGCACCACATTGTGTATCGGGCACACCACGCTGCAGCCCAAACGCCAGGCGGCACGGCCGTGAACCTCGCCGTTGTGCAGCAAGTCGCTCTGAAGGCATGCCGGACACCACGCCGGAGTATCTCGATGCCAGCACGACGCACTGCCATCGCCGGAAACGATGCGAAGTGCGTCGATCCTAGCTGCGTCGATGCGGGCGGCCGACGCCAGCGCCGCTTGCGAGATGAGATCGGCATGGTGATCGAGGCAGGCCACGCCGACCCACTGTCCAGATTGCCGTTCATCGATGATGAGCCGCCCAAGATCGTCGCCGGTGATGTCGTAACGCGCCGCTACCCGCGCGACCCAAGACGAGATGCTCTCGCCCACATGCGGCCGCGGCGCCAGCGGCATCGGGTCGATCATCACGCCGAAGTCGCCGCACCTTCCGCCATGGAGGGCACCCGCCCCGCTCGGCCTGGCGTCGCAACGCCCCGCCAGATTTCGCGATCTTGAAAGCTGGCCAGGTCAATCCTTTCCCGTCCATTGCGGATCGCCGTTATGGCGGCGCGCTCGAAGGCCTTGCAGATTCCGAGCGTGATGCCGCCCGTACGATCCAGCAGCAGGCGGCGGAGTTTGGATGAGTCCACCGGAGATGGCTCGCGCAGAGGCAAGCTCCAGGTCAGTCGAGTGACGAAGTCGCGCAGGTCCTCACCGATCGACCACGCTTGCAACTCGATGTCGGTGAACCGGCTGCGCAGCTGGCTGTCGGAGAACAACGCATGCCGCGCCTCCGGCACGCCGACCCCGACGAATGCCAACCGCAGCTCGTTGGACAGGAATCGCAGCAGTTGCAGGAAGACCCGTTGCTGACGCGGCGTCCCGGCCAGTACCGAGTTGAGTTCGTCGATGACCACCACGCGCGTGCCGAGTTCGCGCAACAGCCGGATCGCCGGCTCCCGCAGCGGATAGCTGCGCGTGAGATGGCGAGCCGATGGCACGCGCATCGCGGCCAGCAGCTGATCGAAGAACTGTGTCTCGCTTGGCTGGTGCGGCATCAACATGACCACCACAGGCAGCTGCTGCACGCCGCCGAAATCGTCGAAACGGGGGGTCATCTGGCGCTCGAACTTGCGGATCAGCATGGTCTTTCCCATGCCGCTCTCGCCCACGAGCAGGATGTTCTCCATCCGCTCGCGTCGAGGTTGCGTGAACGCCTCATGCAGGTAGCCCAGCACACGGTCCGCTGCGGCATGCTGCACCCAACGCTCTGCACGAATATGCGCAATGCGTGACTCCGCATCCAGCGCGGCCACCGGCCGGACATCCTGCGGCAAATGCGAAAACTCCCCAGCTTCCTTCACCAAAACTCCACTCCGCTGGTTTCATTGTCCGACGGCATCGGAACCTTGGCGTCGTCGTCGTTCTCTCCCCCCTGCCCCTCGGAGGTTCTCGAGTTCGTCGCCGGCTCGGCCAGGTTTACGCGCGCGATCGCCCGCCGAGCCGCTTTGCTCAGGCGCTGAGCCTCCACCAAAACTCGGCGCTGCTCCTCGACGGCGGTGAAGATTGCATGTTCGTCCACACTGCGCCGCCCCGCCGCGCGCAGCCGGCGCGTTGCCTCGCGGTGCTCCCACAGGGTGATCGACTGTCGCCCGATGTCGGCATAGGGCACGCGCACGTGCGCACCGGTCGGCAGTTCCACGAACACCGCAGCGAGATCCCGAGGATCATACTTGATGCGCAGCTTTCCGGGACCGTTGTCGACAAGGTGCGCAAGGCCGCCGTCCTGATAGGTAATGTTGAACAGGTGGACACCATCGCGTCGCACGATCCGTGACTCGAACGGCAGGAAGTCGAGCAACAGCGCATCCATATCCGCCGGCACTCGTTGCGTGGCGCCGGCGATGCCGGTTGCCCAAGCAGCCGCCGGGCTGGTCCCCAGCGCAGAATGCACCTCGTTGTGGTAGGGGCCGAGCACTTCCAGAGCCAGGATGCGCTCGAACTCTCGAAACGAGAGCACGGCACGGGCCTCGGCATCGTACGATCCTCGCGCAGCGACGTTCGACGAGGTCGAGCCCGGCAGTGCGTGGACGCGGTTCATCAACGTCCCCATCAGCCGTTCGATATGGCCGCCAAAGCGCGGCGTCGCTGGCGGCCGGTAGTCAATGCGGACGCCGTTCTGCTGGCAGCCCCGTTCGAACGCCCGCGAATGGAATTCTCGGCCATTGTCGACATGGATGATCTCCGGCAGCCCCTGCGCCGGCCACGCGAGCTCGATGGTCCGGTCTGCGAGCCAATCCGTCTTCGGCAGCACCGCCTGGGCGACAGCCAGCCCCGCTGATGTCGCGCAAGGAGCGTCAAGCGACAGCAACAAGCCCAGCACCACCCTCGTATGCACGTCGAGCACGAGGGTGAGCCAAGGCCGGCCAATGCATGCCCGGGTCACATCATCGACGAGCATCAAGTCGACTTTGGTGTGGTCAATCTGGACCACCTGCAGCGGCCGCTCCGTCCGCAATCCCGGCCGCACTTGCCGAAACCGATCACCAGCTGCTTCGGCGCCCTCACGGGCGCGGGCGCGTTCGCGCAGGCTGCGGGCCGAGACCCGTGCGCGCAACGCCTTCATCGACGGCGGAGTCAGGTTGGCGATGCTGCAACGCCGGCGAACTTCACGCAGAACAGTCTTGAGCGTTGGCCGCTCTCGGGTGAGATACACCGTGTCGATCGCCGCCTCGATCGCGGCCTCTCGGATCGGGTCGAGTGTGCGAATGCCCTGCGCTGGGCCGGGTTTGCGACGAACGAGTGAGGAAGTCACCGCATGCATGCGGAACTGCCGCAAGAGCCCATAAATGCGCGGCGGGCTTAGACCCAACTCTCGCGCTGCCGCCTCGACTTGCGCCCGAGCCAGCCGAGCCGCCGTCGCCAGTGGCCGAATAACGGCCTCACGCCGGACCGCATCGGCCCAGTCCGTGTCAGAAACGGTTACCGCCGGCTGCAGGCCGCGCTTGGGCGACAAACTTGTCACGAGAGTTCGCTCAACATCCTAGGCACTTTTATCGTGAACCAGGACTCTTTCTCAAGAACCAGGGAACAGCTAAGATCCTGTTATGGCCACAGATGCATGATCACAATCCCGGACACGCGACACTGCCCGCCATGGCCATCCTGCCCCCGCCCCCTGCCCTGCCTGCGGCCAGCACCGGCCAGGACACCGCCCCAGCGGTCGTCGCGACCGACCGGGAGATCGAAACCGCCCGAATCTATCTCGACGCCAGCCGGGCCGCCTCCACCCGCCGGGCCTACGCCGGCGACTGGGGGCGGTTCGAGACCTGGTGCCGGGAGCGCGCCACCTCGGCTCTGCCAGCCCAGCCGGCTCTGGTCGCAGTCTACCTCTCGGCCTTAGCCGCCAACGGACTGGCGCCGCCCTCGATCGCCCGCGCCCTCGCCGCCATCGCCCACCGGCATCGCCAAGCCCGCATGGTCGCCCCGCATCGCGCCGATGGCGGCAGTGTCGTGACCGACGTGCTCGCCGGCATAAGGCGCTCGCGCGTGGGCTTGCCCGACCGCAAGGCCGCCGCCGATGCCGACGTCGT
>CAZZVQ010000051.1:0-26603 GCA_964657565.1 uncultured Acetobacteraceae bacterium
GCCATCGCCCGCGCGCTCGCCAACGCACCCTCGGTCATCCTGGCCGACGAGCCCACCGGCAACCTCGATGTCGGCACCTCGGACACGGTGTTCACCGAGCTGCTGCGCATCGTGCGCGAACAGGGGGTCGCCGCCCTGGTCGCCACCCTGGCCGGCTGCGCGACCGAGCCGACCGACGGCGTCCACGTCACCCTGGTCGGCGACAAGGCCCTAAACCCCGCCCGCGACGGCTCCGCCAATCCGGCGCAGGTCCGGCTGTACCTCCTCGAGAGCCCAGACAAATTCAAGGGCGCCGACTACTTCCAGCTGTTCGACAAGGAACAGGCGACCCTGGGCACCGACCTCGCATCCCGCGCCGAGCAGATCATCCGGCCCGGCGAGACCAAGGAGGTCGTGCTGCCCACCAAGTCCGGCGCGCGCTTCGTCGGCATCGCCGTCGCCTACCGCGCCATCGACAGCGCCACCTGGCGCGCCGTCGTGCCCGTCGCCGGCCGCGTCCGGGTCGCCCTCGGCGCAAGCGCGGTGGCCGCCCGATGAGCCCCCGATAAGCCGCACATGTTAGGCAGCAACCGCGTCGTCTGGACCGAGGGCATGTTCCTCCGCGTCCAGCACTTTCAGCAGGCCGACCGCTGGACCGAGGCGCTGGTCCACGACGCCGTCCGCGACATCCAGCCACATCGATGGGGGATCGCCGACATCGCCTATGACCGCGACCTATTGCACATCGGCAAGTTCGCCCTCGCCGCCTGCCGCGGCATCATGCCCGACGGCACGCCGTTCTCCATCCCGGAGAACACCGATCACCCGGCAGCACTCGAGCTGACCGGCAGCGAGCGGGGTGCGACCATCTACCTCGCGATCCCCCTTCGTCAGCAAGGGGCGTTCGAAACCGGTGAGGACCGGCGGGAGGACGCGGGCACCCGGCACCGCCGCAGCCCGTTCGAGGCGACCGACGCCAACAGCGGCAGTTTCGCGAGCGCCGCCCTGGACGTCGCTCGGCCCCGCCTGTCTTACCTGGTCTCGAGCGGGCCGACCGCAGGGTTCGCACTGCTGCCGGTCGCTGTCGTGGTCGAGATGCGCGCCGACCTGTCGGTGGTGCTGGACGAGCGGTTCATCGCCCCCTGCCTCAACTGCGGCGCCCAGCCGTTGCTCTCGGGCTTCCTCGCGGAATTCCAGGGGCTGATCACCCATCGCGCCGAGGCCATCGCCGCCCGCATGGCCGACCCGTCGGTTCGCGGCACGGCGGAGGTCGCGGACTTCATGCTGCTGCAGACGCTCAACCGCTGCGAGCCGCTGCTACGCCATCTGCTGCAGGCCGCGAACGTGCTGCACCCGGAGGCGCTGTACCGCCACTGCATCACGCTGGCCGGCGAGCTCGCGACCTTCACCACGCAGTCCAGGCGCGCGACGGTGTTCCCGCCCTATCGGCACGACGACCTGCAGGCGACGTTCACGCCGGTTTTCGCCGACCTGCGCGCCTCGCTGTCGAGCGTGCTGGAGCAAAGCGCGGTGCCGATCCCGCTGCAGGATCGCCGCCACGGGGTGCGGGTGGGCGTCATCAACGACCGTTCGCTGCTGCTGAGCGCCACCTTCGTGCTGTCGGTCCATGCGGACGTTCCGGCCGAACAGATGCGGCGGATGTTCCCCAATCAAGTCAAGATCGGCCCGGTCGAGCAGATCGCGCAGCTCGTCAACGTGGCACTTCCCGGCATCCCCATCCGCGCCTTGCCAGTGGCGCCGCGGCAACTGCCGTATCGCGCCGGGTCGATCTATTTCGAGCTGGATGGTGGCGGACCGTTTTGGAAAACGATCGAGACCAGCGGCGCCATCGCGCTGCACGTCGCCGGCAGCTTCCCGCAACTCGAGCTCGAACTCTGGGCAGTCAAGGCATAACCCATGGCGTATGACCCTCTCGACGACGAGCCCACGCTCGTCAAGCCGACCCCGGGCGGCAAGGCTCGGCCGCAACAGGCCGCCATGCGCGCCGCAACCCAGCCGCTGGCGGCGCCGGCCAGCAGCGTCGCGTTCGATTTCGCGCTGCTGGCCAACAGCAGCTTCAACGTCGTCGTCGGTGCCGCGGCCCAGCTGCTGAACCTCGCCCGGCGGTTGCGCGGCAGCGTCAGCAACCGGGACGTCGTTGCCCTGCGCGTCCGCGCGGTGGAGGAGATGAAGACCTTCGAGCGGATGATCATGGCCGCCGGCGTGCCGCCGGAGCAGGCCCGCGCCGCCCACTACGCGCTGTGCGCGACGCTGGACGACATCGTGCTCAACACGCCCTGGGGCGCCTACAGCGCCTGGGCGACGAACAGCCTGGTCAGCACCTTCCACGTCGATGTCACCGGCGGGGAGCGGTTCTTCGACCTGCTGACCCATCTGCACAAGGACCCCGGCACCAACCGCGACGTGCTGGCGCTGATGTATCTGTGCCTGTCGATCGGGTTCGAGGGCCGGCTGCGCGTCATCGACCAGGGCCCGCAGGAGCTGAGCCGCATCCGCGAGGGCCTGTATCGAACGCTGCGCCAGGTGTACGGCGACTTCGAGCGCGAGCTGTCGCCGCACTGGCGCGGGGTGGAGGCGCGGCATCGGCCGATCCGCTCGTCGATCGCGCTGTGGACCATCCTGTCGGCCGCCGTCGCGATCCTGGTGGCCGCCTACATTCTGTTCGCCACGCTGCTGGCTAACCGCTCGGACCAGACGATGCAGGCGATCGCCGATAGCCCGCCGCAGGGCTCGGCCACGCTCGCCGTCACGGCCCCCACGCCGCTCCCGAAGGTCGCGCCGAATGCGCTCGACGAGGTGCGCAAGCAGCTTGCCCCGCGGATCGCGGCTGGACAGGTCGAAGTCTCGGCGGAGGGCACGACGCTGATGGTGCGCGTCCACAACGCCGGCATGTTCGCCTCGGGCAGCGCGACCCTGACGGACAAGTTCAAGCCGGTGATCGCCGACGTGGCCAAGGCCATCGCGTCGCAGCAAGGCGCGATCCAGGTGCAGGGCTACACCGACGACCAGCCCATCCACTCGGCCCGATTCCCGTCCAACTACGAGCTGTCGCTGGAGCGCGCCAACGCCGTCACGCACGTGCTGGCCGACACCATCGGGCGGGATCGCCTGCGCGCCGAGGGCAAGGGGGCCACCAACCCCATCGGACCCAACACCACCCCGGCCGGGCGCGAGGCGAACCGCCGCACCGACATCCTGGTCCGCGAGGTTGCGACGACCGCAACGACCGGCCGGAGCGCCGCGCCATGAACTTCCTCGTCAATTTCATCGCCATGGCCTCGGGCTTTGCCGCCCCGGTCATGCGCTGGATCAAGAACCGGTGGCTGCGCACGCTGGTCTGGGCCATCGCCGCGTGCCTGGTGGTGTTCTTCTACGGCGACGCCATCCGGCTGCGTTCGTGGGCACCGCTGGAGGCGACCGAAACGCGGATCATCGTCTGCGCCGTGATCATGGCGGGCTGGGCGGTCTACTCGATCTTCACCTACGTCCGGGACCGACGCGCCAACGCCTCGATGATTTCGGCGATCACTGACGCTGGGCCGAATAAGACCGACATGACGGCCGAGGAGCTGCAGCAGGTCCGCACCCGGCTGCAGGAGGCGCTGGCAGAGCTGCGCCGCGTGGGCGGCGGGCGGCGAGGCTACGTGTACCAGCTGCCATGGTATCTGATGATCGGTCCGCCGGGGTCGGGCAAGACGACGGCGCTGCAGAATTCGGGCCTCAAATTCCCGCTCGCCAAGACCATCGGCAAGGACCCGCTGCGCGGCGTCGGCGGCACGCGCAATTGCGAATGGTGGTTCACCGAGGACGCGATCCTGCTCGACACGGCCGGGCGCTACACGACCCAGGACAGCGACCCTGAGATCGACCGCAAGGGCTGGGCCGGCTTCCTCGACCTGCTGAAGACCTACCGTCCATTGCAGCCGATCAACGGCGTCATCATCACGCTGAGCCTGGAGGAGATCGCCTATCGCGATCCGCATGAGCGCCTGGCCAATGCGCAAGCCATTCGGGCCCGGCTGACCGAGTTGACCCGCGCCTTCGGCAGCCGCTTCCCGATCTACGTGCTGGTGACCAAGGTCGATCTGCTGGCCGGCTTCGTGCAGTTCTTCGACGCCTACAACCGATCGGACCGCGAGCAGGTCTGGGGCATGACCTTCCCTCTGGATGACGGTATGCCCGGCAGCCAGGCGGCGGCGTCGCGCTTCGACATCGAGTTCGACGGGCTGTTGACGCGCATGAACGCCATCGTCCTGGAGCGGATGCAGCAGGAGACTGAGATCCAGCGCCGCGGCCTCATCTTCGGCTTTCCCATCCAGCTCGCAACCCTCAAGGAGCCGTTGAAGGAGGTTCTGGACGAGGTGTTCGCCACGTCGAAATTCGACCAACGCCCGCTGCTGCGCGGCGTATACTTCGCGTCCAGCACGCAGTCGGGCGCCCCGGTCGATCGGATGATGCACGCCATGGCCGCAACCTTCGGCATGGATGCACCGCGCCAGGCGGCCTTCGCGGGGCAGGAGAAAAGCTACTTCCTGACCAACCTGCTGGACGAGGTCGTCTTCGGCGAGGCGAGCATCGTCGCCGCCGACCCCCGCAGCCGCCGGCGCATGCTCCGCACGCGGCAGATCGCGGGTGGGGTGGCGACCGTGGTCGTGCTCGTGCTGCTGGGTGCCTGGACGTTGGCCTACACGCATAACCGTGGGCTGGTGGACCGGGCCGACAAGCAGATCGCCGACGTGCGGTCGTCGGTCGCCGACATCGCGGTGCACGATGTGGCCGACACCGACTTCGATCGCATCCTGCCATCGCTGGACCTGCTTCGCGACGGCCCCGACATGCTGAGCCGCGAGGCCGGCGCACCGTGGCTGCAGTTCGGGCTTGGCCAGTCGGACAAGCTGCGCTCGCAGTACGCGGCACTTTATGGCCGCGTGCTCGACACGCTGATGCTGCCGCGCGTGCTGGTCGCTCTACAGAAGCAGCTGCGAAACGACCGCGCCGACGACCTGGACTTCAAGGTCGCGGCGCTGAAAGTGTATCTTGGGCTGGGCGGCACCGGGCCCCTGGACAAGCCGTTCGCCCGCAAGTGGATGGCGGCGGTGTGGCAGTCGCTGTATCCCGACGGCAATGCGGCGGCCAAGCGCGCCGACCTCGACCGGCATTTCGCAGCCCTGCTGGACAATCCGATCGAGCCAATCGCGCTCGACGCCGGGCTGGTCGCCCAGGTGCGCGCGACGATCCAGAAGATACCTCTTGCCGGACGCGCTTATGCGAGGCTGCGCGACAGCGCCGCGGCCGCGAAGCTACCGGGCTGGACGGTGCAGGACAAGATCGGTGCCCCGGGCGAGCGCGCCTTCACGCGGGTCTCCGGCGCGCCGCTCTCTGCCGGCATCCCGGGCTTCTACACGCGGGACGGCTATTACAACGTTTTCCTGCCGGGTCTGCGCGACGCGGTCACGGCTGTCGGACGGGAGCGCTGGGTATATGGCGAGGACGAGGGTGCGGCGGATGCCAGCGCCGTCTCTGCCGAGAGCACCGCGCTCTATCGCGGCGATTTCAACGCGCGGTGGACGACCCTGCTGAACGACCTGCGGGTGCGTCCGCTGACCGATCTGGGCCAATCCGTCATCATACTGACGGCGCTGTCGGGGCCGGACTCTGTGCTCATGAAGCTGCTGGCCGCGATCGTGCGCGACACCGACCTGTCGCCGCCCGCCGCCGACTCGAAGGACCAGGAGAGCGAACGGATCAAGGCGCTGATGGCGACTGTCGATACCGGGTCCGCCACGCAGCCATTCCAGCCCCTGCGCGACGCGATGCAGGCCAGGGACGGCAACCCGTCGCAGATTTCGGGCCTGATGCGGACCCTGGGCGACCTGTATGAGCAGGTCAGCCGCGCCAACAGCTCGCCGCAGGGCGTGATCACCCCGCCGCAGATGGGCCAGGGCCTGAACGACGCAAACCAGAAGCTGCTGAGCCAAAGCCGGCAGCAGCCGGATCCCGTGCAGAAATGGCTCTCGGGCCTGCCGACCGAGCTGAGCCAGGCGGCCTCGGGCGCCGAGAAGACGGCAATTACCCAGGCCTGGACCGCCACCAACCAGCGGCTGTGCGCGGCGGCGACCAATGGCCGCTACCCGTTCGTGCGTGGCGGCTCGGAAATCTCGGTCGACGACTTCAACCGGCTGTTCGGCCCCAACGGGGTCATGGACAGTTTCTTCAACCAGAACCTGCGGCAGAACGTGAACATGGCAACCCGGCCCTGGCGTTTCCAATCCACCGGCACCGAGCCCGCGAGCTCCGCCTTCCTCCTCGCCTTCGAGCGGGCGGACGCGATCCGGCAGGCGTTTTTCGGGGCCGGCGGCTCCGCCTCGTTCCACTACGAGATCACGCCTGAGGCGCTCGACAACGCCGCCACCAACGAGACGCTCGACATCGGCGGCCAGACCCTGACCTACGCCCACGGCCCCGTGCGTCCCACGACCATGGTTTGGCCGGCGCCGGGCGATGGCGGCGTACGCCTGGACGTGGAGCCCGCCGGAGCCGCCGGCGCGCTGGACTTCCCCGGCGTCTGGGCCCCGTTCCGGCTGATCGACGCGGGCGACGTATTCAACCGGACCCGCGACGGCTTCACCGTCACCTTCTCCGCCAGCGGCCACACGACCTCGTTCATCGTGAAGTCCAACTCCGCGCTCAATCCCTTCACCCTGCGCGACCTGCGGGCCTTCCGTTGCCCCGAAGCGCTTTGAGCGGGTCGGACACGAGCGAGAAGCCAGGGTTCTTCGGCAAGCTGCCGGCGCGCGGCGATTTCGTCTCCCGTCGTCTCGAACCCAGCTTCCGCAACGGGCTGGACTCCTGGCTGCAACGCTGCACGGAGACGAGCCGCCGCCAGCTCGGGACCGGCTGGCTCGCGGCATATCTCAACACCCCGGTGTGGCGCTTCGTGCTCGGCCCGGACCTGTTGGGGCCGCTGCCCAGCGCCGGGGTGATGATCCCGAGCGTCGATCGGGTGGGCCGCTATTTCCCGCTCGTGCTCGCGGTCCAGCTGCCGGGATGCCTGTCGCCGGGCACGCTGTTCCACACGGCTCGCGCCTGGTTCGACGTGGCCGAGGCCGTGATCCTGACCTCGCTCGACGACCGGTTCGACTTCGACGCCTTCGACGCCGCGGTCCAGGCGCTCGGCGTCCCGCCCTATGCCCGGGCCGACCCCCACAGCAAACCCGGCACGCTGCGGCTCGGACTGAACGAAGCCGGGGACATGGCTGACGTCTATGGCCAGATCCTCGATCAGGTGCTGGTGGGCAGCAAGATGGGCTTCACGCTGTGGTGGACGCTGGGCTCGGACCAGGTCCACGCGTCGGTCCTGCTGGGCGCCGGCATGCCCGCGCCGCAGAACTTCGCCGCCTTCCTCGACGGCAAATGGAGCGACTGGGGCTGGGAGCGTCCCGCCGAGGGGGCGGCGACCATGGCCGACATGCCGCTGCTGCTGCTGAAACCCGTCGTCGTGGTGCCCTCCGCCGCCCGGACGCATCCCGGGACGCGTCGCAAGCAGAACGAGGATGCGTTCCTGCTCCGCCCCGACCTTGCGCTCTGGGCGGTTGCCGACGGAGTGGGCGGCCACGACGCCGCCGCAATCGCGAGCCGCGAGGTGGTGGAGCACCTGGAGCGCATGCTCCCGCCGCTGAGCTTCGGGGGCGCCGTCGACGAACTGCGCGAGCTGCTGGCCGAGGCGAACACGGCCCTGCGCCAGCGCGCCGCCACGATCGCGGACACCGCGACGGTCGCCTCGACGGTGGTGGTGCTGATGATCTACGCCGGGCATCTGTGCGTGCTGTGGTCCGGCGACAGCCGCGCCTACCGGTGGCGGCGCGGCATACTGACATGCCTGACCAAGGACCACGCCGTCGGGTTGGGCGGCATGGTCACGCACGCCATCGGGGCAGAGGCCGAGCTGTTCGTCGATACGCTCCACGAGCCCGTCGAGCCCGGCGACCGCTTCCTGTTGTGCAGCGACGGCGTGGTGAAGGCGCTGGACCACGCGACGTTGCAGGACGTGCTGGCGTCGGGCGATCCCGGCGACGTGGCTGACGCGCTGATGCAGGAGTGCCTGGTGGCCGGCGCGCGGGACAACATCACCGTGGTGGTGGTGGTCACGCCGTGAGCGACGACGACCCGACGCAGGTCGTGCCCGCCACCGCCGCCGCCGCCGCCGAGCCCCGCCTTGGCCAGCCCCGCCTTGCCAAGAACGGGCTGGATGCCGCGGGCGGTGGCAGCGGACGCGCCTGGTTCGACCAATGGCTGCTTGGCTTCACGGACGCGCTGACCACGCACGAAGACGGGCGGCCGCGGACCGACCTGGAACGCCGGGCACTGGCCACCGCGGCGCGGGAGATGATCGCCCGCATCGGCTGGGGCAGGCCGGCCGGCCCCGCCCTGCCGCCAGAGGCGGCGCTCAGTACGGATCAAATGCTCGCCAACACCTACCAGGTGCGTGCGCTGATCGCCCGCGGCGGTGTCGGCGAGATCTACCGGACCCGGCATCGCGACCTTCGCACCGACCACGCCATCAAGATCCTGCTGCCGCGCCACGCGCTGGACACCACGCTGGTCACGCTGATGCTGAACGAGGCGCGGGTGTTGGCCAGCATCCGCCACGACGGGGTTGTCGCCTGCCACGGCCTGCTGCGCGACACCGACGAGCGGCTGATGCTGGTCATGGACTACCTGCGCGGGCCCACCCTGGCGGCCCGGCTGCAGCAGGGGCCGCTCTCCGGCCCCGACCTGGCCGCCCTGCTGCATCGCCTGGCCATGACCCTCGCAGCCCTGCATGCCCAAGGGGTCGTGCACAACGACATCTCGCCCGACAACATCATCCTGCGTGACGACGACTGCCGGGCCGCGACGCTGATCGATTTCGGCCTGGCCCGGTCGCTGGCGGACCAGGAGGACACGCATGTGCTGGTGGACTTCGCCGGCAAGTACGCGTGGGTGTCGCCGGAGCAACTGCTCGGCCACGACATCCGGATCGATGGCCGTTCTGACCTCTACAGCCTGGGCCTGGTGATCGCCGCCGCCGCGCTAGGCCGTCGGCTGGACATGGGCCACGACCTAGCATCGGCCCGCGCCGCCCGTGCGGTAGTGCCGTCGCTCGACGGGATCGACCCGGCAGTCGGCGGATTGCTGCGCCGCCTGCTCGGCCCAGCCCCTGTCGATCGGTTCCAGACCGCGGACAACTTGCTCGAAGCGATGGCCGGGACGGGTGCGCGGCGGCGAGGCTGGCTGCGCCGACAGCTCGATTTCTCGCTCGTTCGACCCCTCGGACGCTAGGTCGCGACGCCGCTTTGGACGCTGCATACCGAAAATCTACCGAGTCGCGGCAATCAGCCCGGCCCGGTCGAAATATGCCGCAAAGCTCGGGTCCAACGACAAGTAGATGTCCAACAGCATCTGCGTCTTCGCGCGCATCGGCGCACTCGTCGCGATGACCCGAGCCAGGTCCTCGCCATGGCCGAACACCCGCTCGGCATAGGTGTTCCAGTCGTTGTCCAGCGTTGTCTGGCCATACCGCGACACGAAGCCGGCCCGGTGCAGCGCCTCGTCGCCCTCGACCGACCCGGCGTCCGCCAGCGTGGCGCGATAGCCGGACGCGTCCATGTAGTGGAAGCCCGGCGGGTTCGCCGCTTCCCACGCCGTCACGTCGAACGACACCTGGCGACGCACGATCGAGCTGAGTTCGTGGTGCACCGTGTCGACGTCGAACCCGCGCGAGGCCGGGTCGTCGATCCCGCGGAAGTTGACCGCGATCATGGGGCCGCCGTAGAGCCCCCCCGTGGTCTCGCCCCATACCGTGATGTCGCCGGCCAGCACGACCTCCCGCAGGATCCGCCGCACGAAGTCCGGCGGGTAGACCGAAAGGGCATCCCGCACCACGGCGAGGGCCATGGGCTGTTGCGCGGACGGCAGGTCGGCCAGATGCACCGGCATCGTGGGGCGTGCGACCCGGGGGGCGATCGCCTGGTCGAGGTCGGTCGACAGCACCGTCAGCCCCCATCGCGCGGCGATCTCCGCGCGCAACGGGCCGGCCGGGTCCGCCCTGGGCCGCTCGACGGCAACCGCAGCGACCGCCAACGCCAACCCAAGCCCGAGCAGACCCGCTTGGACAACCCGCGGGACCCCCCGTCTCATTGTGCCATCGCCCCCGCCATCCGCAGCATGCCGCCGGCTGCCGCCGCCGCAGGGATGTCGATCGGCGTGTCCGTTCCGAAGGTCACGAAGTTGGACGCCACCGCCGCGACGATGATCACACCGGCGCCGATCTCCAGCCCATGGCGCTCGATGAACGACACCGTGCCCTCGTACCAGGCGCGCTGCCGCACCGGCTGCGGCACCGGAACCGGAATCGGATTTGGTCGACGAGAAATGTCGTCGTCGTCGGCCCGTGGGCGCAGATCGATGATGATCGTGATGTTCTCCGCGATGAACAGATGCTGGCCAAGCTTGCCCTCCAGCTTCGGCGCCGTGAACTTCGCCCGGATCGCTGGGATGGGGTTGCTGCTGTCGGCCGCGATGCCCACAGCGACCACGCTCGGCGGCATGCCATGGCCTTGCGTCGTCAAGAGGTTCTCGAACGACACGCGCTTGTTCGTCGCGTCATAGGAGATCTTGGCCTGAGAGACCAGCTTACCCAGCACTGTATCGGTTTCTTGCTTGGCGGCCGCCTCGGCACCGCGGTTCGTGAAGGTGACCAGTGGGATCTGCTTGTCCAACCAGATCACGATCGAGCCCTGGTATTTGACGGTCGCCTCGAAATTCGGTCCCTCGATCTTCTGCTCGGGGAGCAGATCGAGGTTGTATTTGAACGGGAAGCTGTTGACCTTGGTCTCGGATGCGTTGCCGCCACCCGCGGCGGTGCCCGCCCCCCCGGACGCGGGCGCCGCCGACTGGGGCACCGCGGGCGCAGGCGGCAACCCCGCCTGGGGCCCCGCCGCGGGCTGCACGGGTGCGGTCGGCGCAGGGATCGCCGGCCTTGTGACCTGGTCGCGATGCGGCCGACCGGCGTGCAGTTTCGCGCGGATATGAGGATGGTGCACCGGCTCGGGCGGCGGCAGGCCGATCAGCTGCCCGGCCCTGATCTTGTCCGGATCCATCATCCGATGGCCCGTCGCGGCCACGACCTCGGGACGGTTGTTGTACACATAGATGCGCGGCCAGAACGCGGCGCGCCCAAGCTGCGTTTCCGCGATACCGGAAAGCGTGTCGCCGGCCTTCACCCGATAGGACTTGCCTTGCATGCCAAATCTCCGAATTCGTCTAAATCGAACGTAACAATGAAAGCGGTGGGGGCACAAAGTCCTGTGACAACTCGGTCTGCGGTACTCACGAATGGCTGAGATCTCCGCCCTCAGCCTGTGGTGTGCGGGCGCCGCGATGCTCGGCGCCGCCGTCGTGCACGTGCTTTATCGCGTGGCAGAGGCGTTGGAGCGTCGCGGTCGTCTGCCGAGCCGCGACTATGTGATGCTGCCCGGGCTCGGCGTGGTCGTCGCCGCGCTCGCCTGGGCTGCCGACTGGCTTGGGGAGCACCGGGCGGACCTGCTGGGCGGGGTGGGGTTCGCCGTCCTGCTCGGGATGCGCATCGGCCAGATGATGCCGCGCCCGCCGCGTCGGCGACGGTCGTAGCGGAACTGTCGTAAACTCCCAAGTTGCCGCCTGTGCTCGTCTGGCATAACAATCGCCAGCCACAAGGGTGTTCTTTCGATGTCCGACATCCCGGCCTACACCCAAGCGCGGCGCCTGCTCCGCATCGACACCCCGCTCGGCGACGACGTCCTGCTGCTCGAGGCCTTCGACGGTGCGGAGGAGATCAGCGAGCTCTTCACCTTCAAGGCCCTGGTCCGCTCCAAGCGCGACCCGCTGCAGCCGAACGGCCTGATCGGGCAGCTCGTCGATGTCAGCCTCGACCTCAGCCGCGATGGCGACGACCGGCCCCCGCGGGTGTGGAATGCGCTGTGTGTCGGCCTGCATGAGGGCGAGCGCCTGGCCCGCGGCCTGCGTCATTACACCCTCACGCTGCGTCCGCAGCTATGGTTGCTCAGCCGGCGCAGCGATTGCCGCATCTTCCTGGACCAGAGCAGCATCGACATCTGCCAGACGTTCCTGTCCGAGCACGGGCTGCCGGCCGCCGACACCGCCGGGCTTGTCGGCCCCACCCCGCCGCCCAAGCGCGACTACAGCGTGCAATGGAACGAGACCGACCTCGCCTATCTCGACCGCCGGCTCGAGCAGGATGGTGTGTTCTATTGGTTCGAGCACCAGAAGGGCCGCCACGTCATGCACCTGGCCAACCACCAGGCCGCGTGGCGGGACGCCCCCGAGCCGATGCTGCGCCTCGCACCCGGCGCCACCATCGACAGCTACATCGGCAAGCTCGACCGCAGCTATTCCTTCATCCCATCGCGCCGCGCCGGCCGGGATTGGAACTTCGAAACCCCGAAACAGGCGCCCGAAGGCCAGAGTAGCAGCCTGGCGCCCGGCCCCGCATCCACCGGCAGCGCGAAATACGAGCTGTACGAATTCCCCGGCCACTTCAGCGACAGCGCCACCGGCGAACAGGCGATGCGAAACCGCATGCAGGCCCTCGAGACCGACCATGACGAGGGCGAGGGCTCGTCCTGCGTCCGCACCCTGATGGTCGGCCGCCGCTTCACCCCGCACGAGGAGGCGCGCCCCGAGGTCACCTACGACCCCAACGTCGCCACCCGCGTCGAGCACCACATCCGCGATCCCACTTACGAGGCCGGCAGCACCGCGCGACGCACCGAAAACGCCGCCACGTTGCCCAAGGCGGCCACGGACGGCACCGGGCAGCCGGCAGAGACCGACCCAGGACCGACCTACGAGAACAAATTCTCCGCCCAGCCCGCCTCGATTCCAGCGACCCCGCACCGCGACACCCCTCGGCCGCGGATCGATGGCGCTCAGATCGCGGTGATCGCCGGGCCAGCGGGGGAGGAAATATACACCGACAGCTACGGCCGGGTGAAGCTGACCTTCCCCTGGGATCGCCGCGCAAAGGCCGACGGCACCGACACCGTCTGGGTCCGCGTCAGCCAGCCCTGGGCTGGTGGCCAGTGGGGCGCGCAGGTGATCCCGCGCGTGGGCATGGAGGTGCTGGTCACCTACCAGGATGGCGACCCGGACCGGCCGTTGGTCGTGGGGATCGTGCCCAACCCGTCCAATCCCGTGCCCTACGGCCTGCCCGACAACAAGACCCGGATGGTCTTCCGCACTCAGACCTACAAAGGCCAGGGTTTCAACGAATTGGCCATGGAGGACCGCCCCGGCGCCGAACGCCTGCATGTCCACGCACAATTCGACCACACCACCAAGGTTGGCAACAACCAGACCGAGCGGATCGATGCCCACCAGGTGCAGTCGGTCGGCGGCAGCCGCAGCGTGGAGGTGGCGGGCAATCAAAAGCACGAGGTCGGCGGCTCCATGAACCTGACCGTGGGCGGCGTGGGCCCCATGGCGGCGGGGATCGCGGCGCAGGCTGCCGCACTGGCGCCGCAGACGGCGGGTTTGTTGAGCGGCGCGGGCGGCGGCGGCTTCGCACCCGCGATCGGGCAGATGGCGCTGGGGTTCCTGAGCGGCCCGGGCCTTGGGGCGCGACAGGGCGTGGTGGCGGGCCCCAGCCCGCGCGCCGATGCGGGCGAGGCGCTGGCCGGCGCCGGGGCCGGCGTGGCCGGGTCGGTGGCCGGGCTGTTCGGCATGAGCGGGGTGATGAACACCGTGGTGGGCCTGTTCAAGTCCGACACGGTGGGGGTGGCCAGCGCCGAGCAGGTGGGCGTCGCCAAGGTGGTCAATGTGGGCCAGAGCCTGACGACGCAGGTGGGCCAGACACACGAGCTGACGGTCGGGACCTCCTCGGCGATCGAGGTCGGCCAGACGATGACGATCGACGTGGGCAAGACGCTCGACATCCGCGTGGGCGAGCGCTTCAGCGTCACGGTCGGCCAGACGCGCATCGAGATGGACAAGTCGGGGATCGTGGCGATCGAGGGCGCCAACACGGTGTTCGTAAAGGGCGCCGTGGCCCAACTCACGCTTGGCGCTGGACCGGTCCTCTATGCTCCGGCGCTGGAGCCGGGCGCGTCTCCGTTGCCGACGGCGATGTGCCTGCGGCAGATGGCTGCCAGCGGGGCACCCTTCGTACGTGGCTGACCGTCTCGAACGCCAGGGGGATGACCGCGCGGCGGCAACGGTCCAGGCCGGCGGGGCGCCAGCCCGTGCCGCGCCTGCCGCGCTGCTGGCGACGTTCGCCGCCACCGCCCGCCGTATGCCGCCCACCCTGGTCGCCGTGCTGGATGGCGGACATTTCGACGATCTGCCCGCAACCCTGGCGGACGCCGACCTGTCGGCCCGCTCCCTGTTCCTGGCGGAGGCCGGGCGCGACGTCCAGCGCCATGGGCCTTGGTTCCTGCCCATCACCCGGCCGGAGCGGCTCGAGACCGTTCTGACCCTTGTTGCCGACCGCCCGGCCACCGTCCTGTGGTCCTGCAACCAGTCGGAGATGGTCCTCTACGATCATCTTCGGCGCCTCAACCTCGTGAGACTGCCGCGCTGGGCCGCCATCGGCAAGACTGGCCCGGAGCCGGGTGTCGACATTGATCGCGGCTGGGACACCGCCCTGTTCCGGCACTGGGATCCCCGCGTCCTCGCCTCCGTGCTGCCGGTGCTCGACGAA
The DNA here is from genome assembly GCA_964657565.1 of uncultured Acetobacteraceae bacterium. Lineage (GTDB taxonomy): Bacteria > Pseudomonadota > Alphaproteobacteria > Acetobacterales > Acetobacteraceae > JAVVHH01. The sequence continues at coordinate 14,738 of CAZZVQ010000051.1, forward strand.
GGCCAGTTCAGCCGCATCCTGGGCCCGGCCCGGCAGATCCTGTTCTGCGACCTGGATCAAGGCGGCGCCAAGCAGGTCGTCGCCGATCCCGCCTGGCCCATCCAGCCGCGCGGCATGCTGACCCTTCGCGCGGAGCAGATCGAGGCGCTGCAGCAACGCTTCGCCGCCGCTCGGCGTGACCGCGTCGCAACCTACCTGAGAGAGGTTGCCGCACCCGAGGTCGGCAGCCTCAGCGCGGCCGACCTGTCCCATCTGATCGTCGAGAGCGAACGAACCGGGCAGGGGCTCCGGCTCGCCAGCGATCAGGGCCATGCCCGCTGGGCCTACGTGATGCTCCGCACCCGGGGCCGCGCGCTCGAGCAGCCCGGCCTGCGCGAATACATCACCGATGGGCGGCTGCATCCCGATCAGAAGGTGAAACTGCTCCTCGAGACGATGGCCGCGACCGAGGCGGCGCAGGAGCGCGCCCGATGAGCGGCGCCTTGGCTGCGGCGCCGCTCGTCCTGCCGGAGCTCGGCCCTCCGGGCTGGATCGCGTTGGGCGTGCTGGGCCTCGGTGCGGCCGGCTATGCCGGTTACCAATGGTATGAGAACCGGGCGTCATCACAGGCGACCACCACGGCCAACACCCGGGCCGACGCGCTCAGCGCAACCACCACCGACCAGCCGTGCAAAACCTGCTGTGAACGGAAGGTTATGATCTCGCGGGCCGCGTCGCCCCAGGCGGCGCAGCACATCGCCGATGCACAGGCGGCGGGGCACCCGAGCGTCTTGACCCTCGACCGCCCAGGGACGGCCACGCGCCGAGCGGCCTCGCTGCAAGGTATTGCAACGGCACCGGGAATGGACCGTGACGAATACCCGCCCGCCACCTTCGCAGAGGGCGGTGCAGGCTCCAGCGTTCGCCTGATCCCGTCGGCTGACAACCGCAGCGCGGGTGGACAGCTGCAGGCGCAGATGAATTCGCCTACCCCCGCGACAGACGGTTGTAAAATCACCATGACGGTCGGACCATGACACAAGCCAGCTTCTCCATCGCGGTCAACTACACCCAGGTGCTCGCCTACGTGACGGGGCTGGATCGCCCGGGCCTGCTTTGGACCGATGATCATGTCGCCCAGGGATTCGCCTGGGATGACGGGATCGCTTGCTTCGGGGTTCCGGACCACGACGGCACGTGTCTGATCGAGGTCGATACCGGCGCCGCTGCGTCCGACCTGACGATTGAATCCTGCCTATGGGCCATCGAAGTGCCGTTCAACGCGACGGCGCCGACCATTCAGGTTGGCACGATCCTCGATGACCGTCCCGTATCCATCGCACAGGGTGAGCACCGCTTGGTGTTCGAGGCGCATGCGTCGGCGGATGGCCAGGCGTTCCGGCTGAGATTCTGCTTCATCGCGTCGGGTCCGACACGCTTTGCCATCCTGAAGCAAGGCACGTTGCAGTCTGCCAAGGTGCTGACCACGAAGGCGGCGCACGGCTAGAGGATCGTCGCTGCAACTCACATCGAGCATGACCCGGCTCGCAACGGTCATGATCGTCGGCACGGGTCAGGGCGGCGTCCAGGTCGCAGCGTCGAGATGCTGTCGTGTATTAGCCGTGCGGAGCGTTGCTCAAGAACCTGTCGCGGATCATCTGGCCGAACACGAGTGCGGCGCGGCTTCGAAAAGCGTGACGCGGCCATAGGAGCGCCGACGTACGGACGGGCGATGGGTCCGTCAGCCGGACCAGTCGCAGTTGCCGCCGCTGCGCCTGGCTCAGCGCGCGTTCGGGGATCAGTGCCGCGAGCGCACCGCCGGATACGGCGCCCAGAATGACCTCGATCGAATTCGTCTCGCAGACAACTTCCGGCGTGCATCCGGCGCTGTGCAGATAGCGGTCTATGATCTGTCGGGTCGTGTATTCGGGCTTGAGCATCGCCATGCGGACCCCGTCGAGATCGCTCATCGGCATGGTCGTCGTCCGCGCGAGCCCGTGGGTAGGAGCGACGACCAGCAGCAGACGTTCTTCGAGCACGGGCTCGACGACCGTATCCTCCATCCGGGCGGGCGCGAACGCGATGCCGAGGTTGAGCGAGCCCTCTGCAAGGTTTCGCTCGATGTCTTCGGCCGTCATCTCGTCCACGCTCAGGCGTATGGAGGGATGGGCGAGAATGAATGCGCTCAGCGTCGGGGCCAGCAGCGTGCGGCTGAACGATTGGATAACGCCGATGTGGATTGAGCCCCGCACCAGCCCGTCCAGCTCATCCAACGCAACCCGACCGGCATTCAACTCTTTCAGCGCTGTCGCGACATAATGCTTGAACAGATCCCCGGCGGCGGTCAGTCGCACGGTCTTGCCCAGCCGATCGAACAGCGGTGTGCCGATCTGCTCCTCGAGTTCGGCAATCTGGTGCGAGAGGGTGGGCTGCGTCACTGACATCAAGTTCGCGGCTTTTGTGAACTGCGAGGTCTCAGCAACAGCGAGGAAATACTGCAGCTGACGCAGCTTCAGGGACGATATGAATCGATCCATACGTCGTGCCGCCCTTCCTATGCGTTTCTGCTATTAGAAACGCGGTCAAAGTCATCTTACTACGAGCGCGGCAATTCAAGGGCCGGTAGGCATGCGCGCCTTCTATCGGGACCATTGAGACAATCACCTTTGATCTATCCCGGCGGCGGCGCTAGCGTCTCCAGCAGATAAACAATCGCCGCAACCGACGGCCGGAACAGGGAAGCGACATGTCCGAGAGTGCGCCGACAGGCGGGACCATCACGACCGATTGGGCGCCGCGAGCGCGCTGGAACCTCCTGGTGACGGCCTTCCTGGTCAACGGCTTCGATGCGATCGACTTCATGCTGCTGGCGCTGGCGCTGCCGCCCATCATCGTCGAATTCCAGCTGAGCTTCGCCGAGGCGGGCTTGCTCGGGACCGCGACGCTGATCGGGGTCGGCATCAGCGGCGTCGTCGTGGGCCGGATGGCCGACCTGTATGGGCGCAAGAAAGCGCTGATCGGTTGCATCGTGGTGTTCGCCACCATGACCGCCATGGCTGCCTTGACGGCCACATGGTCGCAGCTCCTGGTGCTCCGCTTCATTGCAGGATTCGGTCTGGGCGGGGTCTGGAGCGTCTTGACGACCTACATCGCCGAAACGTGGCCCGAGCATCGGCGCGGGCAGGCGGCGACCTTCGTGATGAGCGCCTGGCCCACCGGGATCATCGTCGCAGCGCTCCTGGTCGGCGCCCTGCTGCCGGTTTACGGCTGGCGCGCAGTGTTCCTGGCCGGCGGCGCGGGCCTGTTGCTGATCCCATACATCATGCTGACCATCCCGGAATCGCCGAGCTGGACCGCGATCGCCCGCCACGCGGGGCCCGATGCGGCCAAGGCGCCGCTCTCCGAAATCTTCAGCCCGGCGCTGCGTCGATGGACCATCCTCGGCACAGTGTCCTCGACGCTGGCGCTGATCGCATACTGGGGCGTGAACACGTGGCTGCCGACCTACCTGATCAAGGAGCGCGGGCTCTCGGCGGGATCGATGGCGCAATTCATCATCTTCCTCAACATCGGCACCATCCTGGGCTACCAGGCGTTCGGCTGGTTCGCGGACCGGGCCGGCATACGGACGGCGCTGATCGTGTCGTTGCTTGGCGGCGCGATCATGCTCCCGATCTACGCGGCGTTGCGCGACGCCACGTTGTTGTTCTGGCTGGGCCCGGTGATGGCGTTCTTCTTCGCGTTTCCCGGCCTGATGGGCGCCTACTTCCCCCGTCTCTACCCGGCGCGAGTGCGGAGCCTGGGCGCCGGGTTCTGCTTCAACATCGGCCGCGGCATGTCCGCCTTCGCGCCGTTCGCCCTGGGCGGGCTCGCCAGCGTCTGGGGGCTGTCGACCATGATCGCGGTGTGCGGCGCCGGCTTCCTGTGCGCGGCGGGCGCCATGGCCTTGCTGCCCAGCCTTGAAGGACGCCGGGCCGTCCCGACGCTGGCGGCCGCCGCGGAGTAAGCGGCCCGCGGCGGGTCTCGGTCAGGCGGCGGCTACGACGTTGCGCTGCCGACCGAGGCCCTCGACCTCGCACTCCACGATATCGCCGGCGCGCAGGTAGTTGCCTTCCCCCTGCCCCACCCCGGCGACGGTGCCGGTGCAGAAGGTGTCGCCAGGCTCGAGCGTCATGAGCTCGGACGCGTGCTCGATCTGCTCCTCCGGCGAGAAGATCATGTCGCCGGCCAGCCCGTCCTGCCGCATCTCGCCGTTGACGTAGAGCCGGATCTTCAAGGCGGCATAATCGGGCACGAACTGGCGGGGAACGAAGAAAGGCCCGGTCGGTGCGAAGCTGTCCCAGGATTTGGAGCTCATCCAGTCGGTCTTGAAGTTGGGCCGGTCCTTTCGGAACAGCCGGCTGCGGCACGACACGTCGTTGGTCGTCATGTAGCCAGCGACATGCTCCAAGGCCCGCCCCGCCGTCACCCGGCGGGCCCGGGCCCCGATCACGACCGCAAGCTCGGCCTCCCAGTCGATCTCCGCGCCGTCGAACGGCAACACGATGGGGTCGAACGCCCCAGTCAGTGCGCTCGGCGCCTTGAAGAACAGGTAGGGATCGGAGTTCGCCTTGTCGCCCTTGTAGACCGCCTCAGGCGGCGTCCCGCCGCTGGCCGCGTATTTCGCCATCTCGGCCAGGTGGCCGCTGTAGTTGGCGGCGGCATTCATGATCTTGGACGGGCGCGGGATGGGGGGCAGCACGCGCAAGGCCCGCAGCTCCTGGCCCGGCGCGCCATCACGGACAACCGCGGCGGCCACGGCCTGGAGCGTGTCGAAATGGCGGGGCCAGTCCTCCAGAAGATCGATCAACGCATGGCCGGGCAGCGGAACGCCGGCCTGCGCGGCGGCCTCCGGCAGGGACGTCACGCGGCCGTCCAGCACCAGGCCGACGAACGGGCGTGCGCCGGCGGCGAAGGTGCCGAGCGCGAAGGTTGGTTCGGTCATGCTGGTCAACTCCGGGTCAAACCAGGAAGCTCGCCGGCGGCTGGCCGCCCCAGAGCGCGTTGGCGGCCTTGATGTCGGTCCAGACCATGGGCTTCTGTGGGAAATGCTCGTGCGTCGGGCGCGGCTCGAACCATCCCAGGCGGTCGTCGACCACGCGATCGAGCTCGCAGAACAGCTCGACGATCTGCTCGTCGGGGTTTCGGTGATAGGTGGCGATGTTGTGGCCGGGGCCGTGGCGCACCGGGCCCCAGATGATCTCCTTACCGGCCAGGCCCAGCAGGTCGCTACTGTCCTTGATGGCGGCGAAGTCCATCACCTCGAAGGCGACATGGTGCATCTTGGTCTTCTGGCCCTGCACGAAGTTGACGGTGTGGTGGTCCGGGCCGCAGCGCATGAAGGCGAAGAAGTCGCCGATCCAGTCGCTGATGACCATGCCCAGCGCCTGCTCGTAGAACGCGATCGTCTTGTGCAGGTCCCGCACGTTGCTGGCGACGTGGCCGAGCTTCACCGGGTTGATGCCGGCCCCGGTCGGCCGGTGCGGCTGCGGCACATGCTCGGCGAAGACGTCGATCCCGAGGCCCTCGGGATCAGCAAGGCTCACCTGCTCGGCGATACCGGGGCGCGCATCATGCCGATGCTCGTGCGCCAGGCCCAAGGTGCCGAGCGAGGCGCGGAAGCCTGCCATGTCCAGCGCGTCGGACAGCTGCATGCCGAGCCGGGCGCAGCGCGGCGCGTCGCCCCGCCGCAGCGCGACGGTGTGATGGTCGATCGTGGCGCTGAGGTAGGCCGCGTCCGGCGTCCGCTCCACCAGCCGCAAGCCCATGACATTGGCGTAGTAATCGACCTGGCGGTCGATGTCCGGCGTCTCGAACTCGACATAGGCGAGGCGTGCGACTTTGCGCATCTTCTGTCTCCGTGAAGGGTCAGGTGATCCCGAACAGCGCACGGGCGTTGCCGTCGAAAATCAGCGCCCGCTCCGCCGGCGTGATGTCGAGGGCTTCGACCGCCGCGATCGTGCCGCGGATCAGGCCGCGGCCGCCCTGGCTGTCGAACGGCGCGTCCGTCGCGAACAGGCTGTGGCCGGTGCCGAAGAAGTCATGGCCGCACCGGGTCGCTGCGGCCGAGCCGTTCAGCGCCGTGTCGGCGTAGAGCATGCGATAATAGTCCAGCGGCTGCCGCTGCAGCCCGGCGCGTTCGCCGGCCGGGTTGTGGCCCGGCGATCCGTGGAAGATCTGGCTGAACCCGAGGCCGATCTTCTCGGCGAAATACGGGATCATGCCGCCCATGTGGTGGGTGATGATCTTCAACGTCGGCAACCGGTCCAGCAGGCCGCTATAGATCAGCCGGGTGACGCAGGCGCTGGTCTCGTAGGGCCATCCGAAGGTGAACCAGATCTCGTTCTCCGACAGAGCTTCGCCGGGGTAGTCTGCGTGGGTCGCCGGGCGCATCGGATGGATCCACACCGGGCGGTCATGCGCCACCATCGTCTCGAACAGCGGGACGTATTCCGGCGCGCTGAGCGGCTTGCCCGCCACGTTCGTGAACACCTGGACGCCGCAGGCGCCAAGCTGCGTCATCGCGCGCTCCGCCTCGGCCACGCACCCGCCCGGGTTGTTCATCGGCATGGAAGCGACGAAGCCGGCGAACCGGTCCGGACGCGTGGCGCAGAACGCGGCCATCTCGTCGTTGACGAAGCGGGCGAGGTCGGGGCTCGCCTCCGGCCCGGCGACCAGCTCCAGCGGCGGGTTGGCGAGCGACAGCACCTGGCGGTAGTCCGGGAACTCCTCGACCAGCGCCAGATGCTTGTCGCGGTCCCATAGCTCCGGCAGCGTCTTGAAGGCGTTGAGCGACGGGTTGCCGGGCGAAAGCGCCAGCAACCGCTCATAGATGCGGGCCGGCATGACATGGCAAAAGGCGTCGATCATGGGACCAGGTGCTTCTGGAAAAAATCGATCGAGAGGGCCAAAGCGCGGTCCGATTCGGGCTTGCTGTAGGTGCGTCCGCCGTGGCGGGCGAAGGCGTGGTCGGCGCCGGGGTATTTGTGGATGGTCACCAGCGGGTTGGGCGACAGCTTGCGCTCCAGCAGGTCGTTGACCTCGGCCTGCACCCAGCGGTCCTTCATCGCCATGTGCAGCACGAACGGGCGATGCAGGTTGCCGACCTCGCGGATGTTGTGCTCGATGTAGGTGCCGTAATAGGCGACCGCGCAGTCGATGTCGGTGCGGCAGCACATGAGATAGCAGAGCTTGCCGCCGAGGCAATAGCCGACCGCGCCGACCCGGCCGTTGCAATCCGGCAGCGTCTTCAGGAAGGCGGCGGTGTCTTCCATGTCGAGCACGCACTGGTCGTAATCGAACTCGTAATACAGTTCGAAGGCCCGGCGCACGTCCTCGGGGTCCGCGTCCGAAAGCTGCACGCCGGGTTCCTGGCGGAAGAAGACGTCCGGCACCAGGCAGACGAAACCGGCCTCGGCGAATTCCTGCGCATGGTGGCGCATGGTGGCGTTGACGCCCCAGATCTCCATGATCGCGATCACGGCGCCTGCGGGCGGTCCGTCCGGGATCGCCAGCCAGCACGGCATGATGCTGCCGTCACGCATGCGGACGTCGACGCTTCGGGTGGAAATGGCGTGTGTGGCCGTGTTCGACATCAGATGATCCCCTCTGTGGTGAGCGTGTCGATCTCGTCGTCCCGCAGGCCCAGCCGGCCCGTCAGCACGGTTCGGGTGTCGGCGCCGAGCAAAGGCGGCGCGGTGCGGTACTCGATGGGCGTGCCGGACATGCGGATCGGGTTGGCGACCAGTTTCGCATCGACGCCGCTGCCGTGCGGCATCCGCATCTCGAGCCCGCGCGCCACCACGTGCGGGTCGGCGAACACGTCGGCCAGCGTGTTGATGGGGCCGCAGGGCACGCCGACGGCCTCCAGTGCGGCGATCCACTCGGCCGTGCTGCGCGCAACCGACACGGCGCTGAATGCGGCGACGAAGGCGTCGCGGTTCGCCACGCGGGCGGCGTTGGTGGCGAAGCGGGGGTCGGCCGACCACTCGGGGTGCCCGGCTTCGGCGCAGAGCCGGACGAACTGCCCGTCATTGCCGACCGCGATGATCATGTCGCCGTCGCGGGTCGGGAAGTCCTGGTAGGGCACGATGTTGGGATGCGCGTTGCCCATCCGCACGGGGGCGATGCCGGAGGTCAAGTAGTTCATGGTCTGGTTCGCCAGGCTGGCGACCTGCACGTCGAGGAGCGCCAGGTCGATGTGCTGGCCAACGCCCGTGCTCTCGCGATGCGCCACCGCGGCGAGAATGGCGTTGCTGGCATACAGGCCGGTCAGCACGTCGGTCAGCGCCACGCCCACCTTCTGCGGTCCGGCGCCCGGCTCGCTCTCGCTGCGGCCCGTGACGCTCATCAGGCCGCCCATGCCCTGGATCAGGAAATCGTAGCCCGCGCGCCCGGCATACGGCCCGGTCTGGCCAAATCCGGTGATCGAGCAATAGATCAGCCGCGGGTTGACCGTCTGCAGCGATGGCCAGTCGAGGCCATACTGCGCGAGGCCGCCGACCTTGAAGTTCTCGATCAAGATGTCCGATTTTTCGACCAGCCGGCGCACCAGCGCCTGCCCGGCAGGTTTGGTGAAGTCGATGGTGACGGAGCGCTTGTTCCGGTTTGCGCACAGGAAGTAGGCCGCATCGCCTCCTTCGGTCAGGTAGGGCGGGCCCCAGCCGCGCGTGTCGTCGCCGACCCCTGGCCGTTCGATCTTGGTCACATCCGCGCCGAGGTCGCCGAGGAGTTGGCCCGCCCATGGGCCGGCCAGGATGCGCGACATGTCGAGCACCTTCAGATGTGACAAGGCTCCAGTCACGACGATCGCTCCCCTGCGGCGGCCTCGTTGCCCCCGTCTGGCGTCCAACCTAGGTTGTTGAGGAACGCAGGTAAAATGCACGTCTTCGATCCCCTCCATAGAGGGGGCGCATCGGCGTGAAGGCGCGATTGCTCAGCGCGCGCGGATGGTGCAGAGGCAAGCAAAGGGCGCTTACGTCGACGTCCCGGCAAGGAGGAGCGGGAATGCAGACACCAGCCGCCGGACGCTTGAGGGGTTTGGACTCCGGGGCGAGCGCCATGGACCCGGGCGGCCCCCCGGACGGCGTAATCGCCGCCGCGGTGCGCCACACCGGTCGGCGGCTCGTATGGTTCCTGGTCCTGCTTTATGCGCTCGCCGTTCTCGACCGCATCAACGTGGGCTTCGCGGCCGTTACGATGAACCGCACGCTGGGGTTGACGCCCAGCATGTTCGGTTTCGGCGCCAGCATGTTCCTGGTCGGCTATCTCGCATTGGAGCTTCCGAGCAACCTGATGCTCGTGCGGTATGGCCCGCGGCGTTGGCTGGCCAGGATTGCCATCACCTGGGGCATCGCCACCTGCCTCATGGCGTTGGTGCAGGGGCCGGAATCGTTCTACGCGATGCGCTTCGTCGTCGGCGCGGCGGAGGCAGGGTGCCTGCCCGGCATCCTCTTCTTCCTCACCCGATTTTTCCCGCAGGCGTACCGGGCGCGGTTCAACGCGCTGTTCCTGATGTCGATCCCGTTGACCAACGCATGCTCGGCCCCGGTGTCCACCGCCATCATGTCGCTCGACGGCGCCGCCGGGCTGGCCGGATGGCAATGGCTGTTCATCGTCGAGGGCCTCGCATCGGCGGTGGTAGGGGTCTTGGCGCTCGGGTTCCTGGTGGATCGCCCGGCGGATGCCACGTGGTTACCGCTCGCGCAGCGGCACGCGTTGCAGCACCAACTGGATCGCGAGCGAGACGCGGTGGTCAGCGGACCGGGCAGGCATGCCTGGTGGCGGTCCCTCCTCAGTCCGACCGTGGTGCTGCTGTCGTTCTCCTATATCGGCATCAATCTTCAGCTCAACACGGCCGCATTCTGGTTTCCGCAGGTGTTCCACCACCTTTTCACGTCGCCGCTAGCGGTGGCGGTTGCGACGTCTACGCCGTTCCTGGCAGGCGCGGTCGCAATGTATGCCTGGGGCCGGCAGTCCGACCGGTCGGGGCGGCGGGTCGCCAACATCGTGGTCGCGGTCGTGGTCTCGGCGGCGGGATGGGCTGCAGCCGGGCTGACGGATTCGGCGGCGGTGATGATCATCGCGCTGTCGGTCGCCATGGCCGGCGGCTTTTCCGCGATGACCATCTTTTGGACCCTGCCGCCGCGCCTCCTGACGGGATCGGCTTCGGCGGCGGGGATCGCGATGATATCGGCGATTGGCACGCTCGGCAGCGCAGGAGCCGCGACGATCGTCGGCGTGTTGCGGCAGGGCAGCGCCGACTTCGGCAGCAGTTTCCTGTTCGTGGCCGCCGTCATCCTGGTGTGTCCGGCGATCCTGCTCGCGTTGAGATCCCGACTGGCCTGAGCGGGTTATCCAGCACGCGGTCTGGCTGTCGTGCTGCTTCGGCCTTGCGCGATCTCGCCGGAGTTGCTGGTCGAGCGTGAACTAGACGCCGGCTCCGGGCAGTTCGATATCCTCATCCGGCAACCTGACAAGGCCTGCCCGGAAGTCTTTCCGCACCCTGTATATTAGTCCAAGCGCGGGCAAGACCCTACTCGAACGACTGATGCTCCGGAAGCCGGGGGAGCTCAAGCAGGCGGGGTAGCAGTTCGGTTTGGCGCGATGTCCCCGTTTTGCCCATCAACCGCGCGAGATGCGTACGGATCGTGGCCACGCTGCGCCCTTGGCTGGCAGCGACTTCCGACGGACTTAGACCCGAAAGCAGCATAGCCGCCAGTTTTGCTTCTGCGTCAGTCAGACCAAAGACCCGGCTGATCGGCTGCAGCGCGCGCTCCGTCAGCGCGAGTTGTGAGCGGCTGAAGCAGACGATGGCGGCGGGCGGACCCGCTTGCGACCAGTCGGCGGCCCATTGAATCGGAACGGTCAATGCCATGAGGGGCCGGCCGTTGGGACGTGGGAGGGCGACCGCACCGGCGCGCGCCTTTTCGCGCCGCGTCGCGCGATGCAGCATGGCCGTGAACTGGCGCGTGGCCGACACGGTTGCGGCATGTAGTTGACGGTTGCTGCATCGGACTGCGTCGGCTTGCTGGAACAACGCGTGCGCGGCGGGGTTGGCATGGACAAGTTTTGACGCGCCGTCCACGAGAACGACGCCGTGATCGAGGATGTCCAAGGCGGCTAGACCCGCTTGCGCGAGCAGTTCCGTGCGTCCTAAGCGCCGGCGCACCTCGGCGGCCCGTTGCAGATGCGGCATCAGCATCCGGCCGAGCGCGATCTCGTTGGCCGTGAACGATCCGACGGAGAAGGAGCGGATCAACGAAACATCCTCGATGCCCGCCGGATCGGACCATATCTCGAAGCGCATGCCTTCGTGCAGGTCGCGGCGGTCGAGATAGTCGGTGAACATGTCGCTGCGCTGCAGCTCCACGCGTGACAGGAACTGCCACGTCGCGCGGACGTCGCCGGCACTGGTGACCGGCGCTTTCAGCGCCCAGGGATTGCGCGAGGACCAGGTGGCGACCATGCCGTCCTGGTAGTCGGCCCGGTCCAGTCCGAAGACGGTGCCGGTGGCGCTAGACCCGTCGTGGCCACGGCTGAAGCTATCCGCGAAATGGGCGTCAAACAGCCCGGCCATTCCGCGCAGTAAGTCGTTCGAACGGGACGGTGCGATGGCGCAGGCGTAGATGAGGTCGATCACACGGCCAATGTCATCGGGGAGGACGTCTCGTCTCATCTGTGAATACCGTCCCACAGCGCTGATAGTGTTTCAAGCAGGATGCACCGTCGCCGCTTCCGGACAGCATCATTCGTTTGAATGACGCGGAGCGCGAGAGAAGCGTGAAAGTCGAGGACGACACGCGCGGATTGCGCTCATGTTCCTGCTGCCCGGCCTATTCGTCTGGCC
>CAZZVQ010000051.1:26613-32143 GCA_964657565.1 uncultured Acetobacteraceae bacterium
CCGCGTCCGGCACGCTCATGCAGAGCCAGTCCAGCGCGGCCTCCAACGCCGGGCCGCTGAGCTCTATTCGGCAACCGGATGCTTCGGCTTGGATTGCCCTTTGCTACCGCGGCGATGGCCGGAACCAGGAGAAAGCCCAGGGCAAGAATGGCTGAACCGACCGACGACCGCATAGACGACACTCTTCTTCCCGAGGTCATTAGCTCTGCGCACTGTAGCGCTACAAGCTGTAGCATTCACTCGCGAGAGCGGCTTGTCGAGCATTTTCTCAGTGCCCTCGAAGCGCGCAAGGAATGGCGGCTCGGCTCAGGGCGAGACCCGGGCAGATCAACCACCGGTCCCGATGGGGTGATAATGCAGGGTCACCACGACATCGGCCGGTTGCGCGAGCGCGCCCGGCGACAACGGTGATAGGCGGGCGTTGCGAAACACCGCCAGCGCCGCAGCATCGAGCACGCTTGATCCTGAGCTTTGCACCACCTCAATCGATGTGACCTGGCCATCGGCGGCGATGACGATGCGGACTTTGACGTTGCCGCCCTCGTCACTCTGGGACGCCTCTCTGGGATAGAAGGAGTGTTGGTCCCACCATTGCTTCAATCGCCCCATCCAGGCGGCACCGTTGTTCGCACTGCTCGCGCCGCCCGCGACGTTGCCGCCTTCGCTCCTGGCGACATTCGACCCACGCGTGGGTGCAGGTCGTGCCGCCGGGTGTTGCGGTGGTGCCGGTCGCGGGCGTGGGTGCTCAGTTGGTCGAGAGGGCGGCATGGCAGGCGACGGCGCTGCTTCGGTCTGATGAACTGGTGGGGGTGGCAGCACATCTGGAACGACTGGCGGGAACGGTATCTCGGCTTGCTCGAATGGCAGGGCCAACGGCACCTCCGGCGCAGGTGTGGGCACTACAGCCGGTTGAACTGGCACACGTACCGGCTCAGGCGCCGGTATTGTCATCAACGGCGAAGGCGGTGCTTCGGCCTGCTTGATCGGTGCGGCGGGCGTGACTGGCTCGCCGGCTTCTTCTGCCGACGCGCGAGCTGCTGCGGCCGAAGCAGATCCAGTTTCCGTGATGATCTCCACCGAAAGCGGCTCGGGTCCACGACCCGGCGGTTGGCGCGATGGGAACATCAGCAACCACGTGAGCAACATCAGATGCAGTGCCAGTGAGAGCAGGAGCAACCAGCTCAGCATTCTGGTTCGATGCACCCGCATCGCCGGTCGTTGGCTGCTGCTCAACATCGGCTCATTCCGGTTCATGGATAGGCTACGCAAATTAACGCCACAAGCCGTAGCACAAATACCAAGGGAGGATAGGCCAGGATTGCTTGTTGTCTTCACTCGGGCTACGCGTCGTAGCGATACGCACGGTGGTGTTGCATGGACGAGCGAATGTCCGATCTCGGCGAACTCGAGCTGGAAGTCATGCAACTCGTCTGGGACAACGGCGAGGTGACGGCCGATCAGGTTCGAGAGGCATTGGCCCGGCGACCGAAGGAGTCGACGGTGCGGACCGTCCTGCGGCGGCTCGAGGACAAGGGCTACGTGATTCACCGGGTAGAGGGCCGGACCTTCATCTTCCGGGCCGCGGAGGCCCGGGGGGAAGTCGCGGCTCGGGCTGTCAAGCGGATCGTCGACTGGTTCTGCAAGGGATCGGTGGAAGAAGTACTCGTCGGGATGGCCGACGCTCAGATGCTGGAGCGAGGGACCCTCGAGCTGCTTGCGAAACGGATCAACTCAGCCAAAACGAGGCGTTGATGCTCAGCGTGCTTGGAGAAGCGGGCCTCCGCACACTTCTCCTAGCCATCGTCGTCGGTTGTGGCCTTCGGCTGCTGCGTGTTCGGCAACCGCCACTGCTGCTGGTCGCCTGGACCGTCGTCCTGGGGACGTCGGTCTTTATGCCCATGCTCGCGCGCATCGCCCCGCTGAGCATTCCGGTGATCCCGGTGTTCCCTACCATGCTGGTCGACGACACCGGCGACGCGCTTGCAAGCACCGCCATGCAGATGCTTTCGACTAAGGGCCCGCTCGACGAGCAACCGCAGCGTTCGCTGTGCTGCTTGTTTGAAGCCGTCTATGTCGTCGTCGCTGCCGCGATCGCCTCCCGCGTCCTCCTCGGGGTCGTATTGTCGCTTCGGCTTCTGGCCAAGTCTGTTCCAGTCCATGCCGATTGGGCTGCTGGGATGCACGTAAGGATCAGCCGTGAGGTCGCGACACCAGTGACGGTGGCTCATGCCATCCTGTTACCACTCGACGCGGAAGGCTGGTCGGCAGACACGCGTCGGGCCGTTCTGGCGCACGAGCGGGGCCATGTCTTGCGATGGGATTATGCGATGCTGGTCCTGGCGCAACTGAACATAGCCTTATTTTGGTTCAGCCCTCTATCCCGGTGGCTCCACCGACGGCTCGTCGTTCTGGCCGAGCTCGCCAGCGACGACCAGGCCGTAGCGGCAACCGGCGACGGCATCGGCTATGCCGAGATCCTGCTCGAGATGGGGCGACGCTCAGGCCCGCTCCTGCGGGGTGTCGCGATGGCGCGGCCAGCAACGCTGCAATATCGGATCGAACGTGTGCTCTCAGAGCACGTGTCGAGGGCGGCGCCGAGCCTGGTGCAGCATATGATTTTAACGGCGGTTGCGACGGGCCTTGCACTCATGGCCGCGACGTCGCGTACCATTCCCTCCTTAACGATCGACTCAAGCTTGCCGCGGGCACTGGAATCGGCAGCCGAGCCGACGCAGCCGGGATCATCGATCGATCCGATCCCGTCTCCCTCCGAGCGAAGGACGCCCAGACCGTCGCTTCCTGCTTCGACCAGCGTCGCGCTCCAGGTCACCCCGGAGCCTTTATCTGTCGAGCCGCCGACTTCCACACCAAACCTGCCCGCCGTCGGTGACGCACCACAGATCGACGCTCGCGAGGCTGCCAGGCGCACTCCATCTCCCCTGTCGATGCGGCCGACGGTGCAGCCGGCGAGAGCCGCACGTGGTCCTGGCGCTAACGCTGTCCAGTCGGGCGGCCAGCTGATCACTGCCGCCGAACTTATTCCACGCCACGATGGGAAGCCGGGCGTCGTCAGCAGCGTCGGAGCCACCAGACGGGAGGCGCAGGGGTCCCTTTCGCCGGCCCGGGCTCCCGAGGCTGAGCCACCGATTCCGAGAAGCGGGGACGAGCCGTCATGCACCGGCGTCTACCTTACGAAGCCCGGAAGCCCTGGGCTGGATGGACAAGCCGACCTAATCCAAGTGAACTACTTTCAAGCCGCCGATGGGGCGCCGTGGTTGAAGCTGCTGTTCGGCTCACGGACCCAGATCCGGGTGAACGGCTCCACCGTCGAGCGCACCTCGGTCCGCGCGACGGTGGTGGCGGCGGCGCCCAAGAATGCTAACCGCATATCCGGATCCAGCCACGGCGTGTTCGGGTCGATCGATTACGAGTGCTTACGCCCGAACGCGCGACTGTAGGCGCTGCGGCGACGCGGTTTCGCCGCCCATTAGGTCAGGATCTCTTCCATGAAGATGCTCAACGGATCGGCGCGGTAAGCACCAAACGATCCACGCTCGATGTAGCTACCGCTGCGGCCACAGCCGAGGCAGCAGCAGCCGTCACGAAGGCGGGATCAGCCTCGCTCGCTCCGGACCCACGCGTCGACGCAGCTCGGCCGCGGACACCGCCGCCGACAGGCCGGCGATGCCGCAGCCGACGACAACCACATCGAAATTCTGGTCCTTCATCGCTTGATCGCGAACGGGTCGCGCACCTCGCTCGAGAAATCGATCATGACGTTGCGGATGTTGGTGAACTCGTCTAGCGCCACATCGCCCCGCTCGCGGCCGAACCCGCTTTCCTTGAACCCGCCAAACGGGGCCTGGACCGCGACGGCGCGATAGGTGTTGACCCACACCGTCCCGGCCCGGATGGCGCGCGACACACGCATCGCGCGCGGCACGAGCGCCATGACGACGCCGGAATGGACGGTGCCGACCAGCACGTCCGCTTTGTCGCGATTGAGCAGCCGGTTGACGTTCTGCACCGCCTTGGACGGGTCCGACTCATCATCGAGCCGGATGACCTCCACGGTGCGGCCCCCGAGCTTGCCGCCCTTCTCTGCAAGCAGCAGTTCGAACGCAATGGCGATGTTCTCGCCAAGCTGGGCGTAAGTGCCCGAGAAGGGCAGCATCAGCCCGACCTTGAGCGGCGCTCCCTGAGCCAATGCTGGCCGCGCCTAACCGGCTGCCGCTGCGCCCAGCAGCACTCCACGGCGGCCTATCGTCGTGTCGAACATGTCTCGTCTCCTCCTCTGTCGGCCCGTTATTCAGGCCGTATCGTTTTGTTCTCAGGCGTGGATCCCAGCATCACGCCTCGACGGGAGAAGCTCATCGTTCGATCGCGGACGGGTGGCGGGCGAGCGGCATGACCTTGACGCTCATGAACGGAAACAGCGGAAGGCCGGAGAGAATAGCTTGCAGCTCTTCGTTGTCGGAGACATCGAAGATCGATATGTTCGAGTATTCGCCGACGATACGCCAGAGATGGAGCCACTTGCCGGAGCGCTGCAGCTCCTGGGCATACTCTTTTTCCGCCGCCTTGATCGCGTCGAACTGGGCCGGGTCCATGCCCTGCGGCGGATGGACGTCCATCCGGACGTGATACAGCATTATCTCAGCTCCGGGCGAAGCGGCGCATCGCCGCCTCGTCGATCGTGACGCCGATGCCGGGGCCGGCCGGCAGATGGATGTGGAAATCTTCGAAGCGGAGTGGTTCGGTGACGAGGTCCGAGGTCAGGATCTGGGGGCCGAAATGCTCGCAGCCCCATTCCAGCGTCGGCAACGTCGCGAATACCTGCAGGTGCGCCGCGGCCCCCACTGAACTCTCCAGCAAGCAGCCGCCATAGAGGCCGATCCCGGCCGCCTCGGCGACGGCGGCGACCTTGCGGACTCCCAGCAAGCCGGTGTGCTTGACGATCTTGAGCGACACCGCGTCGGCGGCCGCCGCCGCGGCGACGGCCAGCATGTCATGCGTGTCGAACACGCACTCGTCGGCCAGAAGTGGCGGGGTGCCGGGTCGGGCGCGCAGACGGGCCATGCCGGCGATGTTCCAGGCCGGAACCGGCTGCTCGACGAGGGCGACGCCCATCTCGGATAGTTGCGGCAGGCAGCGTGCGGACACCGTCTCGTCCCAAGCCTGGTTGGCGTCGACGATCAGCGTGGCGCGGTCGCCAAGCGCGGCGGCGAGGCGGCGCATGCGGTCCATGTCGGCGGCGGGTTCGAGGGCGCCGATCTTAACCTTGAAGGTGCGGTGCAGCCGGGCGGCGAGCTTGCGCTCGGCTTCCTCGATCTCTTGCGCCGGGTCACCGGAGGCGAGCGTCCAGAGCACGGGGATGCGGTCGCGGACGGCGCCGCCGAGCAGGGCGGACGCGGGCACGCCGAGCGTCTTGCCGACGGCGTCGAAGAGTGCGGTTTCGATGGCGCCCTTGGCGGCGTTGTTGCGCTTGGCCGCGGCCGCCATGGCCAGGCCGGCGGCCTCGAAGCGGTCG
>CAZZVQ010000052.1:0-32116 GCA_964657565.1 uncultured Acetobacteraceae bacterium
CGCCGTGATCGCGGCGGCGCGCCCCGGCGTGATGGATTCCACGCTGACGGCCACCTACCTGTCCGTCGTGCTCGGCGGTGGCGGCGACATGCCGCCCAACGCGCCCCTGTTCAACTCCGGCGCGCGGGCGCTCTACGGCCGCGGCGTCAGCCAGCCGCGGCGGCTGGAGGCGGTCGACCAGGTCATCGTCGAATACCCCGTCGCGCTCCGCCGCTACAACGTGAAGACCGAATGGACCATCCTGCTGGGCGGCGTCACCGACCGCCAGCGCCACATGTATGACACCGTGCGCACCACGCTGGACCGCATGACCGAGATCAGCCGCCCCGGCACGACACTCGGAGAAATCTTCGACGCCCACGCGC
Source organism: uncultured Acetobacteraceae bacterium (assembly GCA_964657565.1). GTDB lineage: Bacteria > Pseudomonadota > Alphaproteobacteria > Acetobacterales > Acetobacteraceae > JAVVHH01. Next base: position 366 of record CAZZVQ010000052.1, read on the forward strand.
ATGGGCTGGACAGCGCCGGCTACGCCGCGCACCGGTTCGGCGCCACCGGCTACTCGGTCGGCCTGACCTACGCGCCCACCAGCATGGACGTCCCGCCGATGATCTACACCGGCAACCCGACGGTGTGCGTGCCCGGCATGGTGCTGTTCTTCCACGTCATGCTGGGCGATTCCGACACCGGCTACGCGGCCGGCGTCGGCCACACGCTGCTGGTGACGGAGGCCGCGCCGGAGGTGCTGACCGGGCTGCCGCCCGATCTGACCGTCATCAAGTGAGCGGCGGCTGGCTGCTCCGGCGATGCGGCGCGATCCTGCTCGTGCTGCTGATCATCTCTTTCACGGTGTTTGCCGTGACCCAGTTGCTGCCCGGCAATGCCGCTGTGATGATCCTGGGCGAGTTCGCCACCGCCGATCAGCGCCAGGCCATGGAGCTGACCCTCGGCCTGAACGACCCCTGGTGGCAGCAATACCTCCACTGGCTGAACGGCATCCTGCACGGCGACTGGGGCATGTCCGCCGGCTTGTCCCGTCCGGTCGCCTCGTTGGTCGCCGACGCGCTGGGCCGGTCGGCCGTGCTGGCTGCCGCCACGCTGCTGGTGGTCTGCCTGATCGCGACGCCGGTCGGCGTGGCCGGGGCGTTGCTGCGCGGCAGCGTGTTCGACATGGCCATCGGATTGTTCGCCTATGTCGGCGCCTCGGTGCCGGAGTTCGTGACCGCGACGCTGCTGCTGGTGGCCTTCGCGGGCGATGGCGGCTGGCTGCCGGCCGGCGGGTTCACGCCATTGGCGGAAGGGGCGGGCGAGGCGGCGCGGCACATGATCCTGCCGGTGGCTACGCTGTCGCTGATCCTGGTGGCGCATCTGTCGCGCCAGATCCGCAGCGAGATGAGCGAGGTGCTCGGCTCGGATTACGTGCGGGCCGCCCGGGTGAAGGGCCTGTCGGCGGGCCGGGTCGTGCTGGTGCACGCCTTGCGCAATGCGCTCGCCCCGGCCGTCGCCGTGCTGTCGCTGGACGTCGGCTATCTGCTGGGCGGCATCCTGGTGGTGGAGGAGGTGTTCGCCTGGCCCGGGCTGGGACGGCTGCTGATCTACGCCGTTCAGAACCGTGACCTGCCGCTGATCCAGGCGGCCACGCTGGTCATGGCAGCGGCCTACACCCTGTCCAACCTGGTCGCCGACATCGTCATCGCGCTGCTCGATCCGCGGGTGCACTATGCGTGACCTGCTGCGCCAGCCCAATTTCCTGGTGGGCTTCGTGCTGCTGGCGCTGGTGGCCGTGGCGGTGCTGGCCGGGCCCGCGCTGGCGCCCTACGACCCGCAGGCCTTCCATCCGCAAGCACGCCTGCAACCGCCCTCCGCCGCGTTCCTGCTCGGCACCGACCAGTTCGGCCGCGACCTGCTCTCGCGCATGCTGACAGGCGCGCGTCCCACCGTGCTGTTCGGCCTGGGCGCCACGGTGCTGGGTGTGGTGGCCGGCGGGCTGATCGGCCTGCTGGCCGGCGTGGCGGCCGGGTCGCTGGACGCGGTGATCATGCGCGTGCTCGATGGCCTGATCGCCGTGCCCGACCTGCTGTTCGCGCTGCTGATCGTCACCGTGCTCGGCAATGGCGCGGGCAACGCGCTGCTCGCGGTCGCCATCGCCTTCACGCCGGGCCTGGCCCGCATCACCCGCAGCACGGTGCTGTCGCTCCGCTCGCGGGACTACGTGCTGGCCGCCACCGCCCGCGGCGAGGGACCGGCTTGGATCATCCTGTGCGAGGTGCTGCCCAACGCCATCGGCCCGGTGATCATCGAGGCCACCATCCGCGTCGCCTTCGCCGTCATGATCGGCGCCACGCTCGGCTTCCTGGGCCTCGGCGCACAGCCGCCCTCGACCGAGTGGGGCCTGATGATCGCCACCGCGCGGCAATTCATGGCGCGCAACATCTGGACCGTCCTGGTGCCCAGCGTCGCCATCGCCATGGTGGCGCTGGGCTTCAACCTGGTCGGCGACGCGCTGCGCGACCGGCTGGACCCGCGCGGCCGCCGATGACTCCACCGATGACCCCGGCGCTGCGGATCGCCGGCTACGATCTGGACTACCGCACCCACGCCGGCTTGCGTCCCGCCCTGCGCGGCATCGACCTCGAGATCGCCGCCGGCGAGACGCTGGGCCTGGTCGGCGCATCGGGGTCGGGCAAGACATCGATCGCCTGGTCCATCCTCCGCCTGCTGCCCGGCAACGCGCGAGAGGGCGGTGGCACCATCGCCCTCGCGGGCGAGGATCTGCGCGCCATGACCCGGCGCCAACTCGCCGCCTTGCGCGGCCGCCGCATCGGCATGGTGTTCCAGGACCCCTCGACCGCGCTCAATCCGTCCATGCAGCTGGGCCCACAGGTCATGGAAGTGCTGATCCGCCACCGCCGCCTGAACGCGCGCGATGCCGCGGCCGAGGTGGAGCGCTGGCTGGCTCGCACCGGGCTGCCCGATCCGCGCGCCATCATGCGCCGCTACCCGCATCAAGTGTCCGGCGGCGAGAAACAGCGCGTCGTCATCGCCGCCGCCTTCGCCTGCCGTCCCCAACTCATCATCCTCGACGAGCCGACGACGGCGCTCGACGTCATCACCGGCGCGCGCATGCTGGACCTGTTCGCGGAACTGCGGGCCGAGGCGCCGGTCGGCTGCCTCTACATCTCCCACGACCTGGCCCTGGTCGCCCGGATCGCCGACCGCGTGGCGGTCTTGGATGCCGGCCGCATCGTCGAGCACGGCGCCGCGCGGGACGTGCTGACCTCCCCGCACGCGGCGCAGACCCGGCGCCTGCTGGACGCCATCCCCGACCCGGCTCACCGGCTGGTCGCCACCTCGCCCCCAGCGTCACCCTTGCTGGCCATGGACGGCGTCGGCGTGACGTATGGTCGCGCCGGCCGCTTGGCCCGCCTCCTGGGTGCGCCCGCGCCGGCGCACGGCGCGGCCGACGTGTCGCTGGCGGTGAACAAAGGCGAGATCGTGGGCATCGTCGGCGAGTCCGGCTCGGGCAAGTCCACCTTGGCGCGCGCCCTGTGCGGGATCGCGCCGTTCACCGGCGGCATCACGTTCCAGGCCAAGCGCCTGTCCGGGGACGATCGCATGGACCGCGCCTGGCGCCGCGACATGCAGATCATCTTCCAGAACCCGGACGCGTCGCTCAACCCGCGCCACCGCATCGGCACGATCCTCGCCCGCCCGCTCCGCCTGTATGGCAAGGCGGCCGCAGACACCCTGCCGGCAGGCGTCGCCAAGATGCTGGAGGAGGTAGGCCTGCCGGCCGCCTACGCCGCCCGACATCCCCACGAGCTGTCCGGCGGCGAGAAGCAGCGCGTCGCCATCGCCCGCGCGTTCGCCGCCGCCCCGCAGATGGTGATCTGCGACGAGGTGACCTCCGCGCTGGACGTCGTGGTCCAAGCCGATATCGCGCGCTTGCTCGTCCAGCTCCAGGCCCGTCACGGCACCGCGTTCCTGTTCATCACCCACGACCTGAACCTGGTCCGCCAAATCGCCCACCGGATCGCCGTGATGTACCGCGGCCGTCTGGTAGACCTGTTCGAGGCGACCCACTTCGCGGCGGCGGACCGCCACCCCTACACCCAGGCTCTCCTGGCCGCCGTCGCCCGGCTCTGAACGTCTGATGGAGCATCGTTGCCCTCCCGTGTTAAGATCGCGCCGCGTCCGGTTGGGTATGCTCACCCCGTCGTCCAACACCGTGCTGGAGCCGGTCAGCCAGGCGATGCTGGCCGGCGTGCCGGAGGCCTCGGTGCATTTCGCCCGCTTCCGCGTGACCGAGATCTCGTTGCGCGACGAGGCGTCGGCGCAGTTCCAGCAGGCGCGGCTGCTGGAGGCCGCCGATCTGCTCGCCGATGCCAAGGTGGACGTGATCGGTTCGATGCCGACCGGCGCCTGTGCGAACGGATCAGAGGGCATAGCGTCGGTTGTCAGGTAGACAAGGCTAAGGATGAACTTAGCAGGAACCGTTGTTGTGATGGGATGCGCTTACGGCTTCATGGGAGTGGCTGGAATGAATTGGGTGCTTGTAGCTCTTGGTAGGCCGGGAGGATTGAAGTAAGCGCCCGCTCTCACTCCGATGCTCCCGTCCTGCATTGCTACCTTAATGCTACATCCGTCTTCCGGAGAATTTGCGAGGAACAACTCATCGCCTAAGACTGTGGAGACATGCGGATACGCTACCTCCTTGCCGTCTATTATAATCGACGCCAAAGGCATGTCTTCCCAAGTCCTGTTTCGCAAAACCCGGGTCATGGTTTTCATGAAGTATAGGTCGACGCCCTGAGCCGTTTGCTTAACATGCTCAATCCAGCAGATATGAGTCACTTGCGCTTGTGCCTCCCGAGTATGCCCAACCAACGTCCAGAGGCTGATGCCGACGCAAACGAAAGCTCCCGCGCGTTGAAACGTCCTTGCAAGGCCGGCAGCCGCCATTTTTCGGTAAACAGTTGAGCGGCCCAAACCGAGTTGGCGAGTTGCAGCAGTCGGCGACAGACCTGCGTCTACAAGCTTCAACGCCGCAGCAATACGATCCGGATGGAGCGGCTGCCGTACAGGTGCTTACCCTTGGCTCGTGCAGCCCGGGCGCGGACGTAGCCCAGAATACCGGTCATCGCGTCTCCCAAACGGTCGTTATCTGGACGGGCGCCGGGCTGCAGCACCGGAGGAGCCGAACCCGTCCAACAGACTACGTCTCCCAATGCGTCGCCGTCCAGGATGAACATGGACGTTTATAGGACGGGAGAAACGCCGCCGTGGCACGCCGACAATTGCTGACCGATGAGGAGCGCCAGGCGCTCCTGGGTATTCCGCCCGACGCCGACGCCCGTCGCTGCCCCCTCAGTGTAACCGCCTGCACATGGTCCGGGGCGTCGGCGTGCCGGGCGAGACTGCCGGTCGCATCCATGAGGACCGGCTGCAGCCTGTTCAACCTGCCCGCCAGCCGGACCGCCGGCTGACCGGGAACTCAGGCGGCCCCTGGGCTCAGGGACTGGTGGCGGCCTGCACCACCACAAGACTCGTCATCGGACGGCCTCATGCGGTGGCGCCTGCCGGTCCGGCAGTTCGAGTTCGAGCAAGATCGAACCCAGGCACTTGCCGTGCGCGTCCAGCGACAGCGACCGGGTCACCCCTCCCGCCAAAGCCTGCGACATCACGAAGTTCAGCGCCCCGAGCCCGGGCAGCTCATAGCGCGTCACCTCACCCGCCACGATGGCCGCGAAATGCGCCCGCACCCGCTCGGCGGTGACGTGCTCGGCCAGGAAGGCGTAGTCGCCCTCCTCGTACGCGATCACCGAGATCTGCGACGTGTCGCCCTTGTCGCCGGTGCGCGCGTGGGCAAGCTCGCGGAGCTGCATCTCAGGCCACCTCGTAGCTGATCTCGGCCCGGGCCTGCTCTTGCGGCAGCAGCGTCGAAACGACCGCCACGACCTGCCGCGCCGACTTCCAGGCCCCTCCCCCGCCGGCCGGCCCGTTGGTGTAGAGCGTCTCGACCTCGTTACCCACGCGCACGGCCTCGACCATGCTCTCGGCCCGCCCCACCACGCGCACCCGCACCTCGATCGGCTCCGGCCCTGGCCGCCCAGCGCCGGCCCGGTGGATGGCGTCCACGCCGATCAGCTCGAACCGCGTCTCCGTCGTCCGCACGCCCGTCAGCGCCAGCCGCTCGCGCACGATCTCCAGCGCCAGCCGCGCCCGGGCGAGCGCGCCGGGTCCCGTATAGGAGATCTGCCCCTCGCCGACATAGCTGTCGAGATACCCGATCGACACCTTCAGCGTGTCCGGCCGCTGCCGGCCCGTCCCGCCGGAGACCGCGACCCGGTCGGGCCCGACCTCGACGAAGCGGACCATGCTGAAATCGGCGGTCACGTCCGGCTGCAGATACGCGGTGGGATCGAGCAGCTCGTACATCAGCTGCTCCTTGCAGCTCGCCACCGAGATGCGCCCGCCGGACCCCTCGACCTTGGTGATGACGGCCGCGCCGTCCTCGCTCACCTCCGCGATCGGGAAACCGAGCCGCGCCAGCCCGGGCACGTCCTTGTACCCCGGGTCGGCGAAGTAGCCGCCGGTGATCTGCCCCGCGCATTCCAGCAGATGGCCGACCACCGTGCCCTTGCCCAACCGGTCCCAATCGTCCAGCGCCCAGCCGAACTCGTGCACCAGCGGCGCCACGAACAGCGCGGGGTCCCCGACCCGGCCGGTGATCACGACCTCCGCACCGCCCTCGAGCGCCGCGACGATGCCGCCGACCCCCATATACGCGTTCGCCGAACGGATGCTGGCTCCCAGGGAACCCACGGTCCCCGGCCGCTCCAGCAACGCATGCTCGCCGTCGCGGACGCGGTCGAGCACGTCGTCGCCGCCCACCGCCGCGATGCGCAGCCCGGACAGGCCCAGCCGCCGCGCGACGGCTGCGGTCGCCCGTGCCGCCGCCTGCGGGTTCGCCGCCCCCATATTGGTGATGATCCGGACGCCGTTGGCGCGGCAGGCCGGCAGCACCGCCTCCATGCGCGCGACCAGCAGGGGGTCGAAGCCCGCGCCGGGGTCGCGCATCTTGTCGCCTTGGGCCAGCGCGATGGTGCGTTCGGCCAGACACTCGAAGCCGAGATAGTCGAGCCGGCCCTTCTCGGCCAGTTCGACCGCGGGCTCGATACGGTCGCCGGAATACCCGGCTCCGGAGCCGATCCGTAAGGTGCGCACGCGTCTGTCTCCTCTCATATCGTGGTCTAACTCGGCACCAGGGGGGCCCGGGGAATCGCGTCGAGCAGGAGGCGGGTGTAGGCGTGGGTGGGGTGGTGGAGCACGGCGGCGGGGGGGCCACGCTCGACGACGCGGCCGGCTTGCATGACGAGGACGTCGTTGCAGAGGTGATGCACCAAGGCGAGGTCGTGGCTGATGAAGACCAGGGTCAGGCCCAGCTCGTCGCGCAGGCGCATCAGGAGGCGGATGATCTGGGCTTGGAGCGAGACGTCGAGGGCGGAGACGGGTTCGTCGGCGACGATCAGGTCGGGCTCGAGGGCCAGGGCGCGGGCGATGGCGACGCGCTGGCGTTGGCCGCCGGAGAGCTCGTGCGGGTATTGTTCGAGTTGTGCGGAACCGAGGCCGACCCGGTCGAGCAGGGCGAGGGCGGCGTCGGCTAGGTCGGACGGTGGGAGGCCGGCGAGGCGTAGGCTTTCGTGCAGCACGCGGCGGACGGTCTTGCGGGGGTTGAGCGAGCCGCCCGGGTCCTGGAAGACCATCTGCATGCGCTTGCGGATTGCGACCAGGGGGGCGCCGGACAAGGTGGTGATGTCCTGGCCGTCGAAGGCGATGCGGCCGGTGGTCGGGGGCTCCATGCGCAGGATCATGCGGGCCAGGGTGGATTTGCCGCAGCCGCTCTCGCCGACGATGCCGAGGACGTCGCCGCGGCGGACCGAGAGGTCGATGCCGTCGAGCGCGGTGACGGTGCGGCGCCGGGCCAGTAGGCTGCCACGGAGCGCGTAGGTCTTGCCGATTCCGGCGAGTTCCAGGAGGGCGGTCATGCGGGTTGCGCCCAGCAGGCGACGCGGCGGCCGGCAGACCCGGTCTCGTCCGGGCGCCGGGTCGCGCAGGGCTCGACGCGGCTGGGGCAGCGTGGCTCGAAGGGGCAGCCGGCGCCGAGGCGGCCGGCGATGGGGGGTGCGCCGTCGATGACGCCGAGCTCGCCGGGGCGGTCCGAGAGGCGGGGCACGCAGCCGATCAGCGCGGCGGTGTAGGGGTGGCGGGGGGATCGGAACAGGTCGGCGACCGGCGCTTCTTCCATCACCATGCCGCCGTAGAGGACCAGGGAGCGGTCGCAGATCTGCGCCATGAGGTCGAGGTTGTGGGTGATGAACAGCAAAGCGAGGCCGAGCTCCTGGCGCAAGCGGGCCAGCAGGCGGACGATCTGGGCCTGCACGGTGACGTCGAGGGCAGTGGTCGGTTCGTCGGCGACCAGCAGGCGGGGACCGCAGGCGATGGCCATGGCGATCAGCACGCGCTGGCGCATCCCGCCGGAGAATTGGTGCGGGTATTGACCCAGCCGGGCAGCGGCGTCGCGGATGCCGACCTGGGTGAGCGCTTCGACGGCGGCGTCGCGGGCTTGGACCCGGCTGAGGCGGCGATGCGCGCGGACGACGTCGACGAGTTGGGTGCCGATGGTGAACGCCGGGTTGAGCGAGGCGAGCGCATCCTGGAACACCATCGAGAGCCCGGCGCCGCGCAGGCGGGCCATGGTGGCGGGGCTGGCTTGGGCGAGGTCGGTGCCCTCGAAGCGGACGCTGCCGCCGAGGATGCGGCCGGGCGGCTTGAGCAGGCGGAGGATGGCCAGCGCGGTCTGGCTCTTGCCGGAGCCGGATTCGCCGACGAGGCCGAGCGCCTCGCCGGGCTCGAGCGTGAAGGAGACGCCGCGCACCACCTCGACCATGCGGCCGGCGACGGGGAAGCCGACCCGGAGGTCGCGCACTTCGAGCAACGGCATCAGCCCAATAATCCGTTGACGGCGGTGGTGCCGAGCGTGCGCCTTGGGTCGAGCGCGTCGCGCAGGGCGTCGCCCAGCAGGTTGAAGCCGACCACGCTGGCGGAGATGGCCAGGCCGGGGCAGACCGACATCCACCATTGCCCGGTGAAGACGAAGCCGCGGGCGTCGGCGAGCATGGTGCCCCAGCTCGGGTTGGGCGGCTCGACGCCGAGGCCGACGAAGCTGAGCGAGGCCTCGACGACGATGCCGACGGCGACCAGCAGCGTGGCTTGCACGATGACGGGCGAGAGGCAGTTGGGCAGCACGTCGCCGAGCATGATGGCGACGGTGCCGGCGCCTTGGGACTGGCGGGCGCGCACGTAGTCGGAGGCGGATTCCGCCAGGGCGCCGCCATAGGTCACGCGGGCCAGCGGCGGCATGTAGAAGAGGCCGATCAGCAGGGCGATCTTGGCTTCGTTGGGGAGGGTGAGCGGGCCGAGCTGGAAGGGGCCGACGCCGACGATGCCGATCACGGCGATGGCCCAGATCAGCAGCGGGATGGCGGCGAGACCGTCCATCGCGCGCATGGCGAGCTGGGCGCCCCAGCCGCGGACGTAGCCGGCGACGAGGCCGACGCCGCAGCCGCCGACGAGCCCGATCACCACGGCGACCAGGCCGACCGAGAGCGAGGGCCGGGCGCCCCAGAGGATGCGGCTGAGGAGGTCGCGGCCGTTCTGGTCGGTGCCGAGCCAGTGCAGGGCGCCGGGCGGGCGGAGCTTGGCGGCGAGGTCGACGGCGACGGGATCGTAGGGGGCGATCCAGGGGGCCAGGGCGGCGGCGAAGAGTGCGGCGACGACGAGTGTCGCGCCTAGTAGGCCGGCGGGACGGCGCAACAGGCCGGCGAGGGCGCCAGGGCGGCGGACCGTGTCGCTCATGCCGAGAGCCGGGGGTTGAGGAGGCGGTAGAGGCCGTCGGCGACCAGGTTGGCGAGGAGGAACATGGCGGTGATGACCAGCACGACGGCCTGGACCATGAGGTAGTCGCGCTGGAAGATGGCGGTCAGCAGGGCGCGGGACATCCCGGCGATGTTGAACACCTGCTCGACGATCAGCGCCCAGCCGAACATGTAGCCGAACGACATGGCGGCGACGGTGACCACCGGGCTGAGCGCGTTCTTGAGCACGTAGACCAGGATGCGGCCGCGGCCGAGCCCCATCGCGCGGGCGGTGCGGACGTGCTCCTGGGCGAGGACCTCGCTCATGCTGGACCGGGTCATGCGGCTGATGATGGCGACGTAGTAGAAGCCGACGGCGACGGTGGGGAGGATCAGCGAGCGCAGATGCGGCCAGGCGCCGTCGCGCCAGGGCACCAGGCCCCCGGGCGGGAGCCAGCGGAGGTCGACGGCGAACCAGCTGATCAGCAGCAGGCCGAGCCAGAAGGCGGGGATGGAGACGCCGACGACGGCGACGAGCCGCGCGAGGTGATCGATCCAGCGGTCTTCCCACAGCGCCGAGACGATCCCGAGCGGGACCGCGACGAGCAGGGCGAAGAGGAAGCCGAGCACGACGAGTTCGAGCGTGATCGGGAAGGTGCGGGCGATGCGGGGGCCGATCGGGGAGTCGTCCTGCAGCGAGGTGCCGAAATCGCCCGTGAGCAGGCCGCCGGCCCAGCTTGCGTATTGCGTCACCAGCGGCTGGTCGAGGCCGTGATCGCGGTCGAAGCCGGCGATGTCCTCGGCGCTGGCGTCGGGCCCCAGCACGACGAGCGCCGGGGAGACCGGGATCGCGTGCACCAGGGTGAACAGCACGATGCTGACCACCGCCAGCATGGCCGCCGAGGTGATCAGCCGGGTGATCCAGGCCATCAGGCCAGCGTCACGTCGCGGGCCGAGATGGTCAGGCCGGTGTTGACCTTGAAGTCCTTCACCTCCTGCCGCCAGGCATTCGCGACCACGATGTAGCCGAGCCAGACATGCGGGCAGTCCTCGGCCAGGATCGCCTGCATCTTCTTGTAGAGCGGGAGCAGGGCGGGGAGTTCGGTGTGGCGGTAGCTTTCGTTGACCACTTCGGTCAGCGCCGGGTTGCTGTAGTTGGAGGATTTCGACTGCTGCTGGTTGGGCAGGTAGCAGATGCTGATGTGGAAGGTGGGGTCGCTGGGGGCCATCAGCGGCAGCAGCGTGGCGACGTGGTTGCCGGCGGTCATGCTGCTCAGCACGGAGGGCATCTCCTGGCTGCGGATGTTCATCTTGATGCCGACCGCGGCGAGCATGGATTGCATCACGACCGCGGCGTCGCGGGTGTCGATGAGGTAGGGCGGGTTCGGAACCTGCAGGTCGAACTCGGCGCCGGCGGCGTATTTGGACTTGGCGAGATAGGCTTTGGCGCGCTCGGGGTCGTAGGCGATGCTGGCTTCGGCTTCGGCGTTGAACCAGGGGGTCTCGCGCGGGGCCGGGACGGCGGTGGGGCTGATGAGGCCGTAGAACACGTCGTCGGCCAGTTTCTTGCGGTCGATGGCGCAGGAGACGGCCTTGCGGAAATTGACGTCGTCGAACGGCTTCTTGGCGGTGTTGGTCTGCATGAACCACAGGCCGCCGAGCGCGGTCTTCTTACCGACCGTCACGCCGGGCATCTTCGCGATCTCGGCGAGCTGATGCGGCGGCGGTGCGCTGATGATCTGCGCCTGGTTTGTCGTGAGATACGCGACCCGGACGGACTCTTCCGGCACGATCTTGGCCACGACCCGATCCCAGGCCGGCACGCCGCGGCGCCAGTAGGTCGGGTTGCGCTTCATCTCGAGCTGATCGTTGGGGGTCCAGTCGACGAAGATGCCGGGGCCGGTGCCGACGCCGATCGGGGTGTTGGCGAAGTAGCGGTCGCCGTGGGTCTCGCGGCTGCCCTTCGGGAACACGCCCATGAACTTGGTCTGGTATTGGAAGAAGGGGCGGAACGGCTCGCGGAAGTGGAACACCACCCGGGTCGGGCTCTCGACGTCGATGCGTTCGATCGGGGCGAAGATGAACCGGCGGATGGAGCGGTTCTTCGGGTCGAGCATGTAGTCGTAGCTGTATTTGACGTCCTCGGCGGTGAATGTGGCGCCGTTCTGGAACTGCACGTCGTCGCGCAGGTCGAAGGTCATGGTGAGCTGGTCGTCGGAGATGGTGGGCATGGCGCGGGCGAGGCTGGGGACGATGGTACCGTCCTGGTCGACCTCGAGGAGGTTCTCGAAGATGGCGTTGCTGATGGCCATGGCGTCGTGATTCGAGGTCTGGATCGGGTCCATGGTGGAGGGGTTGTTCGGCAGCGCGATCGTCAGCGTGCGGTCGGCGGCCAGCGCGATGTCGGGGCGCAGCATCTGCGCCGCCAGCGATGCGGTGCCGGCGGCGAGGAGCGAGCGGCGGTGGAGCGGCATGGCGTGATCCTTCAGGGTTCTGGGGTCGCGATGGTCTCGGCGGCGATCATGCCGAGGGCGAAGGCGTGGCCCAAGCCGTTGCCCGGCAGGTAGCCGGCGGCGCCGTGGCCGGAGATGGAGGCGGCGGCCCCGCCGGCGGCGAGGAGGCCGGGGATCGCGGTGTTGTCTGAGCGGAGGACGCGCGCGGCCCGGTCGACGCGCAGGCCGCCCTGGGTGTGGGCGAGGGCGCCGGTGACGCGGGTCGCCATGAAGGGTGGGACCAGCGCGTGCAAAGCGAGGCGGCGGCCGAACGGGTCGGGGGCCGCGGCGTGATAGTCATCGATGGTGCGTTGTAGGGCGTCGGGGGGCAGGTCGAAAGCGGCGGCGAGATCGGCAACGGTGTCGGCCGCCTTGATGGCGCCGGTGGCGAGGACGGCCCGGTAGGTGCTGAGACCCATCGCTTGCTGGTGGATGCGGTGGTCGAAAACTTCGACGGCGCAGCGCCCGGGTTGCGCGAGGACGCAGGCGCCGAATTCGGAGGGGCCCACGGACTCGTCGGCGAAGCGCTCGCCCCGGGCGTTGACGACGATGGCGCCGTAGGAGGTCAGGCCCGCGCCGAGCCGTCCGGTGCCGTCCGGGGTGGTGTGGCCCTGGCCCTGATAGCTGTCCATCAGCATGAGTTCGCCGCCGAGCGCTGCGCCTTGCTGGAGGGCCCAGCCGTCATTGGCGCCGCGGCCGATGTTGATGGCGCCGACGATCTCCGGGGCGTGCCGCGCGATCATGGCCGCGTTGGACGCGAAGCCGCCGGAGGCCAGCAGGGTATGGCGGGCGGTGATCGCGGCGCCGGAGCGCGTCCGCACGCCCCGCACCCGGTCGCCATCCAGCACGAGGGCGACGGCTTCGGTGCCGGGGAGGAAGGTAATGCCCGGGCGTTGGCGGACGGCGCGGAGCAGGAGTTCGGAGAGTTCGCGCCCGCTGGAATCGGGCGTGGAATGCAGGCGGGGGGCGGTGTGGCCCGGCAGGATCAGGCTGGCATTGAGATGCAGTTCGAGGCCGATGCGGTCAGCGAGGAAATGGGCGACGTCGGCGGAGCGTCCGGTCACGTTGGCCAGGATGATCGGGTCCACGGCGCCGTTCGTCTTGCGGGTGATGTCGTCGGCCCACCGCGCCGGGCTGTCGTCGACGCTGGATGCGGCCTGGAAGCGGGTGCCGGCGGCGGAGAACAGGCCGCTGCTGACCCAGAGGTTCGACCGTTCCGCCTCGAAGCTGTCCAGCAACGTGACGCGCACGCCCAGATCATCGGCCCGCAGCGCCGCCAGCAACCCGGCGGCCCCGGCACCGACGATGACGCCGTCCTGCATCGGTCAGTGCCGCTCCAGCAACGGCCCCCAGCCGCTGACCGTGTCGTCGATCCCCGGGCCAGTAGATCGCAGTGTTGATGGCGATCACCGGCTTGCCGAGCCAGGCCTCGGCAGCCGGCGCCAACCGGGCCATCGCCAGGTTGGTGCCGACCTGCACGATGGCGTCGATGTCGTCGCCGTCGACCGCGCGCAAGGTGGCAGCGAGTTCCGCCTCGCTCACCCGCGCGATGGCGACCGGGCTGGCGCAGGACAGGCCCTTGATGCGGGCCACGACGATGCCGGTCTCCTCGAAGAAGCGGACCACGTTGCGGTCGCCGACCGGGAAGTAGGGCGTGATGACGGCGATCCGCCGCGCCCCGAACACGGACAGCGCCGCGTGGCAGGCGTCCGCCCCGGTGCAGACCGGCAACCCGGTGCGCGTCTCCAGCTGCTGCTTCAGATCGCGGCTCGCGCCGGCCCCGCCCCAGAACGTCTCGGCCGAGATGCCGAGCACCAAATGGTCCGGCTCGCAGCTCATCACGCTGTCGACCGCCTCGTCCTGCGCGGCGACGATCAACTCGATCAAGCGCTGGAAGTCCTCGTCGCTGGCGAGGGGAATGTTGGGGATGCGGATGCGGCTGATGTGGTTGGTGACACCCGGTGGCCGCATCGCGTCGAACTCCGGCTGCACGGCCGTGTTGGTCGATGGCACCAGCACGGCGAACACTTTTCGCCAACCCAGCGTGTCGGTCATCGGGATATCCTTGTCATGCGGCGAGCGGGTCGGAGACGGCACGATCGGATTCCGGCTGGCAGCGGAGGTGGCGGCCATCGGGCAGCGGAGTCAGCATCTGGCGGGTGGTGGCGCAGTGTGGGCGGGCTTCGGGGCAGCGGCTCGCCAGGAAGCAGCCGGGCGGCAGGTCGACCGGGCTGGGGATCTCGCCGCGCAACGGCTGCGATGGGGGGCGGTCGACGCGGCGGCGGCGCGGGTCGGGGGCGAGGTGGGCCGAGAGCAGGGCGCGGGCGTAGGGGTGGCGGGGATCGTGGAACACCTGCTCGCGGGTGCCGAGTTCGACGACCTGGCCGAGATACATGACCGCGACGCGGTGGCTGAGCTGCTCGACCGTGTTCAGGTCGTGCGAGATGAACAGGAAGGCAGTGCCGAGCCGGGCCTGCAGATCGCGGAGCAGGCGCACGACCTGGACGCGGGCCAGAGGGGTGAGGGCGGAGGTCGGCTCGTCGAGCACGATGAGGGCCGGGTCGGCGGCGATGGCGCGGGCGATGCAGACGCGCTGCTGCGCGCCGGCGCTGAGGTCGCGGGGGCGGCTGGCCGCCACTTCGGGCGCGAGACCGACGAGGCCGAGGAGTTCGGTGACGCGGGCCGGGTCGGTGCGCTCGAGGCCTTCGCTGACGATGTCGCGGACGCGCCAGCGGGGATCGAGCGCATCGAGCGGGTCCTGGAACACGATCTGGACCCGGCGCCGCATCCGCCGCAGTTCGGCCGGGGAGAGCCGGAGCAGGTCGCTGCCGTCGAACACGACCTCGCCGGAATCGGGCTCGACGAGGCGGAGGAGGCAGCGGCCGACGGTGGTCTTGCCCGACCCGCTCTCGCCGACCAGGCCGAGCGTCTCGCCGCGGCGGAGGGTGAGTTCGACGCCGTTGACCGCTTGCAGGCGCTTGCCGGAGCCGCGCAGGGTGAACGCCTTGGAGAGGTCGCGGACGTCGAGCAAAGCGGGCGCGGAGTCGGTCGGCGTCGGCGGCGCGGAGGCGGCGAGCGAGAGCAGTTCGCGGCTGTAGGTGTCGCGCGGGGCGGCGAAGAAGGCGGGGGTGTCGTTCTGGGCGACCAGCCGCCCGGCTTCCATCACTATGACCCGGTCGCAGTAATTGGCGATGATGCCGAGATCTTGCGTCATCAGCAGCACGGACGACCCGGTCTCGCGGGCGGTGCGCCACATCTGGTCGAGGAATTGCGCCTGGATGGTGACGTCGAGGCCGCTGGTCGGCTCGTCGGCGACCAGCAAGCGCGGCCCGGCGCCAAGCGCCATGGCGATCAGCACCCGTTGCGCCATGCCGCCGCTCAATTCGTGCGGGTAGGCGCCGGCGCGCCGCTCCGGGTCGTTGAGGCCGAGGCGGCGCAGCAGGCCGATCACGGTGCCGCGGCGTTCGGCGGCGCTGGCGCTGCCGTGGGCGCGGAGCACGCCGCCGACTTGCTGGCCGACCGTGTGCAGCGGGCTGAGGGAGCTGCGCGGGTTCTGCGTGATCAGGCCGATGCGCCCGCCGCGCAGGGCTTGGCGCTGCTTTTCCGGCAGGCGCAGGATGTCCTGGCCTTCCAGCAGGACCTCGCCGGTCAGGATGCGGCCGGGGCGCCGGGTCAGGCCGAGGAGGGCCAGCGCGAGGGTGGATTTGCCGCTGCCGGAATCGCCGGTGACGCCGACGATCTCGCCGGTGCCGAGCTCGAAACTGACGCCGTCCAGCGCGAGCGGGCCGCCGAAGCCGACGGCGAGGTTCCGGACGGAGAGCAGGGGCTCACCGGGCATAGCGGCGCTCCAGCCCGTTGCCGAAGGCGGCGTAGCCGAACACGGTCAGCGAGATGGCCAGGCCGGGGAACAGGGAAGGCCACCATTCCTCCTGCACCATGCCGTCGGCGCCGGCGGCGATCATCAGGCCCCATTCCGGCGTGGGCGGCCGCACCCCGGCGCCGACGAAGCTGAGCCCGGCGGTCATCAGGATGGCGAAGCCGATGGTGACGGAGGCCTGGATCAACGCGGGGACCATGGCGTTGGGCAGGACGTGGCGCAGCGCGATGAAGCTCTCGCGGCGACCGAGGGCGCGGGCCGCGTCGACGAAGCCGCGGCGGCGCTGGGTCAGCACCTCGGCCCGGGTCAGGCGCAGGTAGATGGGGGTGTAGAGCAGCGCCAAGGTGAGGACGATGGTGCCGGTGGAGCGGCCGGCCATGGTGACCAGGATCATGCCGGTGATGAACACGGGGAAGGCCTGCACGAGGTCGGAGAGGCGCAGCACGAGGGCGGCGATCCAGGGGCGGGCGGTGCCGGCGAAGAGCCCGAGGAGGCTGCCGAGGGCGAGGGAGACGAGGTTGGCGCCGACCGCGATGGCGACGTCGGCGCGCGGGGCGGCGAGCACGCGCGAGAAGATGTCCAGCCCGGCGCTGTCGGTGCCCATCCAATGCACCGGCTCGTGCGGGGCGCCGGTGATCACCTGCCAGAGCAGGCCGGGGACGGCGACCAGGTCGGGGGGTGGTTGCAGGATGTCGTCGCCGGGGCGGCCGCTGTCGAACGGGGTGATCCAGGGGCCGATCACCATCAGCAGCACGGAGAGCGCGACGATGACGGCGCCGAGGCCGAACAGCAGGTCCGGCCGGGTGCGGGCTTGGCCGGAGCGCAGTTCGGCGGCGGTGAGCGCGACCTCGACCGCGGCGTCGCTCATGCATGCACCCTTGGGTCGAGCGCGGCGTGCACCAGGTCGAGCAGCAGGTAGACGAGCAGCGAGATGGCGGCGATGACGAGGACGACGCCCTGGATGGCGGGATAGTCGAAGGCGAGGACAGAGCGGACGGCATATTGGCCGATGCCGCCGAGCGAGAACACGGTCTCGATCAGGACGGCGCCGCCGAGGATGTAGCCGTAGAGCACGCCCAGCAGGGTGAGCGCCGGGACCAGCGCGTTCTTCAGCGCGATGAGGGCGACCCGGCCGGGCGACAGGCCGCTGGCGCGGGCGTGCAGCACGTAATCGGACGCCATGGCGCGCACCATGTTCTGCCGCACCATCTTCACGATCGGGCCGGACAGCACGAACACCTTGGTCAGCACCGGCAGCATCAGGTGGTGCAGGCCGTCGCGGAAGGCCGCCAGATTGCCGGCGAGCAGGCTGTCGACGGTGATGAACCCGGTCACGGCGGGGGGCGGTGTCGCCATCGGGTCGAGCCGGCCGAGCGGGGCCGGAGCCCAGCCCAGTTTGGCGAAGAACACGTAGATGAACAGCAGGCCCCACCAGAACTCCGGCTGCGACCCGGCGAACAGGCTGTAGCCGAAGGTGACCTTGTCGGCCGCGCCGTCGGGGCGGAGCGCGCAAAGCATGCCGAGCGGCACGCTGACCAGGAGGGCCAGGGCGAAGCTGATGGTGATCAGCTCGATGGTGATGGGCAGCACGCGCCCGATCTCGCGCGTTACCGGGTCGCCGCTGACCCAAGAGCGGCCGAGATCACCCTGGAGCAATCCGCCGAGATAGGCGCCGAGTTGGACCAGCACCGGGCGATCGAGCCCGAGCGAATGCTGCGACGAGAGGTAGGCCTCGCGGGAGGCGTTGAGGCCGACGAGGCGCGCGACCGGGTCGGCGGGGAGCAGGCGGATGACGAAGAATACCACCAGCGCCAGGCCGAGAAGCTGCACCAGGGCGGTCAGCAGGCGATGGAGGGCGAGCGCGATCACGGCTGGGTTCCTAGTAGAACGTCGACCCGAACCTGCCGCTGCCACCTTGCTTCGTCACCACCGGACTTGATCCGGTGGCCCAGGCTACGTAGGGCCGGCCTGTCGGCACCGTGGACCCGCGGATCAAGTCCGCGGGTGACGGATTTTGAGGGACGGGCAGTTTTCATGGGATCGACGAACTACGGGTCCAGCCGCAATTCGAAGTAGCGCAGCGAGTTGTCGGGGTGCCAGGTGAGGCCGTGCAGCTTCTCGGAAAAGGCCCATTGGGTGCGGGTCTCGAGGATGGGGACCCAGGCGAGGTCGCGTTGGGTGAGCTGCTGGATCTGGTCGACCATGGGCGCGCGCTTGGCCGGGGCGGTCTCGGTCAGGGCTGCGGCGAACAGGCGGTCGACGTCGGGGTTGCTGTAGTTGGTGATGTTGTTTACGCCGCCGGCGGCGGGCGAGACGAAGAACAGCTTGGTGGCGTAGAGCACGTCCGGGCCGACCGGCTTTTCGGTGTCGCTGAGCGACATCGGCAGGTCCTTTTTCACCATGCGGCGGTCGGCGAACTGGGTCTGCGGCATCGGTTCGAGCTGGATCGGGATGCCGATGTCGCGCATGGCCGACTGGATCGCGGTGGCGATCGGGCCGAGGTAGCTCTCGCGCTCGGCGGTGAAGGCGAGGTGGAAGGCGTCGGCATAGGCCTCCAAGCCCTTGCCGCCAGGGAAACCGGCCTCGGCCAGCAGCTTCTTGGCCTGCTCGACGTCTTCCCGATACTGCGCTTCGGGCTTGATGAAGCCGGCCAGCACCTCGGTGTAGTGCGCCTGCCACGGCCGGGCCTGCCCGGCATAGCCGATCGCGGCAACGCGGTTGTAGGGCATCGCGAAGGCGATCGCCTGGCGCAAGATCTTGTTGTCGAACGGCGGCGTGCGCCAGTTCAGCCCCATCAGCAGCGTCTCGTTGCCGTAGATCCCGGCCACCTTGACGCCCTTCGCCCGGCCAAGGCTCTCGAACTCGCGGGCGGTCAGGCGTTGGGTCAGCTGCGCCTGGCCGGAGCGCACGGTCAGGGTGCGGTTGGCGCTCTGCGGGACGCGCTTGATCACCACGCGGTCGATGGCGGGCTTGCCGCGGTAGTAGTCGGGGTTGGCGCGCAGCACGAACTCGTCGTCCTTGGTCCAGCGCTCCAGGCAATACGGGCCAAAGCCCGGTACGCTCACGGTATTGGCGTAGATATGGCTCCAGGGATCGGCTTCGGTCGCGCGCTTTTTCATTTCGACGCTGTCGAACGGCGCCATCGAGTAGACGGTCAGCACCGTCAGGAACAACGCGTTCTCGGCCGATTGCTTGATCTTGACGGTGTAGTCGTCGACCTTGGTGACGGCGTCGCCGAGTTCCTTGCTGCCGCCGGTGAACACGCTGCGGTCGAAACCCTGGATGGAGGCGAGGCTGGCGAGGAACCAGTTGATCGGCGCCGCCCCGCTGACCGACTTGCCGCGGGCGAGGGTGTAGACGACGTCGTCGGCGGTGAAGGTGTTGCCGGCGCAACTCTTGACGCCGTGGCGCAGGTGCAGCGTCCAGGTGTGGGTGGCGACGTCGTGCTCCCAGCTCTCCAGCAGGCGCCCCTCGTATCGCGAGAAGTCCAGCCGGCGCACCCCGTCCTCCTCGGCGGACTGGGGGTAGTCGACCAGCGTATCCATCATGTTGACGAACCCGGCCTGCGACGTGTTCACCGAGACGGACGGCCCGTCATAGTCGAGTCCGGCCGGCACGTCCTCGGCGAGGTAGAGCAGCTGGGTGCCTTGGGCCGACGCCGGCGGCGCTGCGCAGGCCAGCAGCATTCCGACGACACCGGATAGTCGGCCAAGACGCATGACGGTCTCCCTTGATTATGCGTGGGACGGGCTGAGTAGCCGGGTGAGGTCGCGCATGTCGGCCACCGTCTCCAAGGCATCGACCATGGCGATCAGCTCGTCCCGGTTCGCCTCGGGCAGCGGGACGGCGGCGAATTCCCAGCAGCGATGGAATTTGCGCAGGTGCTGCTCGCGGGTCAGGCGGCGGGAGGGGCTGGCCAGCATGGCGGTGCAGTTCCAGCTCAGGGCGGTGCCGTCCTTCAGGGTGATGACGGTCTCGACCGGGAGCAGGGCGTTCGGATCGGGGTTGGCGTCGGCGACCATGTGGACGCGCTGGGCCAGGATGTAGGTGGCGGGGTCGGTCAGCGCGGCGCCGCGGTAATGCGCGAGGTCGATCTCGCCGTGGATCAGGACCTTGGCGGCAACGAAGGCGAGGCAGAGGCGGGCGTAGTTGGCGCTGGGTGCGGGCAGCGGCGGGCGACCGCAGAGGCGCTGCGTGATGGGCGGGCCGGTCACCACGATGCGCTCGACATCGTCGGCGGCGAAGCCATGTTCGGCCTGCAGCCGCATGATGGCTTCGACGGCGGCGTGGGTGGCGCGGCCGGCAGGGTAGGGTTTGTGGCTGACCTCGGCGATGCGCCAGGTTTTCCCGAGCGATTGCAGCACCGGGGCGAAGTCCCACTCGCCCTCGAACAGCCGCATATAGCCGTACGGGCCCTCGAACACGTCGTGGGGGCCGGGGAAGCCGGCTTGGGCGAGGTCGCAGGCTTGCAGGGCGGCGCGGCAGTTGAAGCCGACTTGCAGCGGCAGCGCCGGGCTGCCCTCGACATGGGGCTGCAGGGTGCCGCTGCTCTGCGCGTATTGCAGGCCGAACGCGTCGGCGAGCTGGATGGGCGTGAGCCCCATGAGGCGGCCGACCGCGGCGGTGGCGCCGAAGCCGCCGGCGGTGGCGGGGCGGAAGAACCGCATCGCGGAGCGGGAGGCGACGCCGAGGCCGCTGGCGATGTCGACGCCGGCGGCAATCGCGACCAGCAGCGCTTGACCGGACACGCCGCCTTGCCGGTCGGCGTAGGCCAGGGCGGCGGGCAGCGAAGTTGCCATCGGGTGCAGCACGGCGCCTTCGTGGACGCAGTCATATTCCTGGCAATGGACCTGGAAGGCGTTGAGCAGGGCGGCGGTGGGCGCGGGGCGGCGCTCGCTCCGGCCCCAGATTTGCGCCTCGTCGCCGTCGCCCCAGCCCGAGACGGCGGCGAGGGCTTCCGCGGCCCCGGCGGAGGTAGCGCCGGCGATGCCGACGCCGAGCGTGTCGAGGATGAACACCTTGGCTTGCGCGACGGCCTCGGCCGAGAGGTCGCGATAGGCGATGCCGAGGGCGTGCTGGGCGAAGCGGGTCGCAACGGAAGCGGTAGCAGAGGCGGTTGACCCAGACGACATGAATCGGCTCATCATTGTCTGGACAAAAAACCCGAGGCCTGTGGCGGCGTCAACGTGGCGTGACGCTGATCGCGACGTTCAACTGGCACCCGGCGGAAAGCTTCACCTACGTGATGCGCATGCACCGGACCGAGGTGGGCAACACGATCGCGCGGCGGTGGCGGCCGGCGCGCTCAGCCGGTGGCCCCCGCAAGTTCCTGCTTGCCACGGAACGGGCGCCGCGCTCGAGGGTTGCGGCGCCCGCCCGGGTTGTCTCAGGCGCGGGTGGTCGTGACGACGTCCACGCTTGCCTTGATCGCGTTGGAGTAGGGGCAGATGCCGTGCGTGGCCTCTACGAGCTTCTGCGCGTCGTCGTGAGCGAGCCCGGGGAGCAGGACGTCGAGAGCCGCCGTGATGCCGAACCCGCCTTCGGAGCGCGGGCCGATGCCGACCGTGGCGGTGACCGTCGTGCCGTCGGGAACCTTGATCTTCGTCTGGGTGGACGCGACGCGCATGGCGCCGAGGAAGCAGGCGGAATAGCCGAGGGCGAACAGCTTCTCGGGATTGGCGCCATCGCCACCGGGGCCGCCGAGCTCCTTCGGCACGGTCAACTGCAGGTCCATGGTTCCGTCGGCAAGCGACGTCTTGCCATCCCGCCCCCCGCCACTGGCCGTGGCCGTCGTCTTGTACTTCGCGTCAACTGGCATCGAATTCTCCTTTGCGTCGGAATAACACTGCGGGTGGACATCCAGTTCCAAACCCGCTCACGAGGCGGAGCAGTTGGCTATCGGCCCCCTGATGCGCAACCAGGGCGCCGCCTGCGAGCCGCCTCCGCCGGGAGCGGAGGACAGGCGTGTCGTCCAGGAGCGAAACCGCGGTGCCCTACCTAAGTATTTCCCGAAGCTCCCGGCCGAGAGGGATCGCCGCTATGTTCATCCCACTCGACGTGCTGCAGGGGGGCTTCCCTGCAGTTGGTTCGACACTCACGCCACTACGGAGGGGCCTGAGTGCCGGATGGCGTCCGACATCTTCTGGAGCATGATCGCCATGAAATTCCGCCCCCTGCACGACCGGGTCGTCGTCCGCCGTATTACCGCGCTCGAGAAGTCGACCGGCGGGATCATCATTCCGGACACCGTCAAGGAGAAGCCGATGGAGGGCGAGATCGTCGCAGTCGGACCCGGCGCGCGCAATGAGCAGGGGGCCATCGTGGCGCTCGAGGTCGCGGCCGGAGATCGCGTGCTGTTCGGCAAGTGGTCCGGCACCGAGGTCAAGCTCGACGGCGAGGAACTCCTCATCATGAAGGAGAGCGACCTGATGGGCGTCATCGAAGGACCCCCTGCCCTCGCCAAAGTCGCCTGAATCAACAAGAAGGAATCAACAAATGGCAGCCAAAGACGTTCGCTTCGGCGAAGACGCGCGTAGCCGGATGCTACGCGGCGTGGATATGCTCGCCGACGCGGTCAAGGTCACGCTGGGGCCCAAGGGCCGCAACGTGGTGATCGACAAGAGCTACGGCGCCCCGCGGATCACCAAGGACGGCGTCGCCGTCGCCAAGGAGATCGAGCTGGCGGAGAAGTTCGAGAACATGGGCGCGCAGATGGTGCGCGAGGTCGCCAGCAAGACCAACGACGTCGCCGGTGACGGCACCACCTCGGCCATCGTGCTGGCCCAAGCGATCGTCCGCGAGGGCGGCAAGGCCGTCGCCGCCGGCATGGCGCCGATGGACCTCAAGCGCGGTGTCGACAAAGCGGTGGCCGCGCTGGTCAGCGAGCTGGCGGCGCGCAGCAAGAAGATCACCACGCAGGCCGAGACGGCGCAGGTCGGGACCATCTCCGCCAATGGCGAGAGCGAGATCGGCCGCATGATCGCCGAAGCCATGCAGAAGGTCGGCAACGAGGGCGTCATCACCGTCGAGGAGGCCAAGGGCATGGATACCGAGCTGGAGGTCGTCGAGGGCATGCAATTCGACCGTGGCTATCTCAGCCCGTATTTCATCACCAACGCCGAGAAGATGACGGTCGATCTCGACAACCCGTATATCCTCATCCACGAGAAGAAGTTGTCCGGCCTGCAAGTGTTGCTGCCGCTGCTGGAGGCCGTCGTGCAATCGGGGCGGCCGCTCCTGATCATTGCCGAGGACATCGAGGGCGAGGCGTTGGCCACGCTGGTGGTGAACAAGCTGCGCGGTGGCCTCAAGGTCGCGGCCGTGAAGGCGCCGGGCTTCGGCGATCGGCGCAAGGCGATGCTGGACGACATCGCGGTGCTGGCCGGCGGCCAGGTGATCAGCGAGGACCTCGGCATCAAGCTCGAGACCGTCACGCTCGACATGCTGGGCCAGGCCAAGCGCGTATTGATCGAGCGGGAGCACACCACCGTCATCGAGGGTGCCGGGACACATGACCTGATCAAAGGCCGGGTCGAGCAGATCCGGGCGCAGATCGAGGAGACCACGTCGGACTACGACAAGGAGAAGCTGCAGGAGCGTCTGGCCAAGCTGGCCGGCGGCGTCGCGGTGATCCGGGTCGGCGGCTCGACCGAGGTCGAGGTGAAGGAGCGCAAGGACCGCGTCGACGACGCGCTGCACGCGACCCGGGCGGCGGTCGAAGAGGGTGTCGTCCCCGGTGGCGGTGTCGCCTTGGCCCGCGCCAGCCTGATCCTTGCCACCCTCAACGCCGACAACCACGACCAGAAGTTCGGCATCGAGATCGTCCGCAAGGCGGTTCAGACCCCGCTGCGGCAGATCGCGGAGAATGCGGGCGAAGATGGCGCGGTGATCGGCGGCAAGGTACTGGAAAACGCCCAGTACGGCTTCGGCTACGATGCGCAATCGGGAGAGTTCAAGGACCTGATCGCGGCCGGGATCATCGACCCGACCAAGGTCGTTCGGGTCGCGCTGCAGAATGCTGCCTCCGTCGCCGGATTGCTGATCACCACTGAGGCGATGGTGGCCGAGCGCCCGGAGAAGCGGGCCGCTTCGACGCCACCGGGCGGCGGGATGGGTGACATGGACTACTAGGACCTGTCACAGCGGTTTTGACTCTTTGGATGTGTCTGGATAGGCCCGCGCCCGCTTGTCGCGGGCCTTCTCCAAGCCTTGATGTCGGAGACGCGCCTCTCCAAAAGCTGTTGACCCTTGCGGTCCACCAGATTTCAATCTGTTAAATCCCCTGTGACGAGCGACTAGAATGGAGAGTCGGATGAGCGGGTCTGGGCTGGAGACGGCGCAATGCCGGGTCGTTGCGGAAGGTGCGGCGTTCGTGGGGCGGCAGGCGCTGAACTATTCGGTCGGCATATCGGCCGAGACCACCGGCGCCCGCGGCATCCACATGCAGCTGGTGCGAATCCCGCCGGGCGGACGCGCCAAGGCGCACAAGCACGCGGACCACGAGACGGCCATCTATGCGCTGAGCGGGACATCGCATGTCTGGCACGGTCAGCGCCTCGAGCAGCACAGCGTCGTCCGTCCCGGGGATTTCATGTACATCCCCGCCAACGTTCCGCATCTTCCCTACAATCCGAGCGCCACCGAAGAGGCGGTGGCGATCATCGCCCGGACCGATCCGAACGAGCAGGAGAGCGTGGTCCTCCTCCCCGAGCTCGAGTCGGCGGTGCCGCCCGCTTGAGTGAGGCGATCGGCTGCCGACTTACGCGGCCACCGGTTGACGGCCCGACGACGCAAGCTGCTGCTGTTCGAGCAACCATCTTGCGATCCGCTCGGCGCCAATGTCGAGCCCACCCAGGACCGCCACCGCCACGTCGAGCCCCGGCGATCCGCCGCCCGCGATGACGGGCGTCGCCCCGATCGACCTGAACTGGTCCGCCTCGGCCTGGTCGCGGACAACGGCCATGCGCTGCAGGCCTGGCAGCAGCTGCCGGGCGATGGCGGCGAGATCCTGCGAGACCTCGAAGGTCGGCGCCGTCAGCACCAGGATGCGGTAGCCGCTGCCCGCCAAAGGCTGCCAGAGGTGCGGATCGCTCACGTCGCCGAACCATGCCTCATAGCCGTCGGCCACGGCCTGCCGCAGTCGCTTCTCATCCCGCTCGAACGCCGAGTAGCGGATATCGAAGGCGGTCAGGGCGTCCGCGAGGTCACGTCCGACCCGGCCCATGCCGGCGATCAGCACCGGCCGGTCCAGCGCCAACGGCTCAAATTCCCGATCGGCGATGCTCGGGACGGGCCGGCGGATCCGCCCTGCCAGCGTGCGGCCCGCGCCGGCCACCGCGGGGGTCAGCGCCAGGCTGAGCGCCACGGCCGAGATCAGCACCGCGCTGGTATGTTCGCCGACCAGGGCGCGGACGGGCGCCAGGCTCAGGATGACGAAGGCGAACTCCGACCCTTGCGCGAGCAGGAAGCCCAATTGCGTCGAACCAGGAACCGACCAGCCGAACACCAGGCTGGCGGCCGCGTTGGTCAGCACCTTGACGCCGATCAGCAGCACGGTCGCCGCGAGCACGCTGGCCCAGGCGCCCAGCAGCATCGACACATCCAATGACAGTCCGACCGAGATGAAGAAGAAGCCGAGCAGCAGGCCCCGGAACGGCCGGATCTCGGACTGGATCACCACCCGGTACGGCGTGTCGGCGATGATCATGCCGCCGAGGAAAGCGCCCAGCGTCAGCGACAGCCCGGCCGCGCCCGTCGCCCACCCCGCCGCCAGCGCGACCAGCAGCGCCATGGCGGTGAACACCTCCTCGTTGCGGCTGCGCGCCACCAGCTCGAACAGCGGCCGCACGACGATGCGGGCCATGACCATCGCCAGCCCGAATGCGACCGTCGCCTTCAGCAACGCCGCGGCCATCATCGGGAGGAGCGCCTGCTCGCCGCCGAGCGCGGCCGCGACGATCAGCAGGAAGATGGCCGCGACGTCCTGGAAGATCAGAATGGCCGTGGCGGTCTGCCCGACCGGGCAGTTCTGCTGGTGCCGCTCGGCGATCAGCCCGGCCACGACGGCGGTCGACGAAAGCGACAGCGTCGCCCCCACGAGGAGCGCGGCACCGCCGGACAACCCCAGCAGCAGCGATGCCGCACCCAAGCCGAGCGTGCCGGTCAGGATCTGCATCGGTCCGAACCCGAAGATGTCGCGGGTGTGGCTGCGCAAATGGCTGAACGAGAAATGCAGCCCGATGTCGAACAGCAGGAACACCATGCCCAGCTCGGACAGCATCGAGGTCCTCAGGCCATCGGAGATGAAGTGGATGTCCACGCTCCCGAGGCCGAGGCCGAGGACCAGGTATCCCAGGATCGGGCTGACGCCGACGGCGCGCGACCCCACGGCGGCCACGACCCCCAACGCCAGCAGCGCGATCACCGGCGCCAAGGCTGCGACCAGCCCGTCCGCGCTGCTCATGGCGCGTCGCCCGCGTGGAGAAGTCGACGCAGCGTGCCGCAGCGGGCGGGCAGGCTCAGGATGCTGACGGCGCGGGGCAGAGATGACGCGAGCATAGAAGCTGCATGCGCCTCGCCGTGACGCCCGTCACCTTCAATCAGCGATCGTCGGGTGCTTCACAACCGAGTGCGTCACGCGATTGCGGACCGGCGCGATGCAGCCAACCCGCCTGGCTGTCGTTGTGCCGTGCTGTCCATTTCCAAACGGAGTTCGAGATGGACCGACCCTTAGACCACTACGTGGAGGAAGCGGGCAACGCCGGCCCGGTCGCCACGAAGGTCTGGCCGGCCTAACCGGGCGGCCGATGCGCCTGCGGGACCCGCGGGTGACACCTGCCCAAATGCTGCAAACGGCCTTGCGCACTCGCGCGACCGCGGCCTAACGTCCGGAATAATAATGA
Source organism: uncultured Acetobacteraceae bacterium (assembly GCA_964657565.1). GTDB lineage: Bacteria > Pseudomonadota > Alphaproteobacteria > Acetobacterales > Acetobacteraceae > JAVVHH01. The sequence goes on from CAZZVQ010000052.1 coordinate 27,044, forward strand.
ACAATGGGAGGACACCATGTTCCCTCGCGCCGACCGTCGCGGATTATTGACGCATATGGGGGCGGCCGCCGTGGCGCTCGGGATCGGCCCGGCACTGGCTCAAGACATGGGCAAGGCCGCGGGTCGATCGAGCAAGCCGTTGAAAGCCGCCTTCAGCAACGCCGGGCTGCAAGCCACGTGGTGCGCCCAGGGCAAGCAGGCGGCCGAGTACTGGGGCAAGCTCTACAACGTCGAGGTCACCTGGTTCGATGGCGAGCTCGCCGCGCAGAAGCAGCGCGCGGCAGTCGACAACATGGCCGCGCAGAAATGGGATTTCGTTGCGATCCAGGCGTTCGGCATCGGCACGCTGACCGCGCCGGTCAACCGGATGATCGAGTCCGGCACGCCGGTGATCGACATGGACACGCTGATCGCGCCGCTCGCCGGGATCAACGTCCATAGCTTCCTGGCACCGGACAACGAGTTCATGGGCGCCTCGGTGACGCAAGCGCTGGTCGACGCCATCAATGGCGAGGGCACCATGATCATGACGCAGGGCGCGCTCGGCCATACCGGTGCCCAGGGCCGCGCGAAGGGCTTCGAGTCCGTCATCAAGAAATATCCCAAGATCCAGGTGCTCGACACGCAGCCCGGCGATTGGGACGTCACCAAGGTGACCCGCATCTGGGAGACGCTGCTGACCAAGTACCCCAAGATCAGCGCCGCCTACTTCCACAACGACGACATGGCGCTCGCCGCCTACAACGTCATGAAGGCGCATAACCGCACCGACATCATCCTCGGCGGCTGCGACGCGATGCCGCCGGCGCTCGCCGCCGTCAGCGACGGGCGGATGCATGCGACGGTGCGCAACCCGTCCTGCCGCATCCATGGTGGCGCCATCGTGGCTGGGGTCGCGGCCGTGATGGCGGGCGAAAAGGCCGGCGAGGGCGGCATCCCGAAGAACGTGATCGTCGACGGGCCGGTCGTCACCAAGGCCAACGCACCGGGCATGATGTGGATGGAGGATCATTTCCTGATCTGAATGGACCTTCTTGCGCTGACCGGAATCGGCAAGAGCTTCGGCGGAGTGACGGCGCTGGCCGACGTCGATTTCACCTTGCGCCGCGGCGAGATCCACGGCCTGGTCGGCGAGAACGGCGCCGGCAAGTCGACGTTGATGAAGATCATCGCCGGCGTGCACGGCGAGTTCGAGGGCGAGATGAAGCTGTCCGGCGCCCCGGTGCGCTTCGCCTCGCCGCGCGCCGCCCGCGATCACGGGATCGGCATGGTGCACCAGGAATTGGCCACCGTCCCCACCGTCAGCGTCGCCGAGAACGTGTTCATGGGCGCCCCGCCCATCAACCGGCTGGGCCTGGTCGACTGGCCCGCCATGCGGCGCGGCGCCCGCGAGCAACTGCACTCCCTCGGCATCGACATCGACCCGGCCGCCGCCATGGGCAGCCTGCCGCTCGGCATGCAGCAGCTCGTCGAGCTCTCGCGGGTGCTGTTCTCCGGCGCCGAGATCATCATCCTCGACGAACCGACCTCCGCGTTGTCGCCGCCCGAGGTGGCGCGTCTGTTCGCCGCCCTGCGCCGCCTGCGCGAGGCCGGGCGGAGCCTGATCTTCATCTCGCACTTCCTCGACGACGTGCTGGAGATCTGCGACCGGGTCACGGTGTTCCGCAACGGCCGCGCGGTGGCGACCGAGGCGTGCGACGCCGTCGACAAGGGCTGGATCATCGACCGGATGATCGGCGCCGGCCATGAGCACCTCGAGGAGAGCTACCTGCGCGACATCCAGTTGCAGCCGCGTGCCGAGAGCCCGGTCGTGCTGCAAGTCGAGGCGCTGTCCTGCCCCGGCTGCTTCCGCGGCGTATCGCTCGAGGTGCGCGAGGGCGAGGTGCTCGGGCTCTACGGCTTCCTCGGCGCCGGGCAGCTCGACCTGGCGCGGAGCCTGTTCGGCGCCGTGCCGGAGGCGCAGGGCCGGGTCCTGGTGGATGGGCGGGCGGTGCGGCTGAGCTCGACGGCGCGGGCGCGGGCGGCGGGCATCGCCTTCGTGCCGGAGAGCCGGCGGATGATGCTGTTCGCCGCCGCGCCGGTGTTCGAGAACGTCACGATCAGCGTGCTCGACCAGATCAGCCGGCTCTGGCTGCGGCCGGGTCGCGAGCGCGAGATCGCCACAAGGCATGCGGCCGGGCTGCACATCCGGCCGCCGGGGGTGAACTTGCCGCTGGGCGCGCTGTCCGGCGGCAACCAGCAGAAAGTGGCGCTCGCGAAATGGCTGACCCGGCTGCCGCGCGTGATGCTGCTGAGCGAGCCGACGCGCGGGATGGATGTGGGCGCCAAGGAGGACGTGTTGACGATCGTGCGCGGCCTGCGCGAGCAGGGCATCGGGATCATCGTCGCCTCCGCCGAGCCGGAGACGGTGCTGTCGCTGGCGGACCGGATACTCGTGATGAAGAAAGGAGAGGTCGTGCGGGAGTTCGCCAACGAGCCGGTCAGCAAGGACCGGCTGCTCGCCGCCGCATGAGCCCATGGATCCGCGACCGGCTGCGCAACATCGCCCCCTTCGTCACGCTGCTGCTGCTGGTGGTGTTCTTCACGCTGGCCAGCGACTCGTTCGCGACGGTCGGCAACCTGCAGAACATCCTGACCCAGATCTCGGTGACCGGCATCATCGCCGTCGGCCTCACCTTCGTCATCCTGTGCGGCGAGATCGACCTCTCGGTCGCGAGCGTCGCCAACGCGACCGGGATCGCGGTGGCGTTCTTCACGGTGCAGGACGCCAGCGTGAACATCGCCAATCTCCCGCTCTCGGGCGGGGTGGCGATCATCCTCGCTCTGGCGGGGTGCGCGGTGCTCGGCGCGGTCAACGCGTTCGGCCTCACCCGCGTGCACATCCCGAGCTTCATCATGACGCTGGCGATGCTGCAGATCGCCGCCGGCATCTCGGCGATCCTGGTGCGCGGCCAGATCGCCTACACCGTGCCGCCGCTGATCTCCACGCTGGGCTCCCGCTCGCTGGGCCCGGTGCCCTGGATCGTCATCGTGGCGGCGCTGTTCCTGGTGGTCAGCCACGTGGTGCTCGCCCATACGCGGTTCGGCCGCTACGTCTACATGGTCGGCGGCAACCGGCAGGCGGCCGAGTATTCCGGGATCAACGTCCGCGCCATCCTGTCGGCGGTGATGGTGATCTCGGCGGTGTGCTCCGGCGTCGCCGGCATGCTCGGAGTCGCCTATTTCGGCAGCGCACAGCAGAACGAGTTCGACACCTACCTGCTCGACAGCATCTCGGCCGTGGTCGTGGGCGGCACCAGCCTGTTCGGTGGCCAAGGCGGCATCGGCAACACCATCATCGGCCTGTTCGTGCTCGGCGTGCTGAACAACGGGCTCGACCACGTCAATGTCGACAGTTTTTTGAAGATCCTGATCCGCGGCCTGATCCTGTTGATCGCGCTGATCGTCAACGTCTATGCCCAACGGCTGAAACAAAGGAGTTAACGTGCCTGCAACGTATTCAGACCTCAAGGGCCGCTCGGTGCTGATCACCGGCGGCGCGTCCGGCATCGGCGAGTCGATCGTGCGGCATTTCGCCGCCCAGGGCTCGCGCGTGGGCTTCATCGACATCCTCGATGGGCCCGGCGAGGCGTTGGCCGAGCGGTTGCGCGGGCAGGGTCATACCGTACATTACCAGCACGCCGACATCACCGACATCCCCGCCCTGCGCGCGGGCATCGCCACCCTGCGCGAGGCCATCGGGCCGATCACCGTGCTGATCAACAACGCCGCCCATGACGAGCGGCACAAGACCGAGGACGTAACGCCAGAGTATTGGGACGGGCGGATCGCGGTGAACTTGAAGCACTCGTTCTTCGCCGCGCAGGCCGTGCTGCCCGACATGAAGGCCGCCGGCGGCGGGTCGATCGTCAATTTCAGCTCGGTGTCGTGGATGATCGGCCAGGGCGGCATGGCGGCCTACACAGCCAGCAAGAGCGGGATGATCGGCCTGACCCGGTCGCTGGCGCGCGATTTCGGGCCCGACAACATCCGCGTCAACGCCATCGCGCCGGGCTGGATCATGACGGAGCGGCAGAAGACGTTCTGGGTCACGGAGGAGGGCAAGAAGGAGATCATGCAGCGCCAATGCCTCAAGCGCGAGTTGGTCCCCGACGACATCGCCCGCGTCGTGCTGTTCTTCGCCTCCGACGAGTCCGGCGCGTGCACCAACCAGCATTACGTGGTGGACGGCGGCTGGGTTTAAAACGTCGTTCTCAGGAACCGACGCTGACCCCATACTCGTCACCCACGGGCTTGACCCGTGGGTCCAGACCCGGCGATGGAGGTTCGGGCGTCCTGGACCCGCGGGTCAGGCCCGCGGGTGACGAAACACATAACGGGTCAGCAGGACCCAAAAGGGAGGAAGGCATGATCGATCGTCGTAGTTTCAACAAGGCCGTGCTCGCGGGTGCGGCCGGGCTGGCGAGTGGGCCGGCCCGCGCGCAGGCCAAGAAGTCCCTCGCCTTCGTGGTCAACGTGTCGGCGGATTTCTGGACCATCGCCCGGCGCGGGATCGAGAAGGCGAACAAGGAACATCCGGACTACGCCATGGAGATGATCATCCCCAGCCAGGCGAGTGCGGCCGAACAGCGCCGCATCCTCGACGAGTTGCTGGCCCGCAACGTCGCCGGCGTCGCCATCTCCGTCATCAACCCGGCCAGCTCCACCGAGACCCTCAACCGCGTCGCCGGCAAGACCATGCTGTTCACCACCGACAGCGACGCGCCCGACACCAACCGGATCACCTATATCGGCACCGACAACGTCGCCGCCGGCCGCGAAGCCGGGGCGCAGATGAAGAAGGCGTTGCCCGGCGGCGGCAAGGCGATGCTGTTCGTCGGCACCATGGACGCCGACAACGCCCGCGAGCGGGTCGAGGGCATCCGCGACGCGCTCAAGGGCGGGAGCATCGAGATTATCGACATCCGCACCGACGGCTCCGACTTCGCCCGCGCCAAGAGCAACGCGGAGGACACGCTGGCCCGTTACGCCGATATCGGCCTCATGGTCGGGCTCTGGGCCTACAACACGCCG
>CAZZVQ010000053.1:0-5245 GCA_964657565.1 uncultured Acetobacteraceae bacterium
CAGGTCGTCGCCATCGAGACGCAGGCGGGGCGGGTCACCGGGGTGCGCACCGAGCGGGAGCGCATCGCCTGCGGCGGCGTGGTGCTCGCCACCGGGGTGATGGGCAACGCGCTGCTGGCGCCGCTCGGGCTCGAAGTGCCGATGACGCCCCGCGCGGTGACGCTGCTGCGCACGGTGCCCGTCGCGCCGGTGCTGCACCAGGTGATCGGCGTGGCCGACGCGTCCTGCGCCGGGCGGCAGGAGGTGGATGGCCGCTTCCGCTTCACCGGCAGCGGCGGCCCCTGGGCCGGCGGGACCGGGTTCGCCGACGCCGCCGTGCGGGATGGCCGCCGCCCCGGCCCGCGCCTGCGCCCGAAGGTCGGCGACATCGCCCACGTCGCCGGCCTGTTCGGCGCGCTCGTGCCGGCCGCGCTGGAGGCGCCGCTCGACGATTGTTGGATCGGCCTGATCGACTCGACCCCGGACGCGCTGCCGGTCATCGAACGCGCCGGACCGGACGGACTGGTGCTGGCGATGGGCTTCTCCGGCCATGGCTTCTGCCTCGGCCCGGTGACCGGCCGCATCTGCGCCTCGCTCGCCCGCGGCGACACGCCGAACCTGCCGATCGAACCGTTCAAGCTCGACCGCTTCGGCACCGCTCCAGCCTCGGCCGAAGCGCTCACTTTGCACGGATGATCCGCACCCTCCTCGCCCGCATCGGCCAGAGCCTCGTGTTGCTCGTCCTCGTCTCGATGATCGGCTTCGGGCTGCTGCATCTGGCACCCGGCGGGCCGCTCGCCCAATTCGCGCTCACCCCCGGCATGTCCGCCGAAACGATGGCGCAGATCGCGCATCAGATGGGGCTCGATCGCCCGCTGCCGATCCAATATGTCGACTGGGCCGGCCGGCTGCTCGGCGGCGATTGGGGCCACTCCTACCGCGACGGCGCGCCCGTGCTCGCGGTCATCGCCTCGCATCTCGGCGCCACCTTCGAACTGATGGGCAGCTCGACGCTGCTCGCCATCCTGATCGGCACCTGGGTCGGCGTGCTGGGCGCGGTCCGCCGCTACTCGATCGCCGACTATCTGGCCACGATCGGCGCCATGGTGGCACTCTCGATCCCGACCTTCTGGTTCGGGCTGGTGATGATCTACCTGTTCTCCGTCACCCTCGGCTGGCTACCCTCCGGCAACATGCACAATGCCGGCGAGACGAGCTGGCTCGATGCGGCGCGGCATCTCGTGCTGCCCTGCCTGGTGCTGACCCTCGTCACCGTCGCGACCTGGAGCCGCTACATGCGCGCCTCCATGCTCGACGTGATCTCGCAGGACTACATCCGCACCGCGCGGGCCAAGGGCGTCCGGCGCCGGGCGGTGCTGGTGCGGCACGCGCTGCGCAATGCGCTGCTGCCGATGATCACGGTGGCCGGGCTGCAACTGCCGACGCTGCTGGGCGGCGCGCTGGTGGCCGAGACGGTGTTCACCTGGCCCGGCATGGGCCGCCTGTTCCTCGATTCGATCGGCTACCGCGACTACCCCGTCGTGATGGGCCTGCTGATGATCTCGGCCGTCATGGTGCTGATCGGCAACCTGCTGGCCGACATGCTCTACGTCGTCGCCGACCCCCGGATCCGCGTCCGGTGAGCGCGACCCTCGCGGCCGCCCCGGCACGCCGCGTCCGCAGCCCGGCCCTGCGCCGCCTGCTGCGTCACCGGCTCGCCATGTTCGGCCTCGCCGCGCTCGTCTTGCTGATCCTCGCCTGCGTCATCGGCCCCTACTTCGTCCCCTACGAACCGCTGGCGATCGACCTGCGGCACCGCTTCCAACCGCCCTTCGCCGGGCCGCACTGGCTGGGCTCCGACCCGCTCGGGCGCGACCAACTGATCCGCCTGCTGCTCGCCGGCCGGATCTCGCTGCTGGTCGGCTTCGCGGCGATGGGGCTCAGCACGGTCACCGGCGTGCTGGTCGGCCTCGTCGCCGGCTTCTATGGCGGCTGGACCGGGACGGCGCTGATGCGTGTGGTGGACGCGGTGCTGTGCTTCCCCTCCATCTTCCTGCTGCTGACGCTCGCCGCGCTGGTCAGCCCGGGCGTGCTGACCATCACGCTGATCGTGGCGCTCACGTCCTGGATGGAGGTCGCCCGCATCGTCGAGGGCCAGATCCGAGCCTTGCGCGAGCGCGACTACGTCCTCGCGGCCGAGGCGATCGGGGTGTCCGACGCGCATCTGATGCTGCGCGAGTTGCTGCCGAACATCATGGCCCCGATCGTGGTTGCCGCCACGCTGAACGTCGCCCGCGCGATCCTGCTGGAGAGCTACGTCAGCTATCTCGGCTACGGCATCCAGCCGCCGACGCCCTCCTGGGGCAACATGCTGAACAACGCGCAGGAATATCTGGCGACCGCCCCCTGGCTCGCGATCCTGCCGGGTGCGGCGATCACGCTGGCGGTGACCGGCTTCAACTTCCTCGGCGACGGCCTGCGCGACGCGCTCGACCCGCGGCTGGACCTGCACCGGTGACCCGCCTTTCCACTGACTCCCTCTCCCTCCGGGAGAGGGCCGGGGTGAGGGTGGTCCAGGCTGAACGACCCTCACCCAACCCTCTCCCGGAGGGAGAGGGCTCTTGACGGCGGCTCCTGTCCTCTCCGCCCAAGACCTCCGCGTGACCTTCTCCGGCGAGGGCGGCCCCGTCCGCGCCGTCGACGGCGTGTCGTTCGCGCTGGCGGCCGGCGAGACGTTGGCGATCGTCGGCGAGTCCAGCTCCGGCAAGAGCGTGACGGCGCTGGCGCTGATGCGGCTGCTGGGCGGGCCGCCGGGCTGCCGGGTCGAGGGGTCGGCGCTGCTGGACGGCAAGGAGCTGCTCTCGCTCCCGGAGGCGCAGATGGCCGCCATCCGCGGCCGCGACATCGGGATGATCTTCCAGGAGCCGATGACCTCGCTCAACCCGGTCCACCGCATCGGCGACCAGATCGCCGAGGCCGTCCTGGTGCATGAGACAGTCGGCCGCCGGGCGGCGCTGGCGCGCGCGGTGGACCTACTGCGCCAAGTCGGCATCGCCGAGCCCGAACTCCGCGCCCGCGCCTTCCCGCATCAGCTCTCCGGCGGCATGCGCCAGCGCGCCATGATCGCCATGGCACTCGCCTGCCGCCCGCGCGTGCTGATCGCCGACGAGCCGACCACGGCGCTCGACGTCACCATCCAGGCGCAGATCCTCGCGCTGATCCGCACGCTGCAGCGTGAGACCGGCATGTCGGTCGTGTTCATCACCCATAATCTCGGCGTGGTGGCCGAGATCGCCGACCGCGTGCTGGTGATGTACGCGGGCCAGGTCGTCGAGGACGCGCCGGTCGACGAGCTGCTGCGCCGGCCGCTGATGCCCTACAGCCGCGGGCTGATCGCCTCGGTGCCGCTGCTGTCGCAACTGGCCGGCCGCACAGCCTCGTCGCGCCTGCCGGCGATCCCCGGCAACGTGCCGGACCCGCAGCACCGGCCGGACGGCTGCACGTTCCATCCGCGCTGCGCCCATGTGCTGCCGGATCCGTGCATCGCGAGGCCCCCGCCGCTCGAGATCGCGGCCGCCGACCACACCGTCCGCTGCGCCCGCTGGCGCGATCTATCCCTCACCGTCATCCCCGGGCTCGACCCGGGGATCCAGGCCGTCGAGCCCGCGCTTGCGGCACCGTGGACCCCCGGATCAGGGTCCGGGGGTGACGACCAATGAGCCAACCGCTGCTCGAAGTATCTGGCCTCGCCAAGCACTACCGCGTCGGCGGCGGGCGCACGCTCCGCGCGTTGGACGGCGCCTCCTTCACGCTCGCGCCCGGCGAGGTGTTGGGGGTCGTCGGCGAGAGCGGCTCCGGCAAGACCACGCTGGGCCGCACCATCCTGCGGCTGCACGCGCCGACCTCCGGCTCGATCCGGTTCCAGGGCCAGGAGATCGGCCGGGCCTCGCGCCGCGCGCTGCGCCCGGTGCGGCGGCACATGCAGGTCGTCTTCCAAGACCCCTACGCCTCGCTCAACCCGCGCATGACGGTCGAGCAAAGCCTGACCATCCCGCTTGCCGTGCATGAGGCCGGTCTCCGCGGCCCAGCCCGGCGCGCGCGGGTGGCCGAGGCGCTGCGTCTCGTCGGCCTGCCGGAAAGCGCGGCGGGTCGCTACCCGCACGAATTCTCCGGCGGCCAGCGGCAGCGGATCGGCATCGCCCGCGCGCTGATCTGCCACCCGACGCTGCTGGTCGCCGACGAGCCCGTCTCCGCGCTGGACGTCTCGGTGCAGGCCCAGGTGATCAACCTGCTGCTCGACCTACGCGCCGAGTTGGGCCTGGCGCTGCTGTTCATCGCGCACGACCTGGCCGTCGTCGGGCTGATCTCCGACCGGATCGCGGTCATGTATCTCGGCCGCATCGTCGAGATCGCCGGGACCGCCGACCTGTTCGCGCGGCCGCGGCACCCCTACACCGAGGCCCTGTTCTCCGCCGTCCCCGATATCGGCACCCGGCCGAGGCGCATCCTGCTGGAGGGCGACATCCCCAGCCCGCTCTCGCCGCCCTCCGGCTGCCCGTTCCGCACCCGCTGCCGCTACGCCGAGCCCGAATGCGCCGTCGCGGTGCCGACGCTGGACGAGCGCGCACCGGGCCACTTCGCCGCGTGCCGGCGACCCGAACTCACCCTCGCGTCGCCGGTCGCGGCGCACGTTGAACAGGAGTATTCATGGGCCCCTTGATCGACCCGGCCGAGACCGACCAAACCCTCCCCGCCCGCGTGGACGTCGTCGTCATCGGCGGCGGCATCATCGGCGTCAGCGCCGCGCTGCATCTGGCGCGGCAGGGCAATTCTGTCCTGCTGTGCGAGAAGGGAAAACTCGCCGGCGAGCAGTCCAGCCGCAACTGGGGCTGGGTGCGCAAGACCGGGCGCGACGTGCGCGAGGTGCCGCTGATCATCGAGGCGCTGCGCATGTGGGGCGAACTGACCCGGGAGGGCCTGCCGACCGGGTTCGCCGAGTGCGGCGTGCTCTACGTGGCGCGGTCGGACGCGGACCGGGAGCACTACCAGAGCTGGCTCGACCGTGTGTCCGAATACCAGATGGGCAGCCGGATCATCGAGGGCGACGAGCTGGCCGGGCTGCTGCCGGGGGCGACGAAGCGCTACGGCGCCGCGCTCTACACCAAGACGGACGGCCGCGCCGAGCCGCAGAAGGCGGTGCCGGCGCTGGCCGCGGCGGCGCGGCTCACCGCTATCAGCGTCTCGCCGGTCGAATCCGACACGAGGT
>CAZZVQ010000053.1:5255-28347 GCA_964657565.1 uncultured Acetobacteraceae bacterium
CGCTGGCCGCGGCGGCGCGGGCCGCGGGCGCGGTCATCGTGGAGAACTGCGCCGTCCGCGGCCTGGACTTGACCGGCGGGCGCGTGACGGGCGTGGTGACGGAGCGGGGCCGGGTCGCGTGCGACAGCGCGATCCTGGCCAGCGGGGCCTGGTCCCGCTTGTTCTGCGGCAGCCTCGGGCTGCGCCTGCCGCAGCTCAAGACCCGCTCCTCCGTGCTGCGCACCTCGCCCGTGAACGGTGCGCCGGAGACGTCCGCCTGGGTCGGCAACTTCGCCTACCGCAAGCGGCTGGACGGCGGCTACACGATCGCCAACGGCAACGCGAACGTGGTGCCCATCACGCCGGACACGTTCAAGTTCTTCTTCGACTTCCTGCCCGCGGCGAAGGCCGAGCGGCGCGGCCTGCGGCTCCGCTTGGACCATCGCTTCATGGCGGAGGCGCGCACGCCGAAGCGCTGGGACCTCGACAGAGCGAGCCCGTTCGAGACCACGCGGACGCTCGATCCCGATCCGGTAACGTCGATCAACGACGACGCCGTGCGCGATCTGCGTGAGGTGTTCCCGGTGTTCCGGCAAGCCAAGGTGGAGCAGCAATGGGCCGGCATGATCGACGTCACGCCGGACGCGGTGCCGGTGATCTCCGCAGTGGAGGGCATGCCCGGGCTGGTGATCGCTACCGGGTTCTCGGGCCATGGCTTCGGCATCGGCCCGGCGGCCGGGCGTCTGGCCGCCGAGATCGCCACCGGCCGGCCGACGATCGTCGACCCGACCCCGTTCCGCTACAGCCGCTTCACCGACGGCACGCCGATCTCGCTGCAGTCGGGGCTGTGATCAGGCGGAGCCGACCAACTCGAGCCGACGCTCGATGCGGTCGATCCGGGCATCCATGCGATCGAAGCGGCTGTTCAACTCGGCCATCCCGATGCGCAGATGGCCGGCCTCCGCCTCCAGCGCGCTCATGCGCACCTTTAAGTTGGTCACGTCCCCCTGAATGGAGTCGAACCTCGCATGCACCCGCGCAAACTGTTCGCGGAGGTAATCCAGGACGCTGGCGTCACTCATGAGGGCCTCGAACGCTGCGGTAGGCTCGTCAGGAAGATAACACTATCCCCTTCCGTCGTCGCCTGCTCGTGACGGCGGCGGCATCCACGGAGATGCCGCCGCCCGTGACTGACCCGAGACTTACGCCACGTCGAAGCGGTCGTTGTTCATCACCTTGTTCCACGCGGCCACGAAGTCCCGGACGAACTTCGCCTGGGCGTTCGCGCAGCCATAGACCTCGGCCAGCGCACGGAGCTGCGAGTGGGAGCCGAAGATGAGGTCGACCCGGGTCGCGGTCCACTTCACTTCCTTCGTTTTCCGGTCACGCCCCTCATAGGCGTTCTCGGACGCCGTCGGCAACCACTCCAGGCCCATGTCGAGCAGGTTGACGAAGAAGTCGTTCGTCAGCTTGCCGGGCTGGGTGGTGAAGGCCCCGTGCTTGGAGCCGCCAACATTGGCGCCCAGCACCCGCAGGCCACCGACGAGCACGGTCATCTCCGGCCCGGACAGCCGCAGCAACTCGGACCGGTCGACCAGCGCCTCCTCAGGCGCGAAGAACGACCCGTTCTCGTAGTAGTTGCGGAAGCCATCGGCCCGCGGCCGCAGCGGCGCGAACGATTCCGCGTCGGTCTGTTCCTGCGACGCGTCCATGCGGCCCGGCGTGAACGGCACCTTGACCTCGGTCCCGGCCGCCTTGGCCGCCTGCTCGACCGCGACGCAGCCGCCGAGGACGATCAGGTCCGCCAGCGAGACCTTCATCCCGCCCTGCGCCGATGCGTTGAACGCCGACTGCACCGCCTCGAGCTTTTGCAGCACCATCGCCAGCTCGGCCGGCTCGTTCACCGCCCAGTCCTTCTGCGGCGCCAGCCGGATGCGGGCGCCATTGGCCCCACCCCGCTTGTCCGAGAAGCGGAACGTCGAGGCGGACGCCCACGCCGTCTTGACCAGCTGCGGCACCGACAGGCCGGTGGCGAGGATCTGGCCCTTGAGCGCCTCGATCTCCGCCTCGCCGATGACCGGGTGGTCGACCGCCGGGATCGGATCCTGCCAGATCAGCGTCTCCTGCGGCACGAGCGGGCCGAGATAGCGCTGGATCGGGCCCATGTCGCGGTGGGTGAGCTTGAACCAAGCGCGGGCAAAGGCGTCCGCGAACTGGTCGGGGTTCTCGTAGAACCGGCGCGAGATCTTCTCGTAGGCCGGGTCGACCCGGAGCGCGAGGTCGGAGGTCAGCATGGTCGGGACGTGCTTCTTCGACGGGTCATGCGCGTCGGGGATCGTGGCCTCGGCACCCTTGGCCTGCCACTGCAGCGCGCCGGCCGGGCTCTTGGTCAGCTCCCATTCGAACTTGAACAGGTTGTCAAAGTAGTGGTTGCTCCACTGCGTCGGGGTCTGCGTCCAGGTGACTTCCGGGCCGCCGGTGATGGCGTCCTTGCCGTGACCGGTCCCGTGCTTGCTGCGCCAGCCGAGGCCCATATCCTCGATCACCGCGCCTTCCGGCTCCGGCCCGACGAAGGACGGGTCGCCCGCGCCATGGGTCTTGCCGAAGGTGTGGCCGCCGGCGATCAGCGCCACGGTCTCCTCGTCGTTCATCGCCATGCGGGCGAAGGTCTCACGGATGTCGCGCGCCGAGCCGAGCGCATCCGGGTTGCCGTTGGGACCTTCCGGGTTGACGTAGATGAGGCCCATCTGCACGGCGCCGAGCGTCTCGTGCAGCTGGCGCTCGCCGCTATAGCGTTCGTCGCCCAGCCAGGTGCCTTCCGGTCCCCAGAACAGCTCCTCCGGCTCCCAGGTGTCAGCCCGGCCGCCGGCGAAGCCGAACGTCTTGAAGCCCATGGACTCGAGGGCGACGTTGCCGGCCAGCACGTAGAGGTCGGCCCAGGACAGGTTGTCGCCGTATTTCTGCTTGATCGGCCACAGCAACCGGCGTGCCTTGTCGAGGTTGGCGTTGTCCGGCCAGCTGTTGAGCGGGGCGAAGCGCTGCTGGCCGCCGCCGGCGCCGCCGCGCCCGTCCGTCGTGCGATAGGTGCCGGCGCTGTGCCACGCCAGGCGGATGAACAGGCCGCCGTAATGGCCGAAATCCGCCGGCCACCACTCCTGCGAATCCGTCATCAGCGCGTGCAGATCCTGGATCACGGCGTTCAGGTCGAGCGCCTTGAACGCCTCGGCGTAGTCGAACGACTCGCCCATCGGGTTGGCCCGCGGGGAATGCTGCGTCAGCGTGTTGAGGCTCAGATGCTCCGGCCACCAGTCACGGTTGCTCCGGCGCGTGCTGCGGTTCGAGCTGCCGGCGCCGCCATGCGCGACCGGGCACTCGCCGGCCGTCTTATTGTCAGTCATTCCATCCACGGTATCTCTCCTGTCCGTATTGGCTGGACGCTCTCTCTAGCGCGCCCAAGGCTTCGGGGGAAATTGATTGTCGTCTAGGGGCTTATTGATGGGGACGATAAAACGGGGTGGACGCTCGGCGGCAGGTGGTCACGCAGGACATCCGCCAGCAGGTGGATGTCCTGGACTCGGGGACAGCTGCGGCGCCAGGCCAGGCCGATGCGGCGCCCGATGCCGGGGGCCAGCGGGCGCGTCGTGACCGCACGCGCACTCTCGCCGGCACAGGCCATCGCCGGCAGCAGCGTGCTGCCCAGACCGGTCGCCACCATCTGCAGGATCGTCTCGAGGCTGGTCGCGCGGAAATCGCCGTCCACGTCGGTGTCCGCGGTGCCGCAGATCGACAGGGCCTGGTCGCGCAAGCAATGGCCTTCGGTTAGCAGTAGCAGGCGTTGCCCGCGCAGATCGGCCTCGGTCATAGGGTCGTCGGAGACGGGACGACCGTGCCGCGGCTCGGCGAAGCGGAACGGTTCGTCGAACATCGGCAGCGAGTCCAGCCCGTCCCCGCCGATCGGCAACGCGACCAGCACCGCGTCCAGGCGATGCGAGTTGAGGCGCTCCAGGAGCGGCACGGTCAGGTCCTCCCGCACCGTCAGCCGGAGCTCGGGATAGCCGGCCTTGAGCGCCGGGACGAGCCACGGCAGCAGATAGGGGCCGAGGGTCGGGATCACGCCGAGGCTGAACGGGCCGTTCAACGGTCCCGACATGTGCCGGCCCACGCTGGCGATCGCCTCGACCTCGGCGAGCACGCGGCGGGCCCGGCTGGCGATATCCGCCCCGATGCCCGTCACGCTGACCGATTGCGTGGTCCGCTCGAACAACGTCGCCCCGAGCTGCGTCTCGAGCTTCTTGATCTGCGTGCTGAGCGTCGACTGGCTGATGTTGCACGAAGCGGCAGCCCGGCCGAAATGGCCGTGATCAGCCAGCGCGACCACGTAGCGGAGATCCTGCAAGGTCATGGGCGCGTCTGTTTCACCTTTCCGAGGAACTGCGTTACCTAGAGCATCATCCGACAAGAAGGGAGCTGCGCCGTTGCGTATCCATGCCGGTTACGACATCGCCTTCGACTGCAGCCAGCCAACGCCGATGCTGCTGCAGATCGCCGTCCATCCGAGCCGGACCCACGATCTGCTCACGCCGAGCGTGATCCAGTTCGACCCACCCGTCGCGGCGACCCACTACCTGGACGGCTTCGGCAATTGCTGCACGCGCATCGTCGCGCCGCCGGGCCGCCTCTCGATATCGACGCGTTTCGATATCCAGGACAGCGGCGAGCCCGACCCGGTCACCCCTGGCGCCGCCGAGCACGCGGTCCAGGATCTTCCGGACGACGTGCTCGTCTATCTGCTCGGCAGCCGGTATTGCGACACCGACCGTCTGCACGACATCGCCTGGTCGCTGTTCGGCAACAGCGCGCCGGGCTGGAGCCGGGTGCAGGCGATCTGTGATTTCGCGCACGAGCGGATCAAGTTCAACTACATGGACGCCCGGGTCACCCGCACCGCCTGGGAGGGCTATCAGGAGCGTATCGGCGTCTGCCGCGACTACGCCCACCTGGCCGTCGCGCTATGCCGCTGCATGAACATCCCGGCCCGCTACTGCACCGGCTATCTG
Source organism: uncultured Acetobacteraceae bacterium (assembly GCA_964657565.1). Lineage (GTDB taxonomy): Bacteria > Pseudomonadota > Alphaproteobacteria > Acetobacterales > Acetobacteraceae > JAVVHH01. The sequence continues at coordinate 10,292 of CAZZVQ010000053.1, forward strand.
GGCGACATGGGCACGCCGCCGCCCTACGCGGACGGCGATTTCAGCGCCTGGTTCGAAGCCTATCTCGGCGGCGCCTGGCACACGTTCGACGCCCGCTTCAACGTCCCCCGGATCGGCCGCATCCTCATCGCCCGCGGCCGTGACGCCACGGATTGTGCGATCTCGACCACGTTCGGGAGCGCCCGGCTGGCGGAGTTCACGGTCATCACCGACGAGGCGCCGGCACTGGTCGTGCAACCGGTCTAAACCCCGGGCAGCGCCGCCAGCAGGGCCTCGCGGAACGGCGCGATGCTTTTGTAGAGCGCCATCTCGGGCGGCAGGGCGCGGACCGCCGCCTCGAGCCGGGCTGCCGCGGCCTCGACGGCCACCACGCGGCGCAGCGGATAGACGTGGGTGCGGATACTGAACAGCACCGCGCCGGTCCGCGGCAGGACGCTGAGCGTCTGGCGTTCGACGCGGAGATAAATCCGGTCGAGCGCGTTGTCCGGCGTGATCGCAGGGTTGCGCGCCGCCACGAAATGCCGTCCGGGCCGGAACAGCGCGTCGTTGTCGTAGAGGCCCCAGTTCAGCCGCTCGACCAGCTTGCCACGCTGCAAATGGCGCATCAGCCGATCCACCGGGCGGCCGAGCCGTTCCGCGTAGAACGGCACTGTGCGATGCACGTCACCGAGCTTCTGGCCCAATTTCTCCTGCAACCGCCAGCCCGGCGAGAAGCACAGCGTGCCCGCCACCAGGAACGGCACGCCCTCGCGCAGCTCCAGCAAGCACAGATCCTCCTGCACCAGCAGCGCCGCTGCCGTCAGCGGATCGGCGTCCGGGCCCCAGGTCTCGCCGGTGACCCGGTTGTGCAGCCCCTCGCGGCGCGGCTCGAACACGGAGGGATAGCGGCGGGGCAACACCTGCGTCAGCCGGTCGAGCATCTCGCGGCAGGCCGGCTCGGCGCCGGGCATGGCGGCCGCCACCTCCGGCCCCCATTCGGCCAGCAGCGCCCGCCGGTGTTCGATCTGCGCCGGGTAATGGCAATCGAGACTGATGATCTCGTCCGGATCCCGCGCCACCACGCCCATAGTCATCCGGAACGGCCCAGCCTCGAACGGCAGGTATAGCGGCTCGGCCTGCTCTGTGATCCGCAGATCCGGGTCGGGCGTTGCCGTCATCGATTGATGATTGGGGTCATGACCCCTAAAACCAGGGTGGCGGCGTAGCGTTCCCCGTGTCAGATACAAATCTGGAGGCGATTGGGGTCTGGTGGCCCCCCTGGTCTTCAAAACCAGTGGCCCGCCGAAAGCGGGCGGTGGGTTCGATTCCCATCCGCTTCCGCCATGACAGCCAGCTTTGAGCGGGTACTGATATGTCCAAGACCGACCTGTTGTCGCCCGATCAGAGCGCGGACACCGCGTTCCTCCCGCACACCTCGCACTGGGGCGCATTCTCCGCCCGCCTGCGCGAGGGCCGGCTGCAGGTGCGCCCGCACCCCGACGATCCCGATCCGAACCGCCTGATCGAGAACTTCCCCGACGCCCTGCGGCACCGCGCCCGGGTCGCCGAGCCGATGGTGCGGCGGGGATGGCTCGAGCAGGGGCCCGGGCCCGACGACCGCCGCGGGCGCGACGAGTTCGTCGCCGGGCCGTGGGAGAAGGTGCTCGACCTGCTCGGTGCCGAACTGGCGCGCGTGCGGGATCGGCATGGCCCCGGCGCGGTGTTCGGCGGCTCCTACGGCTGGTCCAGCGCCGGGCGCTTCCACCACGCCCAGAGCCAGGTCCACCGCTTCCTCAACACGGCGCTCGGCGGCTATGTGAAATCGGTCAACAGCTACAGCTCGGGCGCGTCCTCGGTGCTGATCCCGCACATCCTCTGCGACTACGAAAACGTCGTGAAGCGCGCCGTGTCCTGGGATCAGGTCGCCGAGCACACGGAGGTGGTGATCGCCTTCGGCGGCATGGCGCTGAAGAACAGCATGGTCGCCGGCGGCGGCACCAGCCGGCACGTCGAGCGCGGCGCGATGGAGCGCGCCCACGCCCGCGGGTGCAAGTTCCTCCTGGTCAGCCCGCTGCGGGCTGACCTGCCGGAGAGCGTCGAGGCCGAGTGGATCAGCGCCAAGCCCGGCAGCGACACCGCGCTGATGCTGGCCCTGGTCCACACCCTGGTGACGGAGGGGCTGCACGACCGCGCCTTCCTCGACCGCTACACCACAGGCTGGGAGCCGTTCGAGCACTACCTGCTGGGCCAAGCGGACGGCCAGCCGAAGGACGCGGCCTGGGCCGCGACCCATACCGGCCTCGCGCCCGACGCGATCCGCGACCTGGCGCGGCAGCTCCATGGCCGCCGCACGCTGGTGGTCGTCGCCCACGCGCTGCAGCGCGCCGCGCATGGCGAGCAACCGGTCTGGATGGGGGCCGTGCTGGCGGCGGCACTCGGGCAGATCGGATTGCCGGGGGGTGGCTACGGCTACGGCCTCGGCGCCCTGGCCTATTACGGCCGGCGCTACAATGCCGCGCCGCTGCCCACCCTCCCGCAGGGGCGCAACGGCGTGCGCGACTTCATCCCGGTCGCGCGCATCGCCGACATGCTGCTCCAGCCGGGAACGCAATACCGCTACAACGGCGGCACCCGCACCTATCCCGACATCCGCCTGGTCTACTGGGCCGGCGGCAACCCGTTCCACCACCATCAGGACCTGAACCGCCTGCGCCGCGCCTTCGCCAAGCCCGACACCGTCGTGGTGCACGAACTCGGCTGGACCGCGACGGCGCGGCATGCCGATATCGTCCTGCCCTGCACGATGACGCTCGAGCGCGAGGACATCGGCGGCAACTCGAACGATCCGCTGCTGGTGCCGATGCGCGCCATCGTCGAACCCTTCGCCCAAGCCCGCGACGACTACGCCATCTTCGCCGACCTGGCCGACCGCTTGGGCGCCCGGGCGGCGTTCACCGAAGGCCGCGATGTCCGCCAATGGCTCGAGCATCTCTACGAACCGACCCGGGCCAGCCTCGCCCAGCAGGGCCTGCCCGCCCCGGACTTCGCCACCTTCTGGCACAGCGACGGCCTGCTGCTGCCGCAACAGCCCGACGATGGCGGCCGGATTCGCGCCTTCCGCCAGGACCCGGCCCAAGCGCCGTTGCCGACACCCAGCGGCAAGGTGGAGATCTTCTCCCAGACCATCGCCGATTTCGGCGACGCCGACTGCCCCGGGCACCCCGTCTGGCTGGATTCCGTCGACACGCCGACCGAGCGGACACCCCTCGTGCTGATCTCGAACCAGCCGACCACGCGGCTGCACAGCCAGTTCGACTTCGGCGCCCACAGCGCCGGCGCCAAGCATCGGGGCCGCGAGATCGCCTGCATGCACCCGGACGACGCCGCCGCGCGGGGCATCGCCGACGGCGACATCGTCCGCCTGTTCAACGAGCGCGGCGCCTGCCTGGCCGGCATCACGCTCACGACCGGGATCCGCCCCGGCGTGGTGCAATTGCCGACCGGCGCCTGGTACGACCCCGAAGACCCGCAGGAGCCCATGCCGCTCTGCGTCCACGGCAATCCCAACGTGCTGACGCGCGACGTGGGCACCTCGTCCCTGGCCCAGGGCTGCACCGGCCAACTCACGACGGTGCAGGTCGAGCGGTTCACCGGCAACCTGCCGCCGATCAAGGCCTACGACCCGCCCGGCATCGTTTAGACTAGTACAGCCCCGGAGTGCCGCCGCCATCGACCGCGATCGCGGTGCCCTGGATGTGCTGGGCCCGGGCGTCCGCGAGAAAGACCACCAGCTCGGCCACGTCCTCCGGCTGGCCGATGCGGCGCAGACCCTCTTTCGCGATCTGGTTCCGGCGCACCTGTTCCGGCGTGATGCCCGTCGCTGCCGCGCGCTGCTCGAACAGCGTCTGCACCCGCCCGGTCTCGGTCAGCCCCGGCAGCACCGCGTTGACGGTCACGCCGTCGCGCATGCCCAGCTTCGACAACCCCTTGGTGAAATTGGCGACCGCGGCGTTGACGGCGCCGCCTACCAGGAACTCCGGGTCCGGCGTGCGTGCCGCCCCGCCATTGATGTTGATGATGGAGCCCTGCGCCTGCTTCAGCATCGGCCAGAACAGCCGGCATAGCCGGACGCAGGAGTAGAATTTCAACGCGAACCCGTCCTGCCAATCCTCGTCCGGCTGCGCCAGGAACGACCCGGCCCGCGTCGCCCCGGCGGAATTGACCAGCACGTCGCACCGGCCGAACCGCTCGGCCACGACCCGGTGGACGTCGTCGCATCCCGCGATGGTTCGCAGATCGCCCGCGACATGCACCGGCTCCAGCGCGCCCGTCGCGGCGATCCGCTGCGCCGCGGCGGCGAGAGTGGTGGCCGACGACGCCGCCAGCACGGTCTGCGCGCCGGTGCGGGCGAACGCCTCGGCGATGGCCAAGCCGATGCCGCGGCTGGAGCCGCTGATGACGATGATCCTCGGGGGTGCTGATGATGGCATGCGGCCGGCTTTCAGGTCAGGGTCGGACGACTGTGCCCCGCCGCGTCTGCCTTGCCCATCCGGCGACCGCTCCTTGCCGTGGCGTCCGGCTGAACCAGAGGGATTGCGAAAAAAAACTTCATCTGTGCGCCCGGCGAAAAGGAGATGCGCGTTCCGCCATCGCTCCGTTCTTTGCGGAACCTTGCTGTTGCGGACGCGGCGGTCGCAGCGCCATCTTCCCGACATGACGAACGCCAGTGGCCAAGCCGTGCGCGGAGCGACGACGATGGAGTTTCGAGGCAAGTTGGAGCGGCGCGCCTCGCTCGCGCCGGCGGTGGCGTCGTTAGGGGACCGCTCGCTGGATCTGGGGAACGGCTGATGGATGGAATGACGCTAGCCAGGCCGGACGCCGCGTCGGCCGGCCTGGATGACGCGCTGATCGAGACGCTGGCGCAGCACGCCGCCCAAGTGGACCAGGAGGGCGCCTTCCCGTGGGAGAGCCTGGAGGAACTGCACGCGGCGGGCGTCCTGGCGCTGACGGCGCGGGTCGCGGATGGCGGTGCGGCCGCGGGGTTGGCGCGGGTGAGCGGCATCGTGCGGCAGGCCGGGCGCGGCTGCGCCTCCACCGCCCTCATCCTGGCGATGCAGTTGACGCATGTGCGCGCCGCGGCCCGATCGAATTGGCCCGAGCGGTTGAAGGCCGCGGTCGGGCGCAGTGCCGGGCTGTCCGGCGCCCTGATCAACGCGCTGCGGGTGGAGCCGGCCTTGGGCACCCCGGCCCGTGGCGGCTTGCCGGCGACGGTCGCGCGCCGCGTCGAAAGCGGTTGGGCGATTTCCGGCCGCAAGATCTATTCGACCGGCGCGCCCGGCCTGGTCTGGATGCTGGTCTTCGCCCGCACCGACGCGGCCGCGCCGCAGACCGGCCTGTTCCTGGTGCCGGCGCACAGCCCGGGCGTACGCATCGAGGAGACCTGGGACCAGTTGGGCCTGCGCGGCTCCGGCAGCCACGACGTCGTGTTCGAGGATGTCTTGGTGCCACTGGATCACGCGGTGGATCTCCGTGCGCCTGCCGAGTGGGGCCGCCCCGATCCGGAGACCGCGTCCTGGAACGGGTTGCTGATCGCCTCCCTCTACACGGGCGTCGCGGAAGCGGCGCGGGACTGGATCGTGGGGTTCCTGCGCGATCGGGTGCCGTCCAACCTCGGCGCCCCGCTCGCCACCCTGCCGCGCATGCAGGAGGCGGTGGGCCGGATCGAGGCGCTGTTGCTGACCAGCCGCCGCCTGGTGGACGCCGCCGCGGCCGAGACGGATGCCGGCCGCGCGCCGACCCCGGCCGAAAGCGGCCTGATCAAGACCATCGCCTGCGAGAACGCCATCGAAGCCGTCCAGTCGGCGATGCAGCTGGCCGGCAACCACGGGCTCTCCCGGGCGAACCCGCTGGAGCGGCATCTGCGCGACGTGTTGTGCGCCCGCGTCCACACGCCGCAGCCCGACGCCGCCTACACGTCCGCCGGGCGCATCGCGCTCGGCCAATAGGAGACCTGCCATGTCCCTCGAATTCATCGGCATGATCCAGCCGCGCGAACAATCCGAAATCCACCCTGCGACCGGCCCCGGCATCGACCCCGGCTATCTGGTCGCCTCGGCACAGGCGCACGAGGCGCATGCGGCCACCGGCGGCGGCTTCGACCGGGTGCTGATCGGCTGGCACAGCAACGGACCGGACGGGCTGCAGCTCGCGGCCCACGCCGCGGCGCACACGAAGCAGGTCGGCTTCCTCGTGGCGCACCGCCCGGGGTTCCAGGCGCCCACCACCGCCGCCCGCGCCTTCGCCACGCTGGACCAGCTCAGCGGCGGCCGGGCGGCGATCCACGTCATCTCCGGCGGTGACGACGTCGACCAGGCGCGCGACGGCGACTGGTTGGGCAAGGACGAGCGCTACGACCGGACCGACGAATATGTCGACATCCTCAAGCGGATCTGGACCGCCGACGCGCCGGTCGACCACACCGGCACGTATTACCGGATCGCCGGCGCCTCCCCGGCGATCCGGACGGTGCAGCGCCCGCGCATCCCGGTCTATTTCGGCGGCGCCTCCGACGCGGCGATCCGCGTGGCCGGGCGGCATGCCGACACCTACGCGCTCTGGGGCGAGACGCGCGCCCAGGTGGCCGAGATCACCAGCCGCGTGCGGGCGGAAGCGGCCAAGCATGGCCGCACCGTCCGGTTCAGCCTGTCGTTCCGCCCGATCCTGGGCGCGACCGAGGATGCCGCCTGGCGCAAGGCCGAGCAGATTCTGGCCCGCGTGCAGCAGGTGCGCGGGGAGGCGGCGCTGGGGCCGGCCACCGGCGCGCCGGCCAATGCCGGGTCGCAGCGGCTGCTCGCGGCCGCGGCGCTGGGCGACCGGCCCGAAGGGCGGCTGTATACCGCCATCGCCCGCGTCACCGGCGCCCGCGGCAACACCACCGCGCTGGTCGGCACGCCGCACCAGGTCGCCGAAGCGTTCCTGGAGTATCACGATCTCGGCGTGGACACCTTCCTGATCCGCGGTTTCGACCCGCTGGAGGACGCGCTGGAATATGGACGCGACTTGCTGCCGCTGACCCGGCAACTCCTGGCCGAGCGCACCAACCGCCGCGCCGCCGCCGAGTAGCCGCCGCAGCCGCGACGACCGCTCGTCATTGCGAGGAGCCAAGCGACGTGGCACTCCATCGGGCGTGAGGGATCGACGCCGAGGGAGCGCTTTGACGGTTTATGACGTGATCGTGGTCGGCGGCGGGTCGGCGGGCGCGCCGCTCGCGGCCCGGCTGTCCGAGGACCCAGCCTGCCGGGTCCTACTGCTAGAAGCCGGCCGGGATTGGCGCAGCGCCGACGCCCCGCACGCGCTCCGCTCGCCCAACATCATCCCGTTCATGCACGACGGCGCCCATCAGGCCGCCTGGCAGTGGCCCGGGCTGATGACCCGGCGCACGTCCGCCCAGGCACCGCGATTCTACTGGCGCGGCAAGGGGCTGGGCGGCTCGTCCACCGTCAACGCCCAGATCGCCATCCGCGGCGTGCCGGAAGCGTTCGACGCCTGGGCGGAGAGCGGCTGCGAGGGATGGGCGGCGCGCGACGTGCTCCCGCTGTTCGACGCCATCGAGGACGATCCCGCTAGCGGCCGGCGCCAAGCTGGCCCCTTGCCGGTGTTCCGTATGCCGCCGGCCGGGTGGGGCGCCGTGGACATCGCCTTGCGGGACGCCGCTTTGGCCCAGGGATACCCTTGGAAGCACGATCTCAATGCGCCCGACGGCGAGGGCGTCTCTTGCCTCCCCATCAACATGCGCGACGGACAACGGGTCACGACGAACGACGGCTACCTCGAACCGGCGCGGGACCGGCCGAACCTGGCGATCCGCGGCGACGCCTTGGTGCACCGCGTGATGTTCGACGCGCGCCGCGCGACCGGCGTAGAGGTCAGCTTTGCCGGCGGCCCGGCGGAGACGGTCTCCGCCCGGACCGTGGTTCTCTGCGCCGGGGCGATCCACAGTCCGGCGATCCTCATGCGGTCCGGCATCGGCCCGGCGGCGGCCTTGGCCGGGCTCGGCATCCCGGTGCTGCAGCATGCCGCGGCGGTGGGCCAGCACTTGATGGATCACCCGATCCTGCGCGCCACGCTGATGCTGAAGCCGGGCCATCGCGCGACGCACAGCGAAGCGCGCCATACCAATTGCTGCGTGACCTATAGCAGCCGCCTCGCCGGCGGCGGCGATCGCGACATGATCCTGATCGGCTTCAACCACCGCACTCCCCCCCAGCCCGGCGAGACCCGACCCGGCGAGACCGGTGCCGTGGGCGCCGCCCTCTACAACGCCTTCTCGCGCGGCACCCTGCATCTCGAGTCCGCCGATCCCCACGCCAACCCGGTGGTCGAGGAGAACATGCTCGCCGATCCGCGCGACCGCCTGCGGATGCGGGACGCGGTGCGCCGCCTGGCGGAACTGGCGGCGCAACCCGCCTTGGCCGATATCTGCGACGCCATCCGCCTGGGCGACACGGCCCTGACCCCCGCCCAAGCCGCCGTCCTGCCGCCCGACCAGCTCGACGCCATCATGCTCGCCGAGGCCGCCGACATCCAGCATGCCGCCGGCACCTGCCACATGACGGCGCACGAGGACCCGCGCGGCGTCGTCGATCCCGATCTCTGCGTGCGCGGCGTGACCGGGTTGCGCGTCGCCGACGCCTCCATCATGCCGACCGACTGCCGGGCGAACCTGCATTTCACCTGCGTGATGATCGGCGAGAACCTGGCCCGGCGCATGCGCCCCCAGGGCATCCTGCAATGAGCGACATCAATCATCTCCGCGAGCGCATCTGCCGCTGCGGCGCCTCCCTGTTCAACCGCGGCCTCACCTTCGGGTCCACCGGCAACATCTCGGCCCGCCTGCCCGAAGGCGGCTGGCTGATGACGCCGACCAACGCCTCGCTCGGCGAACTCGACCCGGCCCGCCTCTCCCACCTGGACGCCGCGGGCAGGCTGCTGGACGGCGACAAGCCGACCAAGGAGGCGGTGCTGCACCAGGCCATGTATGGCGAACGCGCCGATGCTGAAGCAGTGGTGCACCTGCATTCCACCTACTCGGTGGCAGTCTCCTGCCTGCACGGCATCGATTGCGACGACTGCCTGCCGCCGATCACCGCCTATTACGTCATGCGCGTGGGCAAGCTGCCGCTGGTGCCGTATTTCGCCCCGGGCGACGCGGCGCTGGCCATGGCGGTCAAGGAATTGGCCGGCGCGCACCACGCCGTGCTGCTGGCCAATCACGGCCCGGTGGTCGCCGGCACCACGTTGGAGAACGCCGCCTACGCCACGGAAGAGCTGGAGGAGACCGCCAAGCTCTATCTGCTGCTGCGCGGCTCGCCCCTGCGCCCGCTGACGCCGGAGCAGGTGGCGGACCTGCGATCCCGCTTGGCCCTGCGCTGATCGTCAGGACCACATGCGGGCCAGCCTGGACTGGCCCATCACGCCGGCCGCCCGCGCGCCCAAGTCGCGGAACTGGCCGGATATCTCGCTCAGCCTGGCGTCCCACTCCGGGTTGATCGGCTGGCCCTCAATGGCGGCATGGAAACGGACCATCATCATCGTCATGAAGATCGGCTTGACGAAGGCGGCGCGCAGCGGGCCGGCGAGCAGGATCGCCACCAGCACCGTCATCACCCCGCCGATCTCCCGCACCGCCGGCGGCAGAGCGAGCGTCACCGCCGCGGCCGGCGCCAGCAGCAGGAGGAACAGCAGCACCGTCAGCACCCGCTCCAGGATCACCGACCAGATCGTCGTCTTCAGGATCGGGCGCACGTTCTGCGCATAGTAGGTCAGGCCGTCCCGGCTCGCTTGCCAGACATCCTCGTCGTTGCGCGCCAGGCTGTAGGAGAAGATCACCTTGTCCAAATAACGGGTCGCGCCTTTCAGCACGATGTCGACCAGCCGTGAGATGCCCTCGAGGCCGGGGATCGGCACCATCTCGGCGAGCCAATCGAGCGTGTTGTGCAAGCTCTGGACGATCCCGCGGACCAGGGCATTCAACCCATACAGCAGCGTCTCCTGCCCGATCCGGGCGAGCACGACGCGCTTGCCGTAGGCGAACTGCCCCTCTCCCGAGTTGGGCAACTGCCCCTTGGTGATCAGTTCGGTCAGCACGGCGACATGGCCGCACTCGATGAGGTGCAGCAGGTAGCGGAGCAGCGTGCTCCAGACGAACCCGGCCACCGCCAGGCAGCCGATCGCCCATACCCAGCCGAACACGGTCGCGATGTGCTCGCCGAGCCAGGCCGCGCCGCCGATCATCACGACCAGCCAGACGATCACCGCGATCGAGACGGCGAGCAGCACCACGAAGCGCATCAGGGCGTACGGCAACGTCCGCATCACGAGGCCGACCGCGGTGGTCATCGAGGCATCGCGCACGGCAAGCGTGTAGCTGTGCGGCATGCGCGGGGGTGGGGCGGCCGGGCTGCTCCATGACGACGGGGTGCCCCAAGCCGAGCCAGGCGGCAGACCCGGACCCCCGCCGCTATTCCACTCGCTCATCGCCCACTCCCGTTGAGTTCAACGCCTTCACTTCGACCCGGCGGTTCAGCGCGCGTCCGAGTTCTGAACCGTTGTCGGCGATCGGCTCCTTGGAGCCGAGACCGCTCGACTGCAGGCGGGACGCGACGATCCCGTGCTGCACCAACCACGTCAGCACCGTCGCGGCGCGCCGCGCCGAGAGGTCCTGGTTATGCGGCGGCGAACCCGCGGCGTCCGTGTGGCCGACGAGGCTGACCCGAAGCTCGGGACGACCGGTCAACGCCGCGAGCAACTCGCGCAGCACGGGCTCCGCGCTGGGCTGCAGGCTGGCCTTGTCGGTATCGAAGTTGATGTAGACCTGCACGCGGCCTTGCGCGCGCAGGGTCTCCGCGATCGGCGGCTGGGCCGGAGCGGCAGGTGGGGTGACGACCGGGGTGGCGACCGGGCTTACCACCGGGGTGGCCGACGAGACGCGGAACGACGGTCCGAGCGGCCGACTCCCATACGATTGGATGCCGTTGCGCAGCACGGAGGGGAAGGGCGGGACGGCATCGGGGGTCGGCACGGGGGTGACGACGATCTTGCCGCCCCGGCCGGTGATGACTCCCGCATGCCGGGCCGCCAGGCACAGCGACGAGTCCCCGGTATAGACCCTGTCGCCGTAGACTGCCGCTCGACCCGGCGTCGAGGCGTCCAGCGTGCAGCCGCACGTCAACGCTGGGCCGTCGACCGGAAACTCATGGTAATTCTGCGGGCAGAACTCCATCACCCGCATCGCCGCCGACGAGGGCGGCGGCAGCGGCGCGGGCTCGCCGCCGACGGCGGAGACGCGGAACGACGTGCCTCCCGGCGTGGTCCCGTAGGATGTGATGCCGTTGCGCACCACGGACGGGAACGGCGGGTCCTCGTCGGGCGTCGCCGCCGGCCAGACCGCGATCTGGCCGCCCCGGCTGGAGATCACGCCCGCATGCCGCGCCGCCAGGCACAGCGAGGAATGATTGGCATAGACGAGATCGCCGAATACCGAGCTGCGACCCGGCGTCGACGCTTCGGCCGTGCAGCCGCAGTTCAGCGTCGGGCCGTCGGGGGGAAACCCATCGTAATCGGCCGGGCAGATCTCCATCGTCCGCGTCTCCGCCGGGGGCGTCGGCATGACCGGCGCCGGCGGCGCTGGCGGTGGCGCTGGCGCTGGCATCACGGGCTGGGGCTCCCGGGCGCGAATGCCGCGGTCGGCGGACGGCGCGGGAGTGTCGGCGACCTGCACCTGGGTCGGCGATTGCGGCCGGAACGAGAAGCTGCCCCGCAACGGCGACAGCGCCAGCCAGGGCAACTGCCGGCCGCCCGTCGCCGCCTGCACGTCCAAGCCGACCGTGTTCAACGCCTCGAGCAGCGGCGCCCCCGGCATCGCGATCGCCCGCGCCAGCGCCGTCGAATACGGGCTGTCGGCGCCGTCGCCGTCGGCCGCGACCGAGCCGGGTTGCGTGGCGTAGCCGATGATGGTCCCGGTCGGCGCCGTCACCTGCGCCAACCCGGCCGCCACGCCGCGCACGCCCCGGCCGCTGAACGGGTTGTTGCGGCACGCATCCAGCAGCACGAGGTTCAAGCGGCTCCCCGCCGCCGTCATCTCGTCGAGCACGAAATCGGCGTCGACGAGCTCGTACTTCACGTCGTTCGCACTGGCCACGTTGGCCTCGACGGGGATCAAGTAGTTCTTCCCCCCGATCTGCACCGCGTGCCCGGCGAAGTAGAACAGCGCCGTGCTATCCGCCGTGAGCCGGCGGCCGAACTCGCGGATCAGCGCCTCCAGCTGCGGGCGGGTGACGTCGAGTTGCGGTCCACCCCCAACCAGCGTGAAGCCGGACTCCTCCAGCGCTTTTGCGATCAGCCGCCCGTCATTGCCCGGGTTGCTCAGGGCGGGAACATTCCGGTACTGGCTGTTGCCGACCACGAGGGCAAGCCTCTCCTCGGCCCGGGCGGACGCCAACGCGACGCACAGGACGCACAGCACCGCCACGAGGCAGCACAGTAGTCGTTGGCTGGGCCGGCCCATGCTCATCCTCTCGCGGCTCCCTTACTCAAGCGACGATACGCGGCACCAACCAAGGTGCTGCGATGCAAGCTTCGACCGCGGATTTTGCCCGGCATGGCGACCGGTCGTTCTCTCACCGAATCCGAGTGCGGCAACTCACGTTAGCAACGGATGCGTAACATGGCCAGTCCGGCTTTAGATCAGGGATGCAATTCCAGCTTCTGGATCCGCCAATTCAGCAACTCCGCCACGTAGAGCGTGTTCTCCGACGGACAGGCGATCTCGTGGATCCAGCCGAACTGTTTCACGTTCTTGCCCGCCTGGCCCAGCACGCCGAGCACCTTGCCGTCCAGGCTGAGCTTGTAGATCCGCCCGGGATAGGCGTCCGACGCATACAGCACCTGGTTCGGCGGCGGCGTGATGCACACGGTCCAGGGCGCGCCGGCGACCATCGTCTGCGCCGTGCCGACCGGGGGCGTCTGGTTCGGCTTGTTGCCGATCGCCGGCTTGGTGTTCTCGTCATACGGCACGTCGATGGTGATCTGTCGCAGCAGCTTCCCGTCCGGGTCGAACACCTGGATGCGCCGATTGCCGCGATCGGCCACATACACCTGGTCGCGCGCGTCGGTCGCGATGCTGTGCGGCGTGTTCAGTTGGCCGGGGCCGTTGCCCGGGCTGCCGAACGAACCCAGCCACTCCCCGCTCGGCGACACCTTCGCCACGCGCGCATTGATGTAGCCGTCGCTGATGTAGCCGTTGCCCTGGCGGTCCCAGGCGATGTCCGTCACCTGCCGGAACATGCCGTCGATCGGCGGCAACGGCGGCTTCGGGTGCTTCAGCGGCTCGGTGTCCTCGTCGGACGCTTCCTGCTTGCGGCCGAACACCATCGTGACCCGGCCGGCCGGGTTGAAGCGGATCACCATGTCGGAGCCTTTATCCGCCGCCCAGATGTTGTCCTGCTTGTCGATGCGGACGGCGTGGGCGAAGGACCATGCGTAGAGGTTCTTGCCGATCTCGCGAATGAAGCTGCCATCCGCGCCGAATTCCAGCAGTTGCGCCGCTGCGGCGGCATAGGCCGGGCCCGTGGTGTTGCCGCGGGAGAAGACGAACACGTGGCCCTGGGAGTTGACCGCCACGCCGGAGACTTCGCCGAGATAGAGCGTGTCCGGCAGCTTCAGGAAATCGACGGTCGCGTCGAACGGGATTTGCGGGACCGCCGCGGCGGGCGTCTGCGCCTGGCTTTGCGCGGCGGCGCCGAGGAGCATGAGTGTTGCGAGCAGGTTGCGTGACACCTAGCATCCTCCGACGATTTGTTTTTGCGATGGAAACTGCCGTTGCGAGACGAAGCGTGTCAACCGGCGATACGCCGGGGAGGAAATGATGCGGAACCGGATCCTGGCCTTCATCGGCGCCACCGTGCTGGCCTGGCCGGCCCTCGCCCAGAACGTCACCGCTGCGGCGTTGGACGACGCGGTCAAGCTGGGCGAGGTGGCCACCCTGGCGCCGCTCTGCGGGTTGCGCGAGGAAGCCTGGTCCTTCGATCTGCGCCGCGCCACGATCCTGGACGCAACCCGGGCGCCCACCCCCGACGACCCGGCGCTGGCCGCCGCCCCGGGCAGCGACCTGGTGACGGGGGCGCTGTCGTTTGCCGAAGCGGAGGCGCTGGAAAGCTTCGCCGAGGCGCCGCCTGCCGCCACCTGCGGCAAGCTGGCCGGCAGCATGGACCTGCACCGGGCTGACGCCATGGTCGCCGGCTTTCGAGCGCACAAGACGGGGAGCTGAGATGGAAGATCGGCGCCAGCACGCCTATCTGACGCTGATCACAAGGAGATCGAATGATGAAGGAACGTGCTGTTCTCGCGGGTGGCTGCTTTTGGGGAATGCAGGACCTGATCCGCAAGCTGCCGGGCGTATTGTCGACGCGCGTCGGCTATACGGGTGGCGAGGTGCCGAACGCGACCTACCGCAATCATGGCAACCACGCGGAAGCCATCGAGATCGTCTTCGACCCGGCGAAGATCACCTACCGCGACCTGCTGGAGTTCTTCTTCCAGATCCATGACCCAACCACGCCCAACCGGCAGGGCAACGACCGCGGTCCGAGCTATCGCTCGGCGATCTACTACGTCGACGAGCAGCAGAAGGCGCTGATCCTGGACACGATCGCCGATGTCGACGCGTCCGGCATTTGGCCCGGCAAGGTGGTGACGGAAGTCGCGCCGGCCGGGCCGTTCTGGGAGGCCGAGCCCGAGCACCAGGATTACCTCGAGCGGATCCCCAACGGCTACACCTGCCACTTCGTCCGGCCGAACTGGAAGCTGCCGCGCCGCGCCGCCGCCTAATCGAGCGTTGCGCATTCAGTCATTCTTAACGTCTTGCCCTCACACTGGTGGTCTGGCGCTAGGGCAGGACTTCTTTCATGAAGGGAGTGATTTTCAATCTGGTCGAGGAGATCGTCGTCACCCATCATGGCGACGAAACCTGGGAACGGCTACTCGACCGAGCCGACGTCGGCGGCGCCTATACATCGCTCGGCAGTTACGACGATTCGGAACTGATGGGCTTGGTTGGCGCCGCGGCGAACGAGCTGACCCTGCCGGAAACCGAGGTCTTGCGCTGGATCGGACAGCAGGCCATGCCGATCATGGTCGGCCGCTGGCCCGGCTTCTTCGCCGCCCATACCGCGACCGCACCGTTCCTGCGCAGCCTCAACAGCATCATCCACCCCGAGGTGCACAAACTATATCGCGGCGCGCGCTGTCCCCATTTCGACTTCGCTGAGAGCGTGGACGGGGCCTTGTTGATTGGCTATCGCTCGAAACGGAGCCTCTGCAGGCTCGCGCACGGCTTCATCGAGGGTGCCGCCGCGCATTACGGCGAAACCGCCGACCTGGATCATCTGCGATGTATGCGGCGTGGCGACGAAAGCTGCCTCATCTCAGCGCGCCTGACCGCAATTCCGAGCGGCTGACACATGCAGCCGCGCGTGCCAATGCTTCTGGCACCTGACCCAGCGGCAGACCAACTTCCGGCGCAGCACGCGATGCTGCAGCGCCGGCTCACTCGCGAACGCGAGACCCGTATGCAGGCCGAAGCGATCGCCGAACAGGGGTTGCGGGCCTTGCACGAGCAGCGGCGAGAGCTCGAATTCCTCGTTGCCACCGCCAATATGGCCAACCAGAGCGGTTCCCTGCCGGAGATCCTGGGCGCGGCGCTGGAGCATCTCTGCATCTATATCGGCTGGACCGCGGCACACGCCTACGTGTTGTTGGGTCCATCCGGCCGGCGGCGGCTGATGCCCAGCAATGTCTGGTATGTCGAGCTGGGCTGCACCATCGAGCCGCTTCGCGAGGCGACCGCGCACTGCCCGGTCGAGCATGGTCAGGGCATGGTCGGCCGGGCCTGGAGCTCCGGCGCCCATGTATGGGTGTGCGACCTCGCCCAGGACGACCGTTTCCTGTGTTGTCAGGCTGCACTGGACTCGCAATTGCGTGCCAGCTTCGCCGTCCCGCTGCTGATCGGCGACGAAGTCGTCGCCGTGCTGGAGTTCTTCGATAAGCACCCCACGCCTGAAGACCCGGGCCTGATCCGCGCGATCAGCGGCGCCGCTACCCAGATCTCGCGGGTGATCGAGCGCGACCGTGCCCGGGACCGGCTGCACGATTCGCTGCACGACGCGCTCACCGGGCTGCCGAACCGCGCCAATTTCCTGCGCCGGCTGGAGCAGGCCCTCAGTGAGCAGCGCCTCGATCCCGCGGCCACGTTCTGCGTCCTGTTCATCGACCTCGACCAGTTCAAGGTGGTCAACGACAGCCTGGGGCACGCCGCCGGCGACCGGCTGCTGGTCCAGGTCGGCGATCGGCTGCGCACGATGATCCGTCACCGCGACGAACTTGCCCGGCCGGGAGGAACGGACGGGTCCCGTGTGCTGGCCCGGCTCGGTGGCGACGAATTCACTCTATTGTTGCTCGGCGTTCGCGACACTGCCGACGCGGTCGCGATCGCCGAGCGTATCCAGTGCGAGTTGCGGCAGCCGTTCATGGTCGACGGGCGGGAGATGGTCACCGGTGCGAGCATCGGCATCGCCATGGCGTCGTCCGACGATCACGAGGCCACCGAGGTGCTGCGCAACGCCGATCTCGCGATGTATCACGCCAAGGCGCGGGGCAAGGGCCGCCACGCCATCTATAATCACGCGATGCATGCGGCCGCCATGGCCCGGTTGAGTGTCGAGGCCGATCTGCGGACGGCCCTGCGCGATGAGTCGTTCGTGCTGCACTATCAGCCCATCGTCGCCCTAGCCGACGGACGCACGGTCGGCTTCGAGGCGTTGGTACGCTGGGAAGTCGAGCCGGGCCGCCTGCGCTATCCGGACGAATTCATCCCCGTCGCCGAAGAGACGGGGCTGATCGTCCCGCTGGGCCTGTGGGTGTTGCGCGAAGCCTGCACCACCCTGCGGCGCTGGAACACCATGTTCACCGGCGCGCCCCGCACCATGAGTGTGAACCTGTCGGCCCGGCAATTCGCCGAGCCCGATCTGGTCGACCAAGTGCGCCGGATCATCCTCGACACCGGCATCGACCCGGCATGGCTGCGCCTCGAGGTCACCGAAACCGTGGCGATGGGCGATGCCGAACGAGCGATCCAAATCCTGTCGGCGCTGCGCAGACTGGGTACCCGGATCAGCTTGGATGATTTCGGCACCGGGTTCTCATCGCTGAGTTATCTGCACCGCTACCCCCTGCAGTTGCTCAAGATCGACCAATCGTTCGTATCGCAGATCGAAATCAATCCCGAGAGCCTGCAGATCGTCAAGACCATCATGAACCTGGCGCGCAGCCTGGATATGGAGGTGATCGCCGAAGGCGCCGAGACCGAAGCCGAAGTAGGGCAGCTGCGTTCCCTCGGGTGCGACTACTGCCAGGGCTACTTCTTCTCGCGGCCCGTGGCAGCAGGCGAGATCGAGAGGAA
Organism: uncultured Acetobacteraceae bacterium; assembly: GCA_964657565.1. Lineage (GTDB taxonomy): Bacteria > Pseudomonadota > Alphaproteobacteria > Acetobacterales > Acetobacteraceae > JAVVHH01. The sequence continues at coordinate 27,786 of CAZZVQ010000053.1, forward strand.
GCTGCAAGAGGCCGCTGTCACCGGTCAATGCCAACCCGCGCCGAACTGCAACTTGAACACGCCTTGAAGCCACTCGGGCGTGCGGGTGGACGGCGCGACCCACGCCCCGGTCTCGGCGACTTGGAGGGTCGATGGATTGTAGTCGAACAGGTTGAGCCAAACCTTGGGATGGGTCCGCATGGCCTGCAGGAACGGTTCGAGCTGCATGCCGCCCGCCTCCCGCAAAGCGTCCTCGGCGATTTGCAACTGCGCCAGATGCGTGACCTGCGAATGTATCGCCAACTCGGGACCACCCAGGGCGTCGAACGTGCTCGCGGTCGTACCGGGGCCGGGCTGGGCGGGGAACTGAAAATCGACGAACTTACGCGCGGTCGGGCTGACGAACCGCTTCACGAACCGCGTTGTGTCGTCCATGGTCGCCGGTACCTGCGCCGTGCTGCCATCCGGCATCTTGACCGTGCCGTCGGCCCCGAGTTCGGCAACGCCCGATCCCCGCCCGGCGGAATACTCGCGCAGCGCAGCCGACCACGTCCCCTCGGCACTTCCGGGCTGGACGGCGCCG
>CAZZVQ010000053.1:28357-31974 GCA_964657565.1 uncultured Acetobacteraceae bacterium
TCCTGTCGGAGCCGGAGATGACGGCATTGTTCAAAGCGGCCCCGCAGGCGGCCCGCCTCCTGCGGCCGCTCTGCCGGATGCTGGCGGTGCCCCCCAACGCGTTGCCACCAGCGGCGGTGAAACCACCGCCCGACAAACCGCCCGCGCCCGGCCGCGAGGTGGTGTTGATCGTAGGCGACGTCGGTCACCAAGGATTTCCAGCGGCCGGGGTCATTCAATGCCTTGTTGACGGTCTGGGCGGCCGACTTCATCGCTGGATCGATCTCCGGCTGCGCCAGGAGCGCCTCCAGTTGAGGGTTCTCGCCCACTCCCGCGGCGATCCTTCCGGCGAAACTTTCGCCCGTGGCCTGCACCCCCGCCTGCTGGGCGAAGATGCTACGGACGGCGGGCGTGGGCAGGCGCGTGGGCGGCGGTTGCAAGAAGGTTCCGCTTCTGGCGGCGGCGGCCTCCCCGGTCCCGGTCAGCCCGGCCGCCGGCACGTCCGGCACCGGGCCCAGGGTCATGGGCCGCGCCGCCATCCCCAACCCGACCGCCCCCGCGGCCAGGTTCGCGGTCAGATCGACGGACGACCCAATGGCGGCCTGCAGCTTCTTGTCGTCGGTGAACTGCGCGGCGGTGCCGGCGCCCAGGCGGAAGACGTAGGTCGGCGAGTCCTCGCCCGTCCACATCTTGGTCCAGCCGGAACTGGCTTGGTCGGCGCCGTGCAACAACAAGAAGCCGCCCGCCGCTAGCCCGACCCCAGTCTCGGCCGTCGCGAGTCCACCGACGCCACCGAAGCCGGCTTCCAGCCCGCCACCCAGGAACTGCACCGCTCCCGCAAGTTGCCGGACGGGCTTGGGATAGATCAGGCGCGGCTGCAGCCCCTCGGCGATGTCGCGCAAGCGGGCGGCACTCACCGGTGGGTCCGGCGCCTTGACCGGTTTGGGCCTGTGCACCGGCTTCGGCCGCGGCGGCACGGGCGCGGCGGGCACCATACTGGCCGGCGGATACGAGCGGTAGATGACGGCGTGCCATGTGCCGTCCTCGGCCTGGACGCCGTTCACCGCCCCGCTCGCCGCGTATTCATCCATCGTCTTGAAGGTCAGGGGATGGGCATACTTCCCGGTCGCGTCGAGTCCGGCGAGGCCGGCGCTACCCCCCTCCCGGGCCACCCCTGGCGCGGCTGCCCCCATCACGGACGCGGAGTGTCCGGCCACCACCCGGTCCGCCGCGGCCTCCGCCGACCGCTCCAGCGCCGGAGTCTCGGCCGGGCCGGTGCCGCCGCGGGATTGCTGCACCACGTGGGCGAGTTCATGCGCCAATAGCCGCGTCGTTCCGGAAGTGCCTGGCCGGTAATGGCCGCTCCCGAACACGATGTCGCTGCCGACGGTATAGGCCCGCGCACCCAAGTCGCGGGCCGATCGGGCGGCACGCGCATCCGTATGCACGCGGACGTCGGAGAAATCCGCACCAAGCCGCGTCTCGAACGCGGTGCGTACGCCAGCCGGCAGCCGCTGACCCGGTGCAGAGACGGCGATCCTGCTGAAATCCCAAGGAACGCCCTTCGCCGGTGCGACTGCAGCGCGCTGAGGGGCGAGTTTGCGGGTCGGACTTTCGGATATCCTCGCCGGTGCCTTGCTGACCATTGGAGCGAACATGGCCATAGCCTCTCCGCAATCATATGGTGTTTGCAACGGAATTTTCAGAAAACAACGCTCAATTCTCTTGCATCGATACGGCGGCCGCAAGAGATAGATGTCCAGGCCGAGCCCGATCGCCGCCACCAGGGCGCTGCAATGCGTGTGATCCTGCGGTCCGACCCCATCGGGTCCGTCCTGCTGCCCGGTCTGCCAGACGACCCGGTGGCCGGCGATCCAGTTCGCCTCGACGGGCAGCCCGTCACGCCTGCAGCCGCGCTCCGCCGGCGGACAGGACAGCCGGCGGGCTCGCGTCAGTCGGTGCGGTCATCGACGACCTACACGCTGCCTTTCCTGAACGCCTCGTACCGCGCCCGCGTCTCCGCGTTCATCGGATACAACCCGGGCAGGGCGGCGCCGCGGCCGACCTCATCCATGATCCACGCCTCCAGGCGCTCCTGCTCGGGCGCTTCGGCGAGGATGGCGTCCAGCATCGCCGCAGGGACCAGGACCGCCCCGTCATCGTCGGCGACCACGATGTCGTCCGGAAACACCGCCACGCCGCCGCAGCCGATCGGCTCCTGCCAGCCCACGAAGGTCAGCCCGGCCACCGCCGGCGGGGCGGCCACGCCGTTGCACCACACCGGCAAACCCGTTTTGAGAATGCCGGCGAGATCGCGCACCACGCCGTCCGTCACCATCGCGGTGACGCCGCGCTGCTGCATCCGCGCGACCAGGATGTCGCCGAACACGCCTGCGTCGGTGACGCCCTGGCTGTCGATGACGGCGATGGCGTCGGCCGGCATCGCCTCGATGGCGGTGCGGGTGGAGATCGGCGCGCTCCAGCTCGCCGGCGTGGCCAGGTCCTCGCGGGCGGGCACGAATCGCAGGGTGAACGCGGCGCCGACGCAGCGGGGCTGGCCCGGGCGCAACGGCTTGGTGCCGCGCAGCCAGACATTGCGCAGGCCCTTCTTCAACAGGATCGTCGTCAGCGTCGCGGTCGAGACGCCCTGCAGGATGTCGATCGTCTCGTCGTCCAGTGCCATGCCCGGCCTCCTCAGCTCACGCGCGGGAGCCGAACAGGATGATCCCGGCGCCCCCGAGCACGACCACACCGCCGATCGTGTCCCACCGGTCCGGTATCCTCCCCTCGACCGCCCAAAGCCAGAGCAGCGAAGCGACGACATAAACGCCGCCATAGGCCGCGTAGGCCCGGCCCGCCGTGTCGGCCGGGGCCTGTGCCAGCAGCCAGGCAAAGGCGGCGAGTGCGGCCATCCCCGGCCCCAGCCACAGCGGCGACCGGTCCAGCCGCCACCAGGTCCAGAACGCGAAGCAGCCACTGATCTCGCACAACGCCGCCAGCGGGTAGGCGAGAGTGACGCTCATGGCGGGTCGCCGCCGCGACATCCGGCGAAACTTTCGGTGATGAACAACCCGGCAGATGAACTAATCAGCATGACGCCGTTTGTAGCCTCACCACATCTATCTCGACCTCGGTAAAAAGGAGCGGCGGGCCGCCACAGACCATGCCATTCGCAGTCGACGCCTTCCATCTCGCCCGCGCCCAGTTCGCCTTCACGGTCGCATTCCATATCGTGTTTCCCGCGTTCAGCATCGGCTTGGCCAGCTACCTCGCGGTGCTGGAGGGGCTGTACCTGTGGACCAAGAAGCCGGTCTACATGGACGTATACCGCTTCTGGCTGCGCATCTTCGCGGTCGGGTTCGCCATGGGCGTCGTGTCCGGGCTGGTGATGTCTTACCAGTTCGGCACCAATTGGAGCGTCTTCGCCAAGCTGGCCGGGCCGGTGGTCGGGCCGGTGATGGCCTACGAGGTGCTGACGGCGTTCTTTCTCGAGGCCGGGTTCCTCGGCGTGATGCTGTTCGGCATGCACAAGGTCGGTCCGCGGCTGCATTTCGCGGCAAGCTGCCTGGTGGCCGGCGGGACGCTGCTGAGCGGGTTCTGGATCCTGTCGGTCAATTCCTGGATGCAGACGCCGGCCG
>CAZZVQ010000054.1:0-31701 GCA_964657565.1 uncultured Acetobacteraceae bacterium
TGCTCGTTGATGATGGCCAGCCCATTGATCGTCACGCCGGCCTTGACCGCGTCGTTGCGCGCCTCCGCCACCTCGCGGCCGGAATTGTTGGTACCGTCGCCAGCGACATCGATGACGCGGCGCTGCGCCTCGAAGCCGCCCTCGATCAGCATCTGCATCGCGTGGTCGATCCCAGCGCTGATGCTGGTGCGGCCCCAGTAGGAGCGCTGGGCGGCTTGCATCTCATTGTTGAAGGCGGCCGCGCTCGGACCGTCGCGGACGATGTGCCAATCGACCACGGTCCTGACTTCATATGACCCGGCAAATTCGACGTAGGCCACTGCGATCTGCCCGATCGCACCGCCCTTGATCGCGGCGAGCACCTGCGGGTCGGCCAGGGCGGCCGAATAGCCCTGCTTCTCCATGATGAACTCGGTGTCGTCGACACTGCGGGAGACGTCGGTCACGAGCACCAGCATGACGTCGACCGGTTCGGCCGCCGCGGCCAGGGTCGGGGCAAGAAGCAATGGCAACAGGAAAAGCGTGCGCATAGGCTACCTCCGCTCCGCGATGGTGGCGCGGGAAGCGGTCCAGCAACAAGGATAATCGACGCTGCGCCTACTGGCTGGCCCAGATAATCCGGTGCAGCCAGGCCACCTCGGTCACTTCGAAGCTGCGGTCGCGATAGGCCGGGTTGAGGCTCTTGAGTTCGATTCGCTTGGCTGATTTGCGGGCGAGCTGCTTGGCCATGACCTCGCCGGCCAAGGTCTTGGCGACGACCCGGTCGCCGCGGCGGATCGGCGCGGACGGGGAGACGACGACCATGTCGCCCTCGCGGAACACGGGTTCCATACTATCGCCCGAGATCTCGAGCGCGTAGGCATTAGGGTCGCCGATCTCCGGCACGCTGACCTCGTCCCAGCTGCCGCCCACCGGGAATCCGCCATCGTCGAAGAAGCCGTCACCGCCGGCCTGGGCGAGGCCGAGCAACGGGATGCGGTTTGGTAGGCGGATCGAGTTCACCGCCCGCGGCGACCCGGTGACCAGCGCGGTGAACGCCTCCATCGACTCGCCTACTGCGTTGAGCACCTTCGCGATGCTCTCCGTGCTGGGCCAACGCAGGCGACCGTCCGGCATCCGTCGCTTGCTCGGGTTGAACGTCGTGGCGTCAAGGCCGGACCGCTTGGCCAACCCCGAGGGCGAGAGCCCGTGCTCTGCCGCGAGCGTATCCAACGCTCGCCAAATGTCGTCGTGCTTCATGAGTATGGAGTGTGCCTAGGAATTTAGACCGTGGCAACTGGGAAAATGAGCCTGACGACACTTGTTTGCGCAAACGGAGAATGTTCTTGTTTAGTTCTCACCAGAGGACTGCAGAATGCAACCGTCCACCGCGTCAGCAACCCCGTTCGCCTCCGTCGAAGCCGCCTGGTTCTCAACCGCACGTGCCCTGCAGGCCGGGCCAGCCCGGCCCAGCCACGTCGACACCGTCATCAGCTGCCTGGACCGGCTGTATCGCAACCGCCGAATCGAGCTGCTGCATGCGCGCATCCTGCGGATCTGGGGCAGCCGCGGCGTCGCGCCCAACCCGGCGCGGCCGCGCGAACGCAGCGACTGGCGGATTTGGCGGGAAGCGCTCGACCGCATGGAGGGGCCGCTGCGGGCGAAGGGGATCGTCGCCGGACATTGATCAATGCAGCCGGTCCCAGCCGGCGCCGCTGATGAAGCCGGCACGCCCGGCGGCAAACGTGGCCACGATGCTGGGGCCGGCCGGGTCGACCAACACGATGTCGGCGCGCTTGCCGTCGGCGATCACGCCGCGGTCGGCGAGCCCGGCCGCCGCGGCGGCGTTGGCCGAGACGAGCGCCCAGGCCTGAGTCAGCGACAGGGTGCCGCGGTGGCCCAGCGACCAGGCGGCGGGCAGCATCGCCGGATAGAAATAGTCGCTACACAGGACGGTGCAGATGTCGCGCTCGGCCAAGGCGCCCGCCGAGGCCCAGCCGAGATGCGAGCCGCCGCGGACCACGTTGGGGCAGCCCATTACGACCGCATCGCCGGCAGCGCGCGCCTCCTCGCCCACCTCCTCGACGATCGGAAACTCGCAGATGCGGGCGCCGACGGCCCGGTATCGCTCGCGCACGGCGATCGCGTCGTCGTCGTGGCTCGCCATCGGCAAGCCCTGGCGTCGGGCCGCCTTGGCCAGGCGCTGCATGGCGGCCGGCACATCGGGCGCGCCGGCAGCCGTCGTCTCGGCCAATTGGCGGAACTCGGCCACTGGGAGCCCAGTGCGCTGGCTGAATTTGGCTCCGCCCGCCGGCTTGGCGATCTCGCGCAGGATCGATGCCATGTGGTCGTTGAAACTGACCAGCCCGACCCGGCCAGCCTCGATGTCGGCCAGCGCCATCTCGAGGGCGGGCAGGTTGTAGAGCTCCCACCGCATGTGGATCCGCATGTCGCACACCATGGACGGGCGGTGTGCCTCCAGCGCGTCGACCAGGCGGCGCCAGCTTTGGGCGCTGCGCAGGCCGGGCTCCCAGGACAGGGTGACGGCGTGCATGGCGGTGGTGATGCCGTTGGCGAGCAGTTGCGCCTCCGTGTCGCGCAGCGCGAGCGGGACCGGGAAGTCGACGCCGGGGCGCGGCTGCATCTGGCGTTCGAAAGCGTCGCCGTGCAGGTCGATGATGCCCGGCAGCGCGAACAGGCCGCTTGCATCGAACCGCCGTCGCGCGCCGCCGCCGCCGAGGCGCAGCGTGCCGTCGGCGTCGAGCAGGATCGATGTGTCGGCGACGGTGCCGTCGGCCAGCAGGACGCGGGCGCCTTGGATGTCGAGCATGTATCTTTCTAGCCATGCCGGGAACGCTGAACCAGAGTGACGGCGATGCTGACATTCGAGATCGTGCTCTGTTTGCTGGTGGCGGGCGTGGGGTTGACCATGCTGGCGCCGCGGCTTGGGCTGCCATGGCCGGCCGTGCTGGCGCTCGCGGGCACCGGGCTCGCCTTCATCCCCGGGGTTCCGGCGGTGCCGCTCGACCCGGACTTGGCGCTGGCGCTGTTCCTCGCGCCGGTCCTGCTCGACGCGGCCTATGACACCAGCCCGCACGCGCTGCTGAAGAATTGGCGGCCGGTCGGCAGCCTGGTCATCGTGGCGGTACTGCTGACGGTCGGCGTCGTCGCGGTGGTCGCGCGCGCCATCGTGCCGGACATGCCCTGGGCGGCGGCCATCGCGCTCGGCGCCATCGTCGCGCCCCCGGATGCGGCGGCGGCGACGTCGGTGCTGGATCAGGTCCGGCTCCCGCGGCGGCTCGTGCTGATCCTCGAAGGCGAGAGCCTGCTCAACGATGCCTGCGTCTTGCTGATCTACCGGGCTGCGCTCGATGCGGTGCACGGCGACGTCACGTTCTGGACGCTGTTGCTCTCGCTCGTCTTGGCGGCGGGCGGGATCGTGCTGGGGTACGCGCTCGCACGGGCGTTCATTGCCACCGTGGCGCGCGTGATCACGGATCGGCACATGGCCGCGAGCGTGCTGCTGCAGCTGTTGGGGACGTTCGGGGTGTGGATCCTGGCGGACCGGCTGGACCTTTCGGCGGCGCTGACGGTGGTCGCCTATGGCATGACGATCGCGCGGTATTCGCGCGGCCGGATGGGCGCGCGGGAGCGGCGGCTGAACTTCGCGATCTGGGAGGTGGTGGTGTTCGGGCTGAACGTGCTGGCGTTCCTGATCACCGGGCTACAGATCCGGCAGATCTTCGACGAGCTGAACAAGAGCTGGAATTACCTGGCCCTGGCGGCGACTGTGCTGGTCGCCTGCATCGTGGTCAGGCTCGCCTGGGTGCTGATCTACACGTTCGCCACCCGCTGGCGCATCAAACGGGAGTCGCGCTCCCGCAAGGGCAAGCTGCGCCAGATCACGCCGCACACGGCGCTGGTGATCGGCTGGGCGGGGATGCGCGGCATCGTGACGCTCGGGACGGCGCTGGCACTGCCGGAGAACTTTCCGCAGCGCGACGTCATCCAATTCACCGCCTTCGCGGTCGTGCTCGGCACTCTCGGGTTCCAGGGCCTGACGCTCAAGCCATTGATCGCGTGGCTCACGCTGCCGAGCGACACCAGCGACGACGAGGCGGCGATGGCGCGGGGCGAGGCGGCCCGGGCCGCGCTGGAGTCGCTGGGCGCCGACCGCAGCCGGGCCGGCCAGCTTCTCGCGCGGCAGTACGAGACGCGGGTCGCCGCCGATGGCGAGGTGGTGGACGCCACGGGCCTGGTGCGGTTGCAGCGGCGCGCGCTGGAGGCGGAGCGCGAGCAGATCGTCACGCTGCACCGGGCCGGCAGGATCAACGACGAGGTGTTCGCCAGGCTGGAGGAGGAACTGGACTGGTCGGAGGCGGCGCTTGACCAGACGGACGATGCCGGGCGTCGTACGGGTTGAAACAAAAGTGAGAGCTGCCCGTTGAGGGAGGGTAATTGTCCCTTTGCAGAGAGGTTCCCATGCGTTTGATCCGTCATTTCACCTTTGCGGCCGCAGCGGCCGGCGCATTCGCACTGGCCCCGGCGGCTTTCGCCGCCGCCGACCCGGTGCAGCCCGGCCCCGTCAGCGGGACCATCAGCCTGAGCGCCCAGGGTGCGGCGGCGGGCGTCGGCTACACCTGGGGTGACGGCGTGCTGAACTTCCACGGCCGCAAATACCATTTCACGGTCAACGGCGTGTCGATCGCCGATGTCGGCTATTCCAAGGTGACCGGCACGGGCCGGGTCTATCATCTGAGGGACGTGAAGGATTTCAGCGGCACCTATGCGGCCTCGACCGGGCAGGCGACCGCGGGCAGCGCCAGCATTGGCGGCCAAATCATGCAGAACGCCAACGGGGTGCAGATCCGCGTCGACCAGGTGAGCCGCGGTGCCCGCCTGGAGGGCTCGGTCGACGGCATCAAGCTCACGCTCAAGTAAGCACGGCTTGTGCGACTCGGGTTCGGTGCGATCTTAATCGGCGATGCCACTTCGCGCCGGACCCTCTTCTCCCGTCCACATGATGAAGCTCGCGGTCGGCGTCCCCAGCCTCGAGGCGTTCGAGGACCGGATCGAGGCGCGCCGTCTGGCGGGAGCCGGGATGCAGGTGTGGACACGCAGCTTTCCCAAGCGCGCGGACGACGTCGTCGGCGCTGGCTCGCTGTATTGGGTTGTCGCGGGCCTGCTCTCGGCCCGGCAGCCGATCATCACCATCGAGGCCGACACCTATGATGACGGCTCGAGTTGTGCGCGGATCGAGGTGGAACCCGTCTTGATCCGGGTCTCGCCGGTCCGAATGCGGCCGTTCCAGGGGTGGCGGTACCTGCAGCCGGCGGCGGCGCCGGCTGACACGCGAGCGACTGCGGCATCCGGTCTTGAGGGTTTACCGCCGGAAGTGTTGCGGAACTTGCGGGAGCTTTGCCTGGTCTGAACTCGACGCGCGGGCTGGCCCGTGGTGGGCTAAAAGCCCACCCTACGAGGGTTTCCGAGGGTGGGCAGGCGCAACGGAGATGATCTGGCCGTGCCGGGTCTCCAGCTCATTACAGAGTGCGGCAATGGCGGGGGCGACATCGTCCGGCTTGGCCAAGGCGCTGGGGTCTTCGCCAGGGAAGGCTTCAGTGCGGATGCGGCCGGCGACCGGGCCGGGGTCGACCAGGTTGACGCGTAGCGCCGTCGTCGCGACTTCATGCGCCCAGGTGAGCACGAGATGGTCGAGGGCGGCCTTGGTCGCGCCATAGGCGCCCCAGTAGGCGCGCGGCTCGGCGGCGCGGTGCGTGGTCAGGAACACGGCCCGGCCCGAGGGTGCCGCGCGCAAGACCGGGTCGCAGCTGCGGATCAGCCGCCAGGCGGCGGCGAGGTTGACGCCGACCACCGAGTTCCAATCCGCCGGCAGGATATGCGCCACCGGGGTGAGCTTGCCGAGGGCGCCCGCGCTGTGCACCAGGACGTCGAGGCGGCCGAAGCGGTCGAAGATGCTCGGCCCGATCATGTCGAGCCCGGCGCCGTCCAGCAGGTCGAGCGGCAGCAGGGTGGCGCTGCCGCCCTCCGCCCGGATCGCATCGTCGAGCTCGGCCAGGCCGCCTTCGGTGCGCGCGGTGAGGACGACATGCATCCCGGCGCGAGCGAGTTGGTGCGCGACGGCGGCCCCGATGCCGCGGCTGGCACCGGTGATCAGAGCGACTTTCTGGTCCATCAGCTTTCGGTCAGCAGGCTGAGTTGCTTGTCCGCGTTGTCCTTCATGTCGGTCAGCGCGATCGGGTAGTCGCCGGTGAAGCAGGCGTCGCAGAAATGCGGGCGGGCCGGGTCGCGGGTGGTCTGGCCGAGGGCGCGGTAGAGGCCGTCGAGCGAGATGAAGGCCAGGCTGTCGGCGCCGATGATGGCGGCCATCTCGTCGACCGTGTGGCGCGCGGCCAGGAGCTTGCCGCGCTCGGGCGTGTCGATGCCGTAGAAGCAGGAATGGGTGGTCGGCGGCGAGGAGATGCGCATGTGCACCTCGGCGGCCCCGGCGGCGCGCACCATCTCGACGATCTTGCGGCTGGTGGTGCCGCGGACGATGCTGTCGTCGACCAGGATGACGCGCTTGCCGGTGAGCACGGAGTGGTTGGCCGAGTGCTTCAGCTTGACGCCGAGATTGCGGATGTTGTCGGTCGGCTCGATGAAGGTGCGGCCGACATAGTGGTTGCGGATGATGCCGAGCTCGAACGGCACGCCGCTCTGGGTGCTGTAGCCCATCGCGGCGGGGACGCCGCTATCGGGCACCGGGACGACGACGTCGGCCTCGACGCCGCTCTCGCGGGCGAGTTCGGCGCCGATCCGCTTGCGCGCCTCATAGACCGGCATGGATTCCATCTTGGAGTCGGGGCGGGCGAAGTAGATGTATTCGAACACGCAGAACCGGCTCTTGGTGGCGCCGAACGGCTTGATGCTGCGCACGCCCTGGTCGTTGATGACGACGATCTCGCCGGGCTCGACGTCGCGGACGAAATGGGCGCCGACGATCTCGAGCGCGCAGGTCTCGCTGGCCAGCACCCAGCCGCCGGTGCCCTCACGCCCGATGCGGCCGAGGATCAGCGGACGCACGCCCAGCGGGTCGCGCACCCCCATGAGCGCCTCGTTGTACAGCGCCACGAGCGAGTAGGCGCCGACGACCTGCTTGAGCGCGTCGATCAGGCGGTCGACCACGGTGGAGTAGAGCGAGATGGCGATCAGGTGGACGAACACCTCGCTATCGGTCGTGCTCTGGAACAGGCAGCCGCGGCGGACCAGTTGGCGGTGCAGTTGGTTGGCGTTGGTCAGGTTGCCGTTATGGGCCACCGCGAAGCCGCCGAACTCGAAATCGGCGTAGAGCGGCTGCACGTTGCGCAGCACGGTGTCGCCGGTGGTGGCGTAGCGGTTGTGGCCGACGGCGGACGGGCCGGGCAGGCCGGCGATGACCTTGGCGTCGCTGTAGTTGTCGCCGACGAGGCCGAGGCCGCGATGGCTGTGGAAGCGGCGGCCGTCATAGGAGACGATGCCGGTGGCTTCCTGGCCGCGATGCTGCAGGGCGTGCAGGCCGAGCGCGGTGACGGCCGCGGCGTCGCTGACCCCCCAAACGCCGAAGACGCCGCACTCCTCGTGCAGCTTGTCGTCGTCCGTCTCGTCGCCCATCGGGTCAAAGGTCTGCGACACGATCGATCTCCTACTCGCGCATGGGCCGGGCTCCGAGAGCTCGGCCCACCGGATTGGCGTGCAGCAGCTCCGCCGAACTCGTCGGCCGGCCTGACGGCACCGCCACGGCCGGCCGGAAGCCCGGCGGCATATGGTCGGAAGCCCAGGCCGCGCCGCGGTAGACGAACGGCAACGAGCGAGCCTCCATGATGGGAACGGGCCATTGATCCACGGGAATCGCCAGCCCGATCAGGATATAGGCGATACAGACCAGCGCCGCACCCCGCAGCAGGCCGAATACCAGCCCCAACGTGCGATCAAGGCCCCCGAGCATCGAGCCGCGCACGGCGCTGGCGATGGCGCCGGCGAGCAGCGAGAGCAGGACCAAGACGATGACGAACACGCCGATGAAGGCGAGCGTGTCGGCCAGCGCGGTATCTTTGACTTGCAGGCGTGCCCAAGGCTGGACGAGCGGAAACACGCCGAGCGGGCTGGCGACGAAGGCGGCGATGGCCCAGGCGCCGAGGCCGAGCGCCTCCCGCGCCAGGCCGCGCGCAAACGCTAGGAAGCCCGAGATCAGGATTACCCCAAGGACGACGAGGTCCACCCAGTTCATCGAACTGCCATGATGTTCGGGGCCCCTATACGCGGCGTGCCGCGGTTGAGCAATTATTGGCTGCCCTGTTTGCCCGAGAAAGCGCCGACGAGATCGGTGAGATGCCCGATTTCGTCCACCACGAGCCCGTCCGGCGCCACCAGCCTGCGTCCGCTCAGCCGCCGCGGCAGGCAGGCGCGGCTGAACCCGAGTTTTTGCGCTTCCTTGAGGCGGGCTTCGGCCTGGGCGACCTGGCGGACCTCGCCGGAGAGGCCGACCTCGCCGAAGTAGACCACGCCGGCGCTGGTGGGCGTCTCCGTGGCGGCCGAGGCGAGGGCGGCGGCCACCGCGAGGTCTGCCGCCGGCTCATTGACGCGCAGCCCGCCGGCCACGTTGAGATACACGTCCGACCCCGACAGCCGCAGCCCGGCCCGCGCATCGAGCACCGCCAGCAGCATGTTCAGCCGCCCGCCATCCCAGCCGACGACCGAGCGGCGCGGCGAGCCGCCGGAATTGGGCGCGAGCAGGGCCTGCACCTCGACCAGCACCGGGCGCGTGCCCTCCAGCCCGGCGAACACGGCCGAGCCGGCGATGTTGCCGCGGCGTTCCGCGAGGAAAAGGGCCGAGGGATTCGGCACCTCGGCCAGCCCGCCCTCGGTCATCTCGAACACGCCGATCTCGTCGGTGGCGCCGAACCGGTTCTTGACCGCGCGCAGGATGCGGAATTGGTGGCCGCGGTCGCCTTCGAAATACAGCACCGCGTCGACCATGTGCTCCAGCACGCGCGGCCCGGCGATGGCGCCCTCCTTGGTCACATGCCCGACCAGCACGAGCGAGAAGCCGCGCGCCTTGGCCAGCCGGATCAGCTCGAAGCTGGACGCGCGCACCTGGCTGACGCTGCCCGGTGCGCTCTCGACGGTGTCGAGCCACATGGTCTGGATCGAGTCGATGACGACGAGGCAGATGTCGCGCTCGGCCTCGAGCGTGGCGGCGATGTCGCGCACGTTGATGGCGGCGGCGAGTTCGAGCGGCGCGTCGGCCAGGCCGAGTCGCCGGGCGCGGAGCCGCACCTGATCGACGGATTCCTCGCCGGACACGTAGCGCACCCGCTTGCCGGCCCGCGCCAGCGTGGCGGCGGCTTGCAGCATGAGGGTGGACTTGCCGATGCCGGGGTCACCGCCGACGAGCACGACCGACGCCGGCACGAACCCGCCGCCGAGCACGCGGTCCAGTTCCGCGATCCCGACGATCTCGCGCGGCGGCGGCGCAGCGGCCCCCTCTAGGCCGACAAAGGCCACCCGCTTGCTGCCGGCCTTGGGCGCGGGCGCGCCGGGCCGGTTCTCGACCACTTCTTCGACCAGAGTGTTCCACTCGCCGCACGCGTCGCACTTGCCGGCCCATTTCGGGTAGGCGGCGCCGCAATTCTGGCAGACGTAGCGGGTGGCTGGTTTAGCCACGTCGGTTGCGGTCGCGCAGCAGCGGCATCAGCAGATATTCGGCGGTCGCCGGGTCGGATTCGACTTGTCTCAACAGGGCTACGGCTTCGATCGCTTTCGCGACCGATACGGCCGCCAAATCCCATGAGAGCGTCGCCGCGAGATCGTAGTCGGCGACTTCTCGGGTCTCGCGCAGCACTTTCAGGGTGCGCGCTACCAGAACGAGTCTGGGGTCGACGCTTTCCTTCGCTCGCGCCCGTCGCTCGACTTCGTCCGCCATCGACCGCATCGCACCATGATCGAAGGAGCGCACCAGCCGGGCTTGCACATCTGCCGGTGCGGTAACCAGCTTTGCACCGGCCTGGGCAAAGGCGTGAAACAACGCATAATATGCGGCAGAAACGGCACGACGGGCCGATGCTTCCGAGCGGATCAAGGCAAGATCGAAGGCTGCCAGGTCGAGGAGATCATCTGGTCCGATCAAGACATCAGGCTTTGACGATGCTCGCTAGCCAGCGCGGAAATATGGGTAGCGCTGTGGATGATGCTCTTGCAAGGCTTCGTGGAGTTGGTGGTGAACGGCGGCTACCTTCTTCGCATCGCTCAGCCAGGCCTCACCACCGTATAGTCCGGTCGTGTGGACGGTGATCCACATAGCAGGCTCCCCGTCGAACTCTCCGAGGCGTACGTCGTAGCCCGTGACGAAGGCGGGCACATGTTCTTGTTCGAGTATCGCACGGATCGTGGCGATCTCTTCAGACGCGGAAACAATTCGCCTGATCTCGTTCATCGCCCGACCTTACACCATCACCGCCGCAACTGCATCTGGATCGGCCCCTCGCGCCGCCCGTGGGTGAACTGGTCGACCATCGGGTTGCCGCTCGCCATCACGTCGGCGGCCGGGCCCTCCCAGACGATCCGGCCGGCGAACAGCATCGCGGCGCGGTCGCCGATCCGGGTGGCGCTGGCCATGTCGTGGGTGATCGCAATGGCCGTGCTGCCCAGGCGCTTGACGCAGTCCACGATCAGTCCGTCGATCACCGCGCCCATGATCGGGTCCAGACCGGTCGTCGGCTCGTCGAAGAACAGGATCTCCGGTTGCGCCGCGATCGCGCGGGCCAAGCCCACCCGCTTCTGCATGCCGCCCGACAGCTCGGAGGGCGCCAGGTCGCCCACGCTCGGGTCGAGGCCCACCTGCGCCAGCACCTCATCGGCCCGGCGCCGCGCCTCGGGACGGGCGAGCTTCTGTCGCGCGAGGAGTCCGAACGCCACGTTCTCCCACACCGTCAGGCTGTCGAACAGGGCGCCGGCCTGGAACAGCATGCCGATGCGCGCATTGACCGCCTCGCGGTCGTGCCGGTCCATCCGGAGCACATCCACGCCATCGATCTCGATCGATCCGGCGTCCGGCTCGATCAGACCCAGGATGCAGCGCAGCAGCACCGACTTGCCGGTGCCGGACCCGCCGATCACCACCATCGAGGTGCCCGCCGCCACGTCGAGATCGACCCCGTCCAGCACCTGCTTGCTGCCAAAGGCCTTCATCAGCCCGCGCACCCGGATCTTCGGCACGGCAGAACTCATCGCGCGAAGAACAGTTCGGTCATCACGTAGTCGAACGCCAGGATCAGGATGCTCGCCGACACCACCGCGCTGGTCGTCGCCGCACCGACGCCCTCGGCCCCGCCCTTGCTGTTGTAGCCGTGATAGCAGCCCATTAGCGCGATGACGAAGCCGAACACGGCCGCCTTGGCCAACCCGACCACGATGTCGGACGTCGTCAGGATGTCGAAGGTGCTGGTCAAATAGAGATGCCCGCTGAAGCCCAGCTTGACCGTCGCGACGATGAAGCCGCCGGCCACGCCGATGATGTCGGCCACCACGGCCAGCAGCGGCAGCGCCAGCACGCCCGCCAGCAGGCGAGGGGTGACGAGGTATTTGACCGGGTTGGTGGACAGCGTCGTCAGCGCGTCGATCTGGTCGGTCACCCGCATCGTGCCCAACTCGGCTGCCATCGCCGCGCCGACCCGGCCGGCCACCAGCAACGCCGCCAGCACCGGCGCCAACTCCCGCACCACGGAGAGCACGACCACGGACGCGACCGCGCTCTCCGCGTTGAAGCGCGAGAAGCCGGTATAGGATTGCAGCGCGATGACCATGCCGGAGAACACCGCCGTCAGCGCCACCACCGGCAGGCTGAAATAGGCGAACTCGACAAAGGCGCGCAGGAACATGCGCCAATAGAACGGCGGTCGCACGAGGTGGGAGAGGCCGAGCCCGGCGAACAACGCGGCCGCACCCGTGCCGCGCACCGCGCCGAGCGTCCCGCGCCCGACGGCGGCCACCGCATCCAGAGGAGAAAGGTTCATCGGGGCGATGCCCTACCAGCCGGAAGGGCGCGAGGTCAAAACCCGCAGCTATTTCGGCCGGCGAGGAGTTTTCTCGTTCTCATGCGCAGGTGCGAAATTAGGGCGTCCAACCGAGGGGTCCGAAGTCAAGCGGAGTGGCGTCGATGGTCCCCCAACTCGAGCCCCAGGGAAATCGTCATCGTGATGCAGATCGAGGTCGGCATAGCGGGTGAATTCGCCCTCGAACAGCAGGTCGATCTTGCCCGTGGGCCCATGCCGCTGCTTCTCGATCAGCAGTTCGGCGCGGTTGTGCACCGTCTCCATGTCGCGCTGCCATTTGTCGAGCGCGCCCTGGAACTCGTCCTCGGTCTTGAACGCCATCTGCTTGGGCGCCCGCTGCTGTAGGTAATATTCGTCGCGGTAGATGAACATCACCATGTCGGCATCCTGCTCGATCGACCCGCTCTCGCGCAGGTCCGCGAGCTGCGGCCGCTTGTCCTCGCGGCTCTCGACCGCGCGCGAGAGCTGCGACAGCGCGATCACCGGGATCGCCATCTCCTTGGCCAGCGCCTTGAGGCCCTGGGTGATCTGGCTGATCTCCTGCACCCGGTTTTCCTGCTTGGTGCCGATGCTGGGGCGCATGAGCTGCAGATAGTCGACGACGACCAGGTTCAGCCCCTGCGTCCGCTGCAGCCGGCGGCAGCGGGTGCGCATGGCCGAGAGCGACAGCGCCGGGGTGTCGTCGATATGCAGCGGCAGGGTGGCGATCTCGCGGCTGACCTGGATGAAGCGGTCGAAATCCTTCTGGCCGATCTCGCCGCGCCGGATCCGGTCGCCTGACACCCTGGACTCCTCGGCCAGCAGACGGGTGGCGAGCTGCTCGGAGCTCATCTCCAGCGAGAAGATCGCCACGCTGCCCTTGGCGACCGTGTCCGGCCCCTTCTCCTGCGCGTCGCGCTGCAGGGCGCGTGCGGCGCCGAAGGCGATCTTGGTGGCCAGCGCCGTCTTGCCCATGCCGGGCCGGCCGGCGAGGATCACCAGGTCGGACGGGTGCAGTCCGCCGGTCTTCTTGTCGAGGTCGCGCAGCCCGGTCGACAGGCCGCTGACATGGCCGGCATTCTTGAACGCCCGCTCCGCCCCGCGGATTGCCTCGGTCAGCGCCGACTCGAACGTCACGAAGCCGCTCGGGCTGCCGCCATCCTTGGCCAGGCGGAACAGCTCGCTCTCGGCCAGCTCGATCTGCGCCTTGCCGTCCAGCTCGCCCGGCGCGCCGAACGCGTTGTTGACGACGACTTCGCCGATCTCGATCAGTTGGCGGCGGATCCAGGCGTCGTGGATCGCGCGCCCGTACTCGCCGGCGTTGATGATGCCGACCATCGCGGTGAGCAGCTGCGCCAGGTAGGCGGTGCCGCCGACCTCCTCGAGCGCGCCGGAATGCTCGAACTCGGCCTTGAGCGTGATGGCGTCGGCCAACTGCCCCGCCTCGACCCGGCGCGCGATGGATTGGTAGATCCGGCCGTGCACCGGGTCGACGAAATGGTCCGGCGCCAGGAACTCGCTGACCCGCTCGTAGGCCTTGTTGTTGGCCAGCAGCGCGCCCAACAGCGCCATCTCGGCGCGGTCGTTGGACGGGGGCTGGCGCTGCGATAGTCCGGACAGCGGCGAATCGAAGGCGTTCATGCTCGGGGCAGCATAGCCGATCATCGCCCAGAGCGAGCCTGTGGACAACTGTGGTACACGGGGACGGCTGTGGATAAGATCGGGGACGATTGCCGACACCCCCGCCCTGTGGCACGGCGAGCACGTGCGCATCCTGTTCGTCTCAGCCAACCGCCTCGGCGACGCCGTGATCACCTGCGGCATCCTCGATCACCTCATCCGGACCCGCCCCGCCGCCCGGTTCACGATCGCCTGTGGTCCCGCCGCGGTCGGGGTCTATGCCCGCATGCCGCAGCTCGAGCGGATCATCGTCTTCGACAAGCGTAGGAACGACTCCCACTGGCCGAAGCTGTGGCGCGCCGTGGCGTTCACCCGGTGGGACCTGGTGGTCGACGTGCGGGGCTCGGCGCTGGGTTATCTGATCCCGGCCAAGCGCCGGGTCGTGCGGCGCAAACGGCCCGGGCGGATGTTCGAGCAGCATGCGGCCATGCTGGGCATCGACCCGGCCCCGCTCCCGGTCACGTGGACCGCACCGGCGGACCGTGACCGGGCTGCCGCCTTGCTCCCGGCGGACCGGCCGGTGATCGGCTTTGGCGTCACCGCGAACTGGGCGCCGAAAGTGTGGGCGGCGGAACGGTTCGGGGCATTGTTCGAGCGGCTCTCGACCGGGTTGCTGCCCGGCGCGGTGCCGGCCGTATTCGCCGGTCCCGGTGCGGCCGAACGCGACATGGCGGCCCCGGCGCTCGCGTGCCTGCCCGGCGCGATCGATCTGCGCGGCGCGCTGACCATCCCGGAGGCCGCCGCCGTGATCGGGCGCTGCGCGTTGTACGTCGGCAACGACAGCGGCTTGATGCACCTGGCCGCCGCGACCGGAACCCCGACGGTCGGGCTCTGCGGCACGACGCGCGACCGGGCGGCCGAGATGGCGCCGGCCGGACCGCGGGCGATCTGGGCCGAGGCGGATCAGCCGAGCATGGCGGCGCTGACCGTGGACGACGTCGAGGCGGCGTGCCGGTCGCTGCTGGGGGGTAACGGGCGGTAGGGGAGGCGGCTACTTCTCGACGAACGCCTTTTCGACCACGAATGAGCCTGGCGTGTGCGCGCTGCCTTCTTCGAAGCCGCGGCGCTTCAGCAGCGCGACCATGTCGGCCAGGAACACCTCGCTGCCGCACAGCATCACCCGGTCGTCCTGCGGACCCAGCGGCGGCAGGCCGAGATCTTGGGTCAGCTTGTTGCTCTCGAACAGGTCGGTGATGCGGCCCTGGTGCTCGAACGGCTCGCGCGTCACGGTCGGGTAGTAGGTCAGCTTCTGCTGCACCAGCTCGCCGAGGAATTCGTCCTGCGGCAACTCGTTGACCAGCTCCTGGCCGTAGCCGAGCTCGGCCTTCAGCCGGCAGCCATGCACCAGCACCACGCGCTCGAACCGGTCATACATGTCGGGGTCGCGAATGATGCTCGCGAACGGCGCCAGCCCGGTGCCGGTGCCCAACAGATAGAGAGTACGGCCGGGCGTCAGGCTGTCCTGTACCAGCGTGCCGACCGGCTTGCGGCCGACCAGGATCTGGTCGCCGACCTTGATGTTCTGCAACCGCGAGGTCAGCGGGCCGTCCGGCGCCTTGATGCTGAAGAACTCGAGCTGCTCGTCATAGACGGCCGACGCCATGCTGTAGGCGCGTAGCAATGGCTTGCCGTCGACCGGCAAGCCGATCATGGTGAACTGGCCGGCCAGGAAGCGGAACGAGGGGTCGCGCGTCGCCGTGAAGCTGAACAGCCGGTCGGTCCAGTGCCGGACGGCGGTGACGGTTTCGTGGTTCAGGTTGGACATGACCGTGCAAATAGAGGCGGTCGGCGCCGCTCTCAAGCGCTGCATGTGCGAAGGAGACGCGCGCGGGCGACAAATCGAGGCGAGACGGCTAGAACACGCGCATGGACGACGCCCTCCTCATCGATCCGCCGGTCATCGATGCCATCACGCTCGATCTGCCGAACCACAGCAGTGGCAAGGTGCGGGAGAACTACGACCTGCCGGATGGGCGCCGGGTCCTGGTGGCGACGGACCGGCTCAGCGCCTTCGACCGCATCCTCGCCGCCATCCCCTACAAGGGCCAGGTCCTCACCCAGACCGCGCGCTACTGGTTCCAGCACACCGCGGACATCTGCCCCAATTGGGCGACGGAGTATCCCGACCCCAACGTGGTCGTCGGCCAGCGCCTGACGATCCTGCCGGTGGAGTTCGTCGTCCGCGGCTACCTGGCCGGCACCACGAGCACCTCGATCCTGACGCAATACCGTGCCGGCGTCCGTTCGATGTATGGCATGACCTTCCCGGACGGGCTCCGCGACAACCAGGCGTTGCCGACCCCGATCGTGACGCCGACCAGCAAGGCGGAGCAGGGCGCCCATGACGAACCGCTCTCGCGCGCCGAGATCGTCGACCGCGCGCTGATGAGCGCCGCGCAATACGATGCCGTCTGCGCCTACGCCCTGGCCCTGTTCGCTCGCGGGCAGCAGATGGTCGCCGCGCGCGGCCTGATCCTGGCCGACACCAAATACGAGTTCGGCACCACCGCCGATGGCACCGTCGTGCTCGCCGACGAAATCCACACCCCGGACAGCAGCCGCTTCTGGCGCAGCGACAGCTACGCCGACCGGTTCGAGCGCGGCGAGGCGCCGGAGAGCTTCGACAAGGATTTCGTCCGCGCCTGGGTCGCCGCCCGCTGCGACCCCTACCGCGACGACATCCCCGAAATTCCGAAGGACCTCATCATTCGGACCGCCCAGCGCTACGCCGAGGCGTTCGAAACCATCACCGGCGAGCGATTTTCGCCGTCAAAGGACGATCCGGTCGCCCGAATCAAAAAGAACCTGGCGTCGCTCGCCTCACGTTAAACCGTCATCCACGGGCTTGACCCGTGGATCCACCGCGCCAAAAGATCGCGCTTGCCGCCCTGGATCCCCGGGTCAAGCCCGGGAAGACGAGCTACACCAGCGCCGGCACGCCGGCCCATTCGATCGTGTGATCCGCTACGGCCGGCCGTCGCGGCACGGCTGGCGCCACGATCGGCGTTCCGACGAACAAGAACCCGGCCAGCTTGTCGCCAGCCTCCAGCCCCAGGGCGGTCACCACGCGGTCATCGAACGCGTTCGCGCCCGTCAGCCACACGCCGCCATAGCCCAGCGCGTGGATCGCGTTCAGCATGTTCATCGCCGCCGCGCCCACGCACAACATCTGTTCGATCTCCGGGATCTTGTGCCCGTGCTGCAGCTTGACGCCCAGCGCGATGATCAGCGGCGCATTCAGCACCCGGTTGCGCTGCTTCTCGATCGCTTTCTCCGGCGCGTCCGGCTCGCGCGCCTTCAAGGCGCCCACGATCGTCTCCGCCCAGGCCGCCCGCGCCGCACCGCGGATCAGCACGAATCGCCAGGGCCGCAGCTTGCCGTGATCGGGCGCGCGCAGCCCGGCCTGGAGGATGAGGTCGAGATCGCCGGCCGCCGGCGCCGGGTCACGTAGGTCGGACACGGAGGCCCGGTCGAGCAGTATGGAGAGGTCGATCATGGCAGCGAATGTAAGCGCCGGAGCGGGCGACGCAACATAACACTCCTGGCGGGCCCTGGCACGAACGCGGCGGTGCGCCTATGTCGAGCCTCGATCTCTGGAGAACACGCGGATGCGCCTGCGCCCTCTGCTTCTTACGCTGGCCACCCTCGCCACCACGCCGGCCCTCGCCGCCGAACCGGCCGTCCCCATGGCGGCGCACCGTGCCGTCTATAAATTGTCGCTCGACACCTCGCGGGGCGACGTCACCGGCGCCACCGGACAGATGAACTACGAGGTCGCCGACGCCTGCGAAGGTTGGGCGACGCAGCAGCGGCTCGCCATGAACATCACCAACCGCGATGGCCAGGAGGTCGAGCTCATCTCCGACTATGCGACGCTGGAGTCCAAGGACGGCCTGTCGATGCGGTTCCGCATGCGCCAGACCACCGACACGGCGGTGACCGAACAGGTCGAGGGCACCGCCACGCTCGAGAGCAAGGGCGGCCCGGGCAACGTCCACTACACGGTCCCCGACGAAAAGGACGTGGCGCTTCCCGCCGGCACGGTGTTCTCGATGGCCCATACCGAGGCGATCATCGCCGCTGCCACGGCCGGCCAGAAATTCCTCTCGCTCCCCATCTTCGACGGCACCGGCGACAAAGGCGCGCAGGACAGCTTCATCGTCATCGGCGCATGGGGACCGACCACGAGCGCGGCCTATCCGGCGCTCGCCAAGCTGGATAGCGGCAAGTTCCACATCTCGTTCTTCGAGCGCGACGCCAAGGCGTCCAAGGACAAGCCGTCCGGCAGCCCCGACTACGAAGTCGGCATGACCTACTACGGCAACGGCGTCGCCAACGACCTCATGATGAACTTCTCCGACTTCACCATGCACGGCAGTCTCTCCGCCTTCACCGAGCTGGCGCCGCATTGCTGACGGATCAGCCGCCAGCGGTCATTACGGGCGCCACCGGCGGCCTGGGCTACGCGACGGCGGAGGGCCTGGCGCGGGCGGGCCGCCGGGTCGTGCTGACCGGGCGCAACCCGGATAAGGGCCGCGCCGCCATGGACCGGCTGCGCCGCGCGGTGCCGTCGGCCGATGCCGAGTTCAAGCTGCTCGACGTCGCCAGCCTGGCCTCGGTCGAGGCGTTCGCCGCGGCGTGGACCGGGCCGCTCGGGATCCTGGTCAACAACGCCGCGGTGATGGCCGTGCCGGAGCGGCGGCTCAGCGTGGACGGCTTCGAGCTGCAATTCGCCACCAACTACCTCGGCCATTTCGCGCTCACGCTGCGGCTGCTGCCCGCTTTGCTGGAAAGCCCCGGTGGCCGGGTGGTCGATGTCAGCAGCCTCGCCCATCGCGGCGGCCGGATCGCGTTCGACGACCTGCAGGGCGAGCGGTCGTATTCGCCCTACCGCGCCTATGCCCAGAGCAAGCTGGCGATGCTGCTCTTCGCCCGCGCGTTGCATCACCGCGCCCGCGCCCGCGGCTGGGATCTGCGCAGCATCGCCGCCCACCCCGGATGGAGCGCCACCTCGATCGTGAGGAACGGGCTCGGCCCGAGCCTCAAGTCCCAGCTCGCCAACCTGGCGTTCCGGCTCGCCGGCCAGTCCCCCGCCGAGGGCGCCAAGCCGATCCTCTACGCCGCGCTCGACCCGGCTGCCGATCCCGACCTCTATTACGGCCCGGCCAACCTCGGCGAGACCCGCGGCCCCGTCGCCCCGGCCCGCATGATGCCGCAAGCCACCGACGCCGCCGCCGCGGCCAAGCTGTTCGACCGGTCGGAGGCGCTGACCGGCCTGTCGCTTGAGCAAATTGTCTCTAAACTGTAACGTATTGCCGGTGGAGCGTGGCGGCTCGAAGGCCTAGCTCCTCGCCCACAATCGACAAAAGGTCGACGCCATGGCGAAACGCACCCGGCCCCCCGCTCCCCTGACGCCCGCCCCGCCCGGGCCCACCGTCCGTCCCGTCTTCGCCGAGCCGGTTGCCTCGCCGGACCAGGACAGTTTCGCCACCGAGCACGGGTCGGACAACGCGGTCTATGCGCAAGTGCAGGCGCTGCTGAAGACCCAGGTCGTCGGCTTCGAGAAATCCCGCGTCGCCGACGACGCGCTGTTCACCCTGGCCGACGCATACGGCCCGTCCGGCGCCGCCATCGTCGAGCAGATCAAGCAATCCGGGCGCATCGTGTTCCACTCGGTCGGCGACACCGGCGCCTCGGACGTCCGGCGATATCAAAACGAGCAGCGCGTCGCCGACCAGGTCACCACCGACGCGCACACCGCCGAGGTGAGCAACCGCGCCGCGTTCTTCTTCCATCTCGGCGACGTCGTCTATAATTTTGGCGAGGCCCGCTACTACTACGACCAGTTTTACGAGCCGTATCGCGCCTATCCAGGCCCGATCATCGCCATTCCCGGCAACCACGACTCGTTCGTCATTCCCGGCACCGCCGCGGACGATACGCCGCTCGACGTGTTCAGCCGTAATTTCTGCGCGCCCGCGGTCACCACCACCAAGGAAGCCGGCTCGCTCCACCGCACCGCCATGACGCAGCCCGGCGTCTACTTCGCCTTCGACGCGCCGTTCATCCGCATCATCGCGCTGTTCAGCAACGCGCTCGAGGATCCCGGCACCATCTCGAGCCAAGGCGGCCAATGGCCGGCCGTGCCGGACCATCAGCTCAGCTTCCTCCGCGCCCAACTCGAGCGGATCAAAACCGAAAAATACGCCGGCGCCGTGGTGATCGCGACGCATCACCCGCCCTTCGTCTACTCCGTTCCCCCGCACAAGACCGGGGCCGCCGGCAACCACGGCAGCAGCACCGACATGCTGCGCGAGATCGACCAGATCTGCAGCCAAGTCGGCGTCTACCCGCACGCGTGGCTGTCCGCCCACGCCCATTGCTACCAGCGCTACACCCGCACGCTGACCTTCGCCGGCGGCGAGCGCCGGGTTCCGTTCGTGGTCTGCGGCAATGGCGGGCACAACGTCAACCCGCTGGTCCGCGCCACCCGCGGCCAGGCGGCGCAGGAGCCGGAGAACGGCGCCGACGTCACGTATCTCGAAGTCAAGCCCGCCGTGAAGGCCACCCACCTCCAGCTCGAAAAATACGACGACCACGATTACGGCTATCTCCGCATCAGCGCCGACGCCAAGCAGCTGAGGATCGCCTACCACCAGTGCGGCACCCGCAGCCTGCTCCAGTCCCGCTACGACCTCGTCACCATCGAGCTGGCCAGCCACGGCCTGCTGCCAAACAGCTGACGGAGCGCGATCAGAGCCCGGCGACGAACGCCGACAGCCCCGGTTGGCGCGTCCGCGCCGTCCGCGACGCCTGCAACACCGCGCGGACCGCATCGAGCGCGGCGTCGTACTCCTGGTTCACCACCACATGGTCGAACTCGGACCAGTGGCTGATCTCGTCACGCGCCGCCTGCATCCGGCGGGCGATCTCCGGCCCGTCGTCGCCGCGCGCCGCCAGCCGTGACCGCAAGGTGGCGAGCGTCGGCGGCAGGATGAACACGCTGACGACGTCGCCCGGCAACGCCGCGCGCAGTTGGCGGTGCCCCTGCCAATCGATGTCGAACACCACGTCGCGACCCGCCAGCAGCGCCCGCTCGACGGCGGCGCGCGGCGTGCCGTAGCTGTTACCGAACACCGTCGCCCATTCGAGCATCTCGCCCTGCGCCACCATCACGGCGAAGGCTTCGGGGGCGCGGAAATGGTAGTGCACCCCGTCCTGCTCGCCGGTCCGCGGCGCCCGCGTGGTCGCGCTGACCGAGAGTTCGAGGCACGGGTCCGACGCGAGGAGCGAGCGCGTGATGCTGCTCTTGCCGGCGCCCGAGGGCGCCGCGATCACCAGGCACACGCCCCGTCGCCCAGGGGGCAGTGACCGCAGGCTACTCGACATTCTGGACCTGCTCGCGCATCTGCTCGATCACCGCCTTGAGCCGCAAGCCGGTCGCCGTCAGTGGCACCGAGGCCGATTTGCTGCACAAGGTATTGGTTTCGCGCACGAATTCCTGCACCAGGAAGTCGAACCGCCGGCCGACCGACGCCGCCTCGGCCAACAGCACCCGCGCCGCCTCGATATGCGCCTCGAGTCGGTCCAGCTCCTCGCGCACGTCGGACCGCGTTGCCAGCAGCGCCACTTCCTGCGCGATCCGCTCGGCCGGAAGGCCGGGCTGGTCGCGCAGCAGCCCCTGCAAACTCTCCATCAACCGTAGCCGCTGCCGCTCCGGCTGATCTGCCGCCTGAACGACGGCAGCCCGGCGCAGTGCATCGATGTCCTCGAGCTGTGCCGCCAGCAGCCGATGCAGCCGGGCGCCCTCCTCGCGCCGGGCCGTGACCAGCCCCGCCAGCGCGGTGGCGAACCCCTGCTTGACCTGCGCCACCAATTCCGGGCTCCACGCCTCCTCCGGCGCCGAGGCCCGCAGCACGCCGGGCAGCGCCAGCAAGCTCTCGGCGCGCGGCGGCGGGGCGCCCGGGATCTTGTCGGCCACGTCGGCGGCCAGCCGCAGCAACTCGCCCAGCAGCTCGGGATCGACGGCGATCTTCGGCCGGTCCTCGCGGCGGATGGTCAGCGTGCCGTTGACGTTGCCGCGCTTGAGCGAGGCCGAAGCGGTGTCGCGCAGGCCGGGCTCCAGCCCGTCGAGCCCGGCCGGCATGCGCAGCCGCAGCTCCAGCCCGCGCCCGTTGACGCTGCGCAGCTCCCAGGCCCAGGCGACCCCGGCCGCGCTGCCCTCGGCACGGCCGAAGCCGGTCATCGAGGCGAGGTTCATGCGATGCTGCTCATGGCAAAGGCCGCCGGGCTCGTTCGGACGCCCGCCAGCGTTGCACATTGCGCGCATGCTCCTGCTCGGTCTTGGCGAAGGAATGTCCGCCGGTGCCGTCGGCCACGAAGAACAGGTCGGTGCTGTCGGCCGGATGCGTGGCGGCGTCGATGGCGGCATGGCCCGGCATGCAGATCGGCCCCGGCGGCAGCCCGGCGTAGCGGTAGCTATTGTAAGGAGTGTCCGCGTCGAGCTCCGCCCGGGTCAGCCCATGGTCCAGCACGCCGGCGCCGTTGCTGGCGCCATAGACGACGGTAGGGTCCGATTGCAGCTTCATCCCCCGCCGCAGCCGGTTGAGATACACGGCGGCGACCAGTTTCCGCTCCTCCGGCTTGGCGGTCTCGCGCTCGACGATGCTGGCCAGGATCAACGCATCGTGCGGGCTCGCGAGCGGCAGATCCGGCGCCCGGGTCGACCATGATTCATCCAATTCCGCCTCCATCGCCCGGCTGGCTCGCCCCAGGATCGTGAGCCGGGCGGTGCCGCGCTCGTAGATGTAGGTCTGCGGCAGCACGCTGCCCTCGGCAATGGCGGGCATCTCGCCAGCCAGCGCGTCGGCCTGGGCGAACAGGGCGGCGACCTGGATCGCGGTCAGCCCTTCGGCGATGGTCAGCTTGTGCTGCACCGGCTTGCTGGTGCGCAGCACGGTCAGCACCTGATGCAGGCTGGCAGAAGCGGGAAACTCGAGCTCTGCGGCCTTGAGCGTGCCGGCGCCGCGAGTCGCCAGCGCAGCCGCCTGGAACTGCCAGGCGGTGCGGATGACGCCCTGCTCCTTCAACACGGCAGCGACTTGGCCGATGCCGCCGCGCGGCACCACGACGGCACGATCGGCGGCGAGCGGCCCCGGCGCGTCATACAGATGGACGGCGTAGAACCCGGCGCCAACGGTGGCCGCGGCCACCAGCCCGATACCGGCAAGCAGGAGGCGCATGCGCGCCCCCTCTTACGCCGCGCGCTTGAACAGAATGCTCGCGTTGGTGCCGCCGAAGCCGAAGCTGTTGGACAGGGCGATATTCACCTTGCGCTCCTGCGCCTGCCGCGGCACCCGGTCGATCACGCTCTCGCGACTCGGATTGTCCAGATTGAGCGTCGGCGGCACGACGCCGTCGCGGATCGCCAGGATCGAGAAGATCGACTCGACCGCGCCGGCCGCACCGAGCAAATGGCCCGTCGCCGATTTCGTCGACGACATCGCCACCGTGCTGGCGGAGTCGCTGAACATGCGCTCGACCGCCTCGAGTTCGAGGTCGTCGCCGAGCGGCGTGCTCGTGCCGTGGGCGTTGATATACTGCACGTCCTCCGGCTGCAGGTTGCCGTTCTTGAACGCGGCCCGCATGGCGCGGAAGGCGCCGTCATGGCCTTCGGACGGCGCCGTGATGTGGTGGGCGTCGCCGGACATGCCGTAGCCGCAGACTTCGGCGTAGATCTTGGCGCCGCGCGCCTTGGCATGCTCGAGCTCCTCGAGCACGACCACGCCGGCGCCCTCGCCCATGACGAACCCGTCGCGGTCGCGGTCCCATGGGCGGGACGCCTCCGGCGGGCGGTCGTTGAACGCGGTCGACAGCGCCCGGCTGGCGCAGAACCCGGCGATGCCGAGCTCGTTGACCGCCGCTTCCGCCCCGCCCGCGACCATGATTTCGGCGTCGCCGAGGCCGATCAGCCGCGCCGCATCGCCGATCGCATGCACGCCCGTGGCGCAGGCCGTCACCGCCGAGTGGTTCGGGCCCTTGAAGCCGAATTTGATCGAGACGTGGCCGGACACCAGGTTGATCAAGGCGGACGGGATGAAGAACGGCGACAGGCGGCGCGCCTTGCCGCTGTGCACCATCACCGACGCCTCGTAGATCGTGCCGAGACCGCCGATGCCGGACCCGATCATCACGCCGGTCGCCCAGCGGTCCTCTTCGGTCTGCGGCACCCATCCGCTGTCCTCGACGGCCTGGCTCGCCGCCACGACGCCGAGATGGATGAAGCGGTCCATCTTCTTCTGGTCCTTGACCGGGATCCACTCGCCGATGTCGAGCTTGCCCTGGTCCTTCGAGCCAGCCGGGACCTGCCCGGCCACCTTCGACGCCAGCTCCTTGGTATCGAAGGCCTGGATCGCGGATATACCGCTGTCGCCATTGATCAGCCGCGACCAGACGTGTTCCACGCCGAGGCCGAGAGGACAGGCCACACCCATCCCCGTCACCACCACGCGCCGCATCGTCACCACCCTCGTTCCAGGCCTCGTTACTCTAGGCTGCCTTCTGCTTCTCGATGAAGTCGATCGCATCCTTGACGGTGCCGATCTTCTCGGCGGCATCCTCGGGGATCTCGACGCTGAAAGCTTCCTCGAACGCCATCACCAGCTCGACCGTGTCGAGGCTGTCGGCGCCCAGATCGTCGATGAAGGACGCCTCGGGCGTGACCTTGCTCTCTTCGACGCCGAGATGCTCGACGACAATTTTCTTAACCCGGTCGGCAACTTCGCTCATCTGATCCTCTGATTCCGCTGTTCGATATGCATGTGTCTTTGGGCGTCGCACGGCACGGCGCGCCGGAAGCCGTGGCGCATATCATGGTTCCCAACGCCACGCCAAGGCAGCGAAGCACGCTATGACGCCCGTTTTGCTCTATATCATCGCCATCCCACCATTGACGTGCAGCACGGTCCCGGTGATCCAGGCCGCTTCGTCGGATGCCAGGAATACCGCGGCCGACGCCACGTCCGCCGGGGCGCCCATGCGGCCGAGCGGAATCCCGCCGATCAACCGTGCCCGTTGCTCCTCGGGCAGCGAATCGGTCATCGGCGTTTCGATGAAGCCCGGCGCGATCACGTTGACGGTGATGCCGCGGCTGCCGACCTCCTGCGCCAACGCCTTGCTCATGCCGACCAGCCCGGCCTTGGCCGCCGCATAGTTCGCCTGCCCCGGGTTGCCGGTGGTGCCGACGACGCTGCCGATGCCGATGATGCGCCCGGCGCGACGCTTCAACATCCCGCGCAACGTCGCCCGCGCCAGGCGGAACGGCGCGGCGAGATCGACGTCGAGCACCATCGCCCAATCCTCGTCCTTCATCCGCATCGCCAGGCCGTCCTTGGTCAGCCCGGCGTTGTTGACCAGGATTGCCAGTGGGCCGCAGGCGGCTTCGGCCGCGGCGATCAGCGCGTCGGCCGCGCCGGGCTCGCGCAGATCGGCCGGACAGACCGCCGCCCGGTCGCCCAGCTCGGCCGCCAACGCCTCCAGCGCGTCCCGCCGCGTGCCGGACAGCGCCACTTTCGCGCCCTGCGCATGCAGCGCCCGGGCGATCCCCGCGCCGATCCCGCCGGAGGCACCGGTGACCAGCGCGGACTTACCGTCGAGCCGGAACATCAGATCACCTTCAACAACGCTTCGATCTCCTCCGGCGACCCGGCCGACGCGATCGTCAGGTCCGGGTTGATCCGCTTGGCCAGCCCTGACAGCACCTTGCCGGCCCCGAGCTCGACCACGCTCGTCACCCCGATCTCGACCGCCGCCAGCATGCACTCCCGCCAACGCACCATCCCGGTCACCTGCTGCACCAGCAGGTCGCGGATCGCGCCGGGCTCCATCTCGCGCTCGGCCGTCACGTTGGCGACCAGCGGCACGATCGGCGCCGACATCGAGGTCTCGCCAAGCACGTCCTTCATGGTGTCCGCCGCCGGCTGCATCAGCGCGCAGTGGAACGGCGCCGACACCGGCAGCAGCATGGCCCGGCGGATGCCGCGCTCCTTGGCCAGCGCGATGGCCCGCTCGACCGCGCCCTTGTGGCCGGAAATCACCACCTGGCCGCCGCCATTGTCGTTGGCCACCTGCACGGTCTGCGTCTCCTCGTGCCCGTCCTCGTGGCGCAGCACCGCGGCATCGGCGCAGATCGGCTCGACCGCCGCGACCTCGGCCCCCAGGATCGCCGCCATCGCGCCGTCGCCGGGCGCGACCGCGCGCTGCATGGCCTGGCCGCGCTGCTGCAGCAGACGCGCGGCGTCGCCCAGCGAGAAGGTGCCGGCGGCGCACAGCGCGCTGTATTCGCCGAGCGAATGCCCCATCACGAGCACGGCCTTGTCGGCCAGCGACCAGCCGCCCTCCTGCTCGAGCACGCGCAACACCGCCATCGACATCGCCATCAGCGCAGGCTGGGCGTTCTCGGTGAGCGTGAGTTCCTCCGGCGGCCCTTCGAACATGATCTTGGACAAATGCCGCTTGAGCACCTCGTCGACCTCGCCGAACACCTCGCGCGCGCCAGCGAACGCCTCGGCCAAGGCGCGGCCCATGCCGACGCTCTGGCTCCCTTGGCCAGGAAAGAGGAACGCGTGGACGGGCATCGGCGGAGAACTTCCTCATTGGCGGCCTCGCAACGCGGCCGTTCTTGATGCCGGCGGTATTGCGCCACCGGCCCGATGTGTCAAACCCGAGGCGGCCGCGGTGGTGGGCTGGAAGCCCACCCTACAAGGTGCTTGCCACGTTAGGGTGGGCTTTCAGCCCACCACCTCGCTGAGACGCCGCACTAGAAAAACGCCCCTCATCGGCTGTAATGTCTCCGTCATATCGATGGAGCCCGCCATGTGCCGCTTTCTCGCGTATGAGGGTGAGCCGATCCTGCTCGAGGCGCTCGTGACCGCGCCGTCGCACAGCTTGATCCACCAATCGATGCACGCCGCCGAAGGCAAGACGGAAACCAATGGCGACGGCTTCGGCGTCGGCTGGTATGGCGAGCGGCAGATCCCGGGCCTCTATCGCGACGTCCGCCCGGCGTGGTCGGACGAGAACCTCCGCAGCATCGCCGCCCAGGTCCGCAGCCGCCTGTTCTTCGCCCATGTCCGCGCCGCCACCGGCACGCCCACCAGCCGGGCCAACTGCCACCCGTTCGCCCAGGGCCGCTTCCTGTTCATGCATAACGGGCAGATCGGCGGCTGGCCGCAGGTGCGGCGCCGGGTCGAGGCGATGATCCCGGATGCGCTGTATCCGGCCCGCACCGGCACCACCGACAGCGAAGCGATCTTCCTCGCCGCCCTCGGGAACGGCCTCGAACACGACCCGGTGGCTGCCATGCAGACCACCTTCGCCGAGATCGCCGCCATGATGCTGACCGCCGGCATCACCGACGCGCTGCGCTTCACCGCGACGCTCACCGACGGCGAGACGCTCTGGGCCTTCCGCTGGTCCACCGACGCGCGGCCGCCCTCGCTGTATTACAAGCCGATGCCCGGCGGCTTGCTGTTGGTATCCGAGCCGATCGACGGCGTCCGCGGCAACTGGCAGTCGGTCCCGCACGGCGGCACGTTGGTCTGCCGGCCCGGCCGCGACCTGGAGCTGCTGGGCGCCCCGGACCGCGTCAGGGCCGCATAAGGCTTGCTTTTCCGGCGGATCGGCGTATAGGCCGCCTCCCCTGCCGGGATGGTGGCATCCGTCCCGGCTATGCCCGTTTTGGGCTGACTCCAGCCAAAGGGACAACATCATGCCGCTTTATGAATGCGTGCTCATTGCACGCAACGATGTGACACAGCAGCAGGTCGAGGCTGTCGCCGACGGGATCGGCACCGATCTCGAAGCCGATGGCGGCAGTGTAGCCAAGCGCGAGTATTGGGGCCTGCGCAGCCTCGCCTACCGGGTCAAGAAGAACCGGAAGGGCCACTACATGCTGCTCGGCCTCGACGCCAAGCCCGCCTTCATCACCGAGATGGAGCGCCTGCTCCGCCTCAACGAGGACGTGCTTCGCTTCATGACGCTCCGTGTCGAAGAGCTCGAGGAGGCGCCGAGCGCCATCCTGACCCGCAAATCCGACGACCGCGAGCGCGCCTTCCGTGGCCCGAAGCCGGCCGGCCGGTTCGAGAGCGGCCGCAAGCGCGGCTTCGATGACCGCGAGGAATTCCGTGCCCGCGAGCCCGAGTTCCGTAATCGCGACGAACTGGTGGAGGAATAAGCACGATGTCCGACCGACCCCAATCCGACCGACCCGGAGCCGATCGTGGCGGTGACCGCGGTGGAGATCGCGGCGGCGACCGTGGTGGCGACCGCGACGGCGGCGCCCGCCGTCCGTTCTACCGCCGCCGCAAGAGCTGCCCGTTCAGCGGCCCGAACGCGCCGAAGATCGACTACAAGGACGTCCGCCTGCTGTCCCGCTTCCTGAGCGAGCGCGGCAAGATCGTCCCGAGCCGCATCACGGCCGTGTCCGCCAAGAAGCAGCGCGAGCTCGCGACCGCCATCAAGCGCGCGCGGTTCCTGGCCCTGCTCCCCTACGTCGTCGCCTGAGGAGGGATCATGGCCGCCGTTGAACTGATCCTACTTCAGAGGATCGAAAAGCTCGGGCAGATGGGCGACGTCGTTCGCGTCAAGCCCGGCTATGCCCGCAACTTCCTGCTGCCGCAGAAGAAGGCGCTCCGCGCCAACAAGGCGAACCTGGCCTCGTTCGAGACCCAGCGCGCCCAGCTCGAGGCGACGAACCTCCGCCGCCGCGAGGAGGCCGAACGCCTGCTCGAGCGCATGGAAGGCCTCAAGGTCGTCATCATCCGCCAGGCCGGCGAAAGCGGCAGCCTCTACGGCTCCGTCTCCGGCCGCGACATCGCGGATGCCTGCACCGCCGCCGGGCTGACGACGAACCGCAACCAGATCGTGCTGGAAAACCCGATCAAGACGCTGGGGCTCACCCCGGTGCGCCTGATCCTGCACCCGGAAGTCAGCCTCACGGTGACGGTGAACGTGGCCCGCAGCGTCGAGGAAGCCGAAAAGCAGGCTCGCGGCGAGCAGGTCGGGCTGGCCGGCGAGGAAGACGTCGAGCAAGAGGACGATTTCGAGTTCGGTGCGGCGTTGGCCGAAGCTGGCGGCGACCGGTCCTAAAGGCTGCTGCTTTGCTTGACGCAGCGTCTGACTTCCAGGCGCTGGAGCGGCCACGACTAGTTAGACGGATCGTCGAGGTGATGCTGGGCCAGCACATGGCCCACGGCACCTTGACGCTCCGCTTCCCCGACGGCTCGGAACGTCTCATCGTCCGCAGCGCCCACCCCATCCTCCGCGTCGAACTGAAGAGCTGGCGATGGGCGCGGCGGATCGTCGCCAATCCCGGGCTCGCCTTCGGCGAGGCGTATGTCGATGGCGGCTTCGTCATGCTCGAGGGCAGCATCTTCGAGTTCATGGACAGCCTGTTCGCCGTCGACCGGCGGCAGCGCGGACCGGTGCTGACCCTCCGCGACGGCATCGCCTGGCTCGGCCGGCGGCTACAGCAGTTCAACCCGGCCCCCGTCGCCAAGCGTAACGTGGCCCACCACTACGACCTCAGCGGCGAGTTCTACCGGCTGCTGCTGGACGAGGACCGGCAGTATTCGTGCGCTTATTTCCGCACCGGCGACGAGTCGATCGACGAAGCCCAGCGCGCCAAGAAGCGGCACATCGCCAACAAGCTCCTGCTCGACCGGCCCGGCCTGCGCGTCCTCGACATCGGTTGCGGCTGGGGCGGCACGGCAATCACCCTGGCCCGCGACTACGGCGCCGACGTCACCGGCATCACGCTGTCCGAGGAGCAGTTGGGCGTCGCCCGGCAGCGCGCGGCCGAGGCCGGGCTGAGCGAGCGGGTGCGGTTCGAGTTGCTGGACTACCGCGCGCTGACCGGCCGGTTCGACCGCATCCTCTCGGTCGGCATGTTCGAGCATGTCGGCATCAATCACTACCAAAGCTTCTTCGACACGATCCGCCGCTGCCTGGCGCCGGACGGCGTCGCGCTGATCCACGCCATTGGCCGCAGCGACGGCCCGAGGGCGACGAACGCCTGGCTCGCCAAATACATCTTCCCGGGCGGCTATTCGCCGGCGCTGAGCGAAGTGCTGCCGCCGCTCGAGCGCTCCGGTCTGATCGCGACTGACATCGAGATCCTGCGCCTCCACTACGCCAAGACGCTCTCCCGCTGGCGCGACAACCTCGAGCACCACCGCGACGCCATCCGCGCGCTCTACGACGAGCGTTTCCTGCGCATGATGGAATTCTATCTCGCCGGCGCCGAGCTCGCCTTCACCCGCACCGGCCACATGGTGTGGCAGCTCCAACTCTCCCGCTGCCAAACCGCGGTACCGCTCACCCGGGACTACATCACCGAATAGGGCGCCTACCAGACGAAGCTCGGGATCACGGCGACCGGCGCCAGGCCCGATGCTGCCGCGGCACTCTCGACGGCTTCGTGGTCACCGGCGAGGGCGTCGCCGTGCAGGCCGCCGAGCACCCAGCAACTGTCGAGCCCACTGGCGGCGGCGCCGGCGATGTCGGTTCGCAGCGCGTCGCCGACCGCCAGCACGCGGGATTTCGGAAGGCCCAGGATGTCGAGCACCGGGCCGTAGATAGCCGGGTCCGGCTTGCCGAGCATGCGGGCGTCGCAGCCCATCTCCTGGTATCGCACCGCCAGCGTGCCGGCACAGAGCACGCGGACGCCGTCGCGGATCACCTCCAGGTCGGGGTTGGCGCAGATCATCGGCAGGCGGTGTTCGGCGCAGCGGGCGAGCACCGGGTCCCACTCCGCGGCTGCGGCCGGGTCGACCAGGTCGTCGGGGCCGGTGTTGAGCACGAAGGTGGCGTCGGCCGGGTCGTCGACGCGGGTGATGTCCAGCCCGGCTACCACGGCAAGGTCACGCTCCGGCCCGATGTAGAACATCCGGGTGCCGATCGAGCGATACCAAGCGTCGGGCCGGTCCCGCAGCATGAGATGGACCGCTTCGCCGGAGCTCATCACGCCGTCGTAGAGGGTGTCCCCGATCTCCATTTTGCGCAGTTGCCGGATGATCGCGTCGGCGCGGCGGGGCGCGTTGGTCAGCAGGACGACGCGCTTTCCAGCGGCCTCGATGTGGCGCAGGCAGTCGGGCGCACCGGCCAGCGGGTTGACGCCGTCATGGATGACGCCCCAGAGGTCGCAGATGAAGCCGTCGTAGTCGGCGGCGATGGCGGCGAAGCTGTCGAGGAACCTCATCGCGCGGTCCCCACCGCCTCTGCCGCCGTTTTGAAGCCCTCTGCATCCAGCGCGGCCAGCAATTCCCGCTTGATGCGGGTGATCAGCGCCGGGCCGTCATAGGCGAAGGCGGTGTAGAGCTGCACGAAGCTGGCACCGGCGCGGAGCTTGCGCATGACGTCGCGCCCGCTGGCCACGCCGCCGCAGCCGATCAGGGTCAGCCGGCCGGCGACACAGCGATGCGCGTGGGCGAGCAGCTTCGTGCTGCGGGCCATCAGCGGCGGTCCCGACAGGCCGCCGGTCTCGCCGCGCGCGGGTGAGCGCAGGGTGGTGGGGCGGTCGGTCGTCGTGTTGCCGAGGATCACGCCGCGGACACCGTGCGCAATAGCCGTCTCGAGTGCGGCTTCCAACCCGGCCTCGTCGAGGTCCGGGGCCAGCTTCAGCACGACCGGCGGGCCCGCCGGGACGGCGTCGGCGATGGCGGCCAGGATGCCGCGCAGCCGCGCCTCGCCCTGCAGGTCGCGCAGCCCGGGCGTGTTCGGCGACGAGACGTTGATGACGACGTAGTCGCAATAGGGCG
This sequence comes from uncultured Acetobacteraceae bacterium, assembly GCA_964657565.1. Taxonomy (GTDB): domain Bacteria; phylum Pseudomonadota; class Alphaproteobacteria; order Acetobacterales; family Acetobacteraceae; genus JAVVHH01. The sequence continues at coordinate 31,541 of CAZZVQ010000054.1, forward strand.
CCACGGCGGCGACGAGGCGCGGGTAGTCGCGCTCGGGGTCGGCGCCCTCCTTGTTGATGCCGACATTGGCGCCGATGGGTATGCGACCCCGCGGAATGGCGGCGAGATGGGCGACGTAGGGCTCGATGCCGGCGCTGTTCAGGCCGTAGCGGTTGATGATG